>NZ_JBVHXT010000022.1:0-79240 GCF_055569255.1 Streptomyces sp. NPDC029296
AAGAACCCCCCCCCCTATCCCCCCCCCCCCCCCCCCCCCCCCCCCCCCCCCCCCCCCCCCCCCCCCCCCCCCCCCCCCCGCGGCCGGACGGCGCGCACCTCGGTTCAGTGCTTGAAGACGTCCTTCGCCTTCTCCTTGGCCTGCCGGGCGTCGCCCTTGGCACCCTGCGCGCGGCCCTCGGCCTCCATGCGCTCGTTGCCGACGGCGCGACCCGCGGCCTCCTTCACCTTGCCCTTGACCTGCTCGGTCTTGGCCTTGGCCTTCTTGTCGTCGGCCATCGCGTGTCACTTCCCAACGTCGTGCGCGGTCTGTGGTCCCCCTTCGGATTGCCGCTGCGCCGCCGTGCAAACCCGCCGGCGGGTCAGCGGGCGCGCCGCCGCACGAGGTGGCGTACGGCGAACCCCGCGATCACGAGGGCCCCGGCGAGGACGACGTACGGCTCGGCTGGTAGCGCCTGATCTCGTCGTAGACCGCGCCCCCGGCGACGGCCGCGGCGAACGCGATGAGCGCCACGGCCACCGCGTTCAGCCGTCCCGCACCCGCGTACACCCCCGCCGCGAGGAGGATCGTCTCGCCGGGCGCGGGGACCTTGAAGTCCTCCACGAGGACCACGGCCCCCACGGCCCAGTAGCCGTAGGGGACGAGCAGCGGTTCCAGCGGGGCCGGCGGTCCCGGCAGGGGCGACGACATGCCGTACTTCGGCGCCGCCGGGCGCCGGTCAGGAGCGGCCGACCGGGGCGTCCTGTCCCGGGGCGACGGCGTCCGGGCCGGTCCCGGCCTCGGTCTCCGGTGCCGTGCGCCGGGTCCGGCGGCCGGTCAGCCGGAGGGCGAGCGGCTCGGTGTACCGGGCGGTGAGCGGTCCGATCACCACCAGGATCAGCACATAGGCGGTGGCCAGCGGGCCGAGGTCGGAGTCGATGCCGGAGGTGACGGCGAGTCCCGCGATGACGATGGAGAACTCGCCGCGCGCCACCAGGGTGCCGCCGGCCCGCCAGCGGCCCCGGCCCGAGATGCCCGCGCGGCCGGCCGCCCACCAGCCGGTGGCGATCTTCGTGAGGGTGGTGACGGCGGCCAGGGCGAGGGCGGGCAGCAGCACCGGCGGGATGCTCGCCGGATCGGTGTGCAGGCCGAAGAAGACGAAGAACACCGCCGCGAACAGGTCCCGCAGCGGCGCCAGCAGATTGTGGGCGCCCTCGGCGACCTCCCCGGACAGGGCGATCCCCACCAGGAACGCGCCGACCGCCGCCGAGACCTGGAGCTGCTGGGCGACCCCGGCCACCACCAGGGTCAGACCGAGCACCACCAGCAGCAGCTTCTCCGGGTCGTCGGTGGAGACGAAGCGCGAGATGTGCCGGCCGTAGCGCACCGCCACCCCCAGCACCAGGCCCGCCACGCCGAGCGCGATGGCCAGCGTGACGCTGCCCGCGGCGATGCCGGTGCCGGCCAGCAGGGCGGTGACGACGGGCAGGTAGACCGCCATGGACAGGTCCTCCAGCACCAGGATGCTGAGGATGACCGGTGTCTCCCGGTTGCCGATCCGGCCCAGGTCGCCGAGGACCTTGGCGATGACTCCCGAGGAGGAGATCCAGGTGATGCCGGCCAGGACGACGGCGGCGATGGGGCCCCAGCCCAGCAGCAGGGCCATGGCGGCGCCGGGCAGGGCGTTGAGGGTGGCGTCCACGATCCCGGCCGGGTACTGCGTCTTCAGGTTGGAGACCAGATCGCCGGCCGTGTATTCGAGGCCCAGCATCAGCAGCAGCAGGACGACGCCGATCTCGGCGCCGACGGCCACGAACTCCTCGCTGGTGCCGAGCGGCAGCAGGCCGCCCTCGCCGAAGGCCAGCCCGGCCAGCAGATACAGCGGGATGGGGGAGAACCGCAGGCGGGCGGCGAGCCTGCCGAGCAGTCCGAGACTCAGGATGATCGCACCGAACTCGATCAGGAAGACCGCGGAGGAATGCATCCCGATCACTCCCGCCCGAGTATCGCGGCGGCGGCGTCCACGCCCTCGCGGGTGCCGATGACGATCAGTGTGTCCCCGCCGGCCAGCCGGAATCCGGGGCCGGGGGAGGGGATCGCCTCGGCGCGGCGCAAAACGGCCACGATCGACACGCCGGTCTCCGTGCGCATCCGGGTGTCGCCGAGCAGCCGCCCGTTCCAGTGGGAGGTCCCGGACAGCTCGATGCGTTCGGCCACCAGCCCCAGTTCCGTGGTGGACAGCAGGGTGGGGCTGTGATGGGTCGGCTTCAGGGCGTCCACCAGCGCCTCCGCCTCCTGCCCGGTGAGCCGGACCGACAGCGCGCAGGCGTCGGGGTCGTCGTGCCGGTAGGCGCTCACGGTGCGCGAGCCGTCCCGGTGGGCGACCACCGACAGATGGCGGTGTTCGCGGGTCGTCAGGTCGTACCGGACGCCGATGCCCGGCAACGGTGTCCTGCTGGTGCGTGCGGTGCTCATGGCAGCCCCCCTGCTCGGCTTTGAATGTTTCTTGGTGAAACCATTACCCAAAGCGTATCCGGAACGTGATCGTCCCGGGCGGGGCCGAGGTCGGGGGATACGGGGCGGCGCTAGGGACGGGCGGCGCCGCCCTCCTCCGCGTCGGGGCCCGGCTGGCAGGCGTGGCACAGCTCGTGGTCCCCGTCGGGGGTGACGACGGTGCCCCAGCCGAGGCACTGGTCGCAGTCGCGGGCGAGGGCCGGGTCGGGGCGGGGCGGGGCGGCAGGAGGGGGCTGCGGCGGGGTCCGTGCGCCATGCGGGAAACGGCTCCTTGGGGATCGGGGTCGCGCCAGAGGCGGGCTGACAACGCTGTCCGACGCACTCCATTATGTCCTATTTTTTCCTTACGTCTGTGGTCTGTGTCACAGTTCCCCGACGGGGCGGATGCATGGGTTCCGTTTCCGGTCCGGCCAAAGGGGCAGGCGGTGATCGAAACGGCGAGCGGAAGGAGGCGCTGATGAGCGGCGAGAGGTCTGACGCGGAGTCCGCGTCCGGCGGGGAACGGGGGGCCCGGAGCGGGGTGCGGGTGCCGAAGGCCGTGGCCCGGCTGCCGCACCAGGTCCGCGAGGAGCTGAGCCGCAGGCTGCACCGCAACCGGCGGGCCTTCGGCGCCGACGACGTCCAGGTCGTCGAGCCCCCGCTGCTGCGGCGCGCCGTCGGCGCCTCCGCGCTCGGCAACTGCATGGAGTGGTTCGACTTCGGCGTCTACAGCTACCTCGCCGCCACCATCGGCAAGGTCTTCTTCCCCGGCGCCTCCCCGGCCGCCCAGGTCATCTCCTCGTTCGCGACCTTCGCCGCCGCCTTCGTCGTACGGCCCCTCGGCGGCCTGGTCTTCGGGCCGCTCGGCGACCGGATCGGCCGGCAGAAGGTGCTCGCCACCACCATGATCATGATGGCGGCGGGCACCTTCGCCATCGGTGTCATCCCCGGCTACGCCACCATCGGCCTCGCCGCGCCGGTGCTGCTCCTGCTGGCCCGCATGGTCCAGGGATTCTCCACCGGCGGCGAGTACGGCGGAGCCACCACCTTCGTCGCCGAGTACTCCCCGGACCGCCGGCGCGGCTTCCTCTCCAGCTGGCTCGACTTCGGCACCTTCACCGGCTACGCCCTCGGCTCGGCGCTGGTCACGGCGCTGAACCTGGCCCTGACGGACGAGCAGATGCTGTCCTGGGGCTGGCGCGTGCCGTTCCTCATCGCCGGACCGCTCGGTGTCATCGGCCTCTACATGCGGATGAAGCTGGAGGAGTCCCCGGCCTTCCAGCAGCAGCTGGACGAACACGAGAAGGCCCTGGCGCAGGAATCGGCGGGCAGCGAGTTCAAGGACATCGTGCGCAACCACTGGCGGGCGCTGCTCGTCTGCATGGGCCTGGTGCTGCTCTACAACGTCACCAACTACATGGTCACCGGCTATCTGCCGACCTACCAGACCGAGACCCTGCACCGCTCCAGCGGCTCCGCCGACCTCCTGGTGCTCGTCGGCATGGTGTGGATCGTCATCCTGATCACCTTCCTCGGCCGGCTCAGCGACCGGGTGGGCCGGCGGCCGCTCTACGCCGTCGCCGCCGCCGCGATGATCGTGCTCGCCGTGCCGGCCTTCCTGCTGATCAAGGCGGGCGGCACCTGGCCGCCGATCGCGGGGGTGCTGCTCCTGTCCACCGTCCTGGCCGGCTTCGCCGCGCCCAGCGCGGCCACCCTGCCCGCGCTGTTCCCGACCGCCGTGCGCTACGCGGCCATGGGCATCGGCTTCAACATCGCGGTCGCCGCGTTCGGCGGCACCACCCCGCTGGTCACCGCCGCGCTGGTCGAGCTGACCGGCGACGACCTGATGCCCGCCTACTACCTGATGCTGGCCGGCGTCATCGGTCTGGTCACCGTCCGGTTCCTGCCGGAGAGCGCCCAGGTGCCGCTCAAGGGCTCGCAGCCGATGGTCGGTTCACGGGAGGAGCGGCGCGAACTCATCGCCACCTCCAAGGAGCTGTACGCCTTCGCGCGGGAACAGGAGCGGGAGCGGGCGCGGCGGCACTGAGCCGCGCCCCCGGGGCGGGGCTGTCCCCCCGGCGAACGCCACGGCCGCCGCGCCCGGCCCGGACGACCCCGTGAAGAAGGAGGTCGTCCCGAAACCGGTGCCGGGCGCGGAGGACTCCCCGCCCGGCCGCCACCCACCGGCGGTGCGTCCCCGCCGGTGGGGCGCACTCGCACCGCGCGCCCCCCACGGGGAAAGATGTGCGGTGAGCGAACGATCCCACCGACGTGGAGGAATGCTACTCATGCCGCATGAACGAGCCGGCCGGCCGGCCGGTCCCGAGGACCTCGTCGACGTGGCCCGGCTGGTCACGTCGTACTACACGCTGCACCCCGATCCGGCCGATCCGGCGCAGCGGGTGGCGTTCGGCACCTCGGGGCACCGGGGCTCGTCCCTGGCGAGCGCCTTCAACGAGGACCACATCGCCGCCACCAGCCAGGCCATCTGCGAGTACCGCGCCGCCCAGGGCACGGACGGCCCGCTGTTCCTGGGTGCCGACACCCACGCCCTGTCCGAGCCGGCGAAGGCGACCGCGCTGGAGGTGTTCGCCGCCAACGAGGTGACCGTGCTCGTCGACGGCGCCGACGGCTACACGCCGACCCCCGCCGTCTCGCACGCGATCCTGACCCACAACCGGGGCCGCACCTCGGGCCTCGCCGACGGCGTGGTGGTCACCCCGTCGCACAACCCGCCCGCCGACGGCGGCTTCAAGTACAACCCGCCGAGCGGCGGACCGGCCGCCTCCGACGCCACCTCCTGGATCCAGGACCGCGCCAACCAGATCATCGCGGGCGGCCTGAAGGACGTGCGCCGGCTGCCGTACGCCCGCGCGCTCGCCGCGGACACCACCGGACGGTACGACTTCCTCGGCACCTACGTCGCCGATCTGCCCGGCGTGCTGGACCTGGACGCCGTCCGCGCGGCCGGGGTGCGCATCGGCGCCGACCCGCTCGGCGGCGCCTCCGTCGCCTACTGGGGCCGGATCGCCGAACAGCACGGCATCGACCTGACGGTGGTCAACCCGCACACCGACCCCACCTGGCGGTTCATGACCCTGGACTGGGACGGCCAGATCCGCATGGACTGCTCCTCGCCGTACGCGATGGCCTCCCTGATCGAACGGCGCGACCGCTTCCGCATCGCGACCGGCAACGACGCCGACGCCGACCGGCACGGGATCGTCACCCCGGACGCCGGCCTGATGAACCCCAACCACTACCTCGCGGTCGCCATCTCCTACCTCTACCGGCACCGCGAGCAGTGGCCGGACGCCGCGGGCATCGGCAAGACCCTGGTCTCCTCCACCATGATCGACCGGGTCGCCGCCGACCTCGGCCGCCGGCTGGTCGAGGTGCCGGTCGGCTTCAAGTGGTTCGTGGACGGACTCGTCGGCGGCGACCTCGGCTTCGGCGGCGAGGAGTCGGCCGGCGCCTCCTTCCTGCGCCGCGACGGCTCGGTGTGGACCACCGACAAGGACGGCATCATCCTGGCGCTGCTCGCCGCCGAGATCACGGCCGTCACCGACAAGACGCCCTCGGAGCACTACGCCGAGCTGACCGGCCGCTTCGGCGCCCCCGCCTACGCCCGCATCGACGCGCCCGCCACCCGCGAACAGAAGGCGCTGCTCGGCAAGCTGTCACCGGCCCAGGTCACCGCGGACACACTGGCCGGGGAGCCGGTCACGGCCGTGCTCACCGAGGCGCCCGGCAACGGCGCCGCGATCGGCGGCATCAAGGTCACCACCGAGAACGCCTGGTTCGCCGCGCGTCCCTCGGGCACCGAGGACGTCTACAAGGTGTACGCCGAGTCCTTCCTCGGCCCCGACCACCTCGCCCGGGTGCAGGAGGAGGCCCGGGCCGTGGTGGGGAGCGCGCTCGGCGGCTGACGCATCGCACGGGGCGGCTCTCCGCGAGGGCCGCCCCGGTTCAGCCGCGCCCGCGCTCCAGCCGGTCCAGCACGGCCCGTGCCATGGCCGCCTCGCCCCGGGCGTTGGGGTGGGCGGGTGCCGCGGGCGCGGCCGGCCGGAGCGGCTCGATCCAGCGGTCCCCGGGTGCCTGGCACATGTCGTGGCCGGCCGTGGGGCCGTAGGTGTCCACGTACTCGGCCCGGTTCACGGCGGCGACCAGCCGCAGCATCCGGTTCAGCCGCTTCTCGGTGTCCCGCAGGTACGGAAAGTCCCCGCTCGCGAACGGGACCTGGGGAAAGCAGCCGCCGCCGTCGTCGGGCAGCAGGGCGGGGTAGCCGACGACGAGCACCCGGGCGTGCGGGGCGCGGGCGCGCACGGCGCGCAGCACCCGGTCGACCTCGGGGGCGGTACGCAGCACGGCGAGCGCGAGTTGGTCGTGGCCCGAGGCCCGGTACGCGCGTTCGCAGGGGTTGCCCGCCGGGTCCCGGGCGGCGAGGCGGGCACAGGTCTCGATGATCGGGCCGAACCCGATGTCGTTGCCGCCGATCTGCACGCTCACCAGGTCGGTGTGCCGGTCCAGCGCGTCGAGCTGGGGCGGGTGGGAGCCCTGTGCCCGCCACATCTCGGCGGTGGTGGCCCCGCCGCAGCTGACGTCCGTGAACGTCCTCGGGTGCCGCTCGGCGGCCACCAGCGAGGGGTAGTTGTGGTCCGAGCGGGCGCAGTCGGCGTCGACCTGCGCCGGGATGCCGGGACCGGAGGTGTAGGAGTCGCCGAGTGCCGCGTAGGCGACCGCGCGGCCGTGGCCGCCGGGGTGCGCGCCGGCCGGCGGTGCCGTGGCGGCCCCGGCCACGAGGCAGCCGCCCAGCGCCGCCGCCAGCGCGGCGGCCCGCCGCCGTGCCGCCGCACGCCTCTCCCGCGCCATGCGCCCTCCCCCTGTGCTCGCCCTCGGCTGTTCGACTGGGTCTGTATACCGTCCGGCGTGTCCCGGCGACCAGAAGCGGGAGGCAACGAGTTCGGGGGAGGGGCGTGGTTCAGGCCCCGGATGTCTGGAGCAGGGAGTCGTCCTCCGGGCGGGCACCGGAGAGACGGTGCCGGGCCGCGATGACGGCCATGTCGACGTCCCGGGTGCCGGTGGCCACGCACAGCGTGTACGAGATGTCGGCGAGCCGCTGCCGGGCCTCGGGGGTGCTCTCCTCGGCCCCGAGCAGGGACAGGGTCTCGTACTGGGCGATGAGGTCCTTCAGCACCGCGGGGTGTGCCATGAGCATGCTCTTTGCCTCCAGAGTGGTCCGCCGAACGAACGAATTCGCAGGCCGGATACCCCCGCGCCGCGCGTACATGCCCGGTCCGGCCCGACCCGCGACGGCCGGAAACCGCCGAGTGGCCGGGAATGACCCCCCTCACAAGCGGCGGTCCCCGTTCCGTCGCCGGCACGACGGCGCGTCCGCGCCAACGGTTCTCCGTGCGTCACCGGCCCGGAACGCCCCGCCACCCGCTCCCGCCCACCACTCCCGGCGTGCGGGGATACGAGAAGCGGTGCGCCATCACGCCGCCATCGCGGCTTCTTCACACGGCGATCACTTTCGGCCGAACCGGCTCCGGACGCGTGCACGGGTACAGACGCCGCGCCGGGCCGGTGCCTAGCCTCCCGGGCCATGCGATCACCTCTGCCGAGACGCCTCGGTCTCACCGCCGTCCTCGCCTTCCTCCTCGCCGTCTTCGGTCTCGCCCCCAGCGCGAGCGCCGACCCCGCGCCCACCACCCTGGCCTTCGCCACCGACACCGCCACCACCACCCCCGGCGGCACGGTGAAGCTGTCGATGACGCTCACCAACAACAAGTCCTACGACGTCTGGTTCGTGTACCAGACCATCGACCCGACCTGGCTGACCACCCAGCGCCCGGACCTGAAGTACAGCTTCACCGGCTGCAGCCTGGCCACCGCGGCCGGCTCCACCCCCTGCTCCGGCACCGGCCCGAGCAACCTCGGCGGCAACTACGGCTCCACCATCCCGCCCGGCCAGAGCCGGACCGTCACGCTGACGCTCCAGGTCGCCGCCGACTCCGGCTGCAACGGCAACATCGGCTTCTACTCGTACTACTACGCCGAGTTCAGCGACAGCAGCAACACCAACGGCGGACCCGTCTACACCCCCGAGACCCGGGTGCTCTGCGCCTGACGGACACGAGGCGGCCCGGCCCCGGTGACTTGAAACGGCCCCGGCCGACGGCTCGTCGCGGGGCGCACCACGACCCATCGCCCGGCGGACCGGCATGGTCCGCCGGTGCGTCGTCCAGTGGCCGGACCAGCCCGCCGGGCCCGCCCCGCGTCCTGTACCACTCGCACGGCGACGACGGGAAAAAGGCCCGCCCGGTTGCCTCAGGCGATGGGCAACACGCGCCAATTTCCGTCATCTTTCGTATCTCGACCACAAAAGCTCCACAGAGACATCACCATGTGACGCGACGGATTTGCCGACGACCGGCTTCTGAGGGGGACGCCGGCGTCGCGCGAGGGGGTGCGTCCGCTCCACGGGAGCCGTGCTCACCCCTGTCCGGGGAGGGGACTTCACCGCAATGAAGCGGACCATACGCACCACCGCCCTGACGGTGGGCGCGCTCATCGCCGCGCTCGGCCTGCCGGCCGGCCCGGCGCAGGCCGACACCACCGCACCACGCATCGACCTCAGAGTCCTGGTGGTGAGCGACGGCGGCCCGGCCACCGACGCCATAGCCGCCGAACTCGACACCGCCGGCACGCCGTACACCAAGGTCGACCTGACCCGCGCCGACCGGCCCACCATCGACGCGGCCTTCCTCGCCGACACCGTCGACGGCCGCCCGCGCGCCAAGTACCAGGCCGTCGTCCTGCCCAACGACAACCCGTTCGCGGCCGGCAGCGCCGAGATGAGCGCGCTCGCCGCCTACGAACAGACGTACGCCATCCCGCAGGTCGACGCCTACACCTACGCCCGGCCCCAGGTCGGCCTCCAGGTGCCCACCTCCGGCGGCTACTCGGGCAGCGTCGACGGGGTCCGCGCCCAGGTCACCGCCGCCGGGCAGGCCGGCCCCTTCGGCTACCTCGACGGCGCGGTCCCGTTCGAGGACAACTCGCCGACCGTGGGCGAGAGTTACGCCTACCTGTCGGCGCCCGCCGCCGGCGCCGACTTCACCCCGTACGTGCAGGCACCCGTCCCGGGCACCACGAAACAGGGCTCCCTGGTCGGCGAGTACCGGCACGACGGCCGGCGCGAACTGGTCGTCACCTTCGTCTACAACCGGTACCAGCAGCAGTTCCGGCTGCTGGCCCGGGGCATCGTGGAGTGGATGACCGGCGGGGTGCACCTCGGCGCCTCCCGCAACTACTTCGCCGTCCACGTGGACGACGTGTTCGCCGCCGACGACCGCTGGGACACCGAGCTGAACTGCACGCCCGGCGACGTCGACTGCGCGAACGGCACGGGCACCCCGAACCCGATCCGGATGACCCCGGCGGACGTCGACTACGCCACCACCTGGCAGAACAGCCACCGCTTCACCCTCGACCTGGTCTACAACGGCGCCGGCAGCGTCGACCAGCGCGAGGACAACGACGGCGTCGACCGGCTCGCCGACAAGCTGATCGCCGACCGGAACAAGTTCCGCTGGGTCAACCACACCTACACGCACGCCTTCCTCGGCTGCGAGCAGAACGTCACCGTCGTGCCCTGGACCTGCGCCACCGACTTCGTCGGCAACACCAAGTGGGTCGGCCTCGCCACGATCGACTACGAGATCGCCACCAACCGCGCCTGGGGACAGGCCGCCGGACTCCCGCTGGAGACCGACGAGCTGGTCACCGGCGAGCACTCCGGCCTGAGGATCCTGCCGCAGCAGCCGCAGGACAACCCCAACCTGGGCCTCGCGCTCACCGCCGAGGGCGTCAAGTGGATCGCCTCCGACAACTCCCGCGACCCCGACCAGCGCAAGGTCGGCCCCGCCACCACCGTCTCCCGCTACCCGATGAACGTCTTCTACAACGCGGGTCGGGCGGCCGAGCAGGTCGACGAGTACAACTGGCTCTACACCAGCCGCGCCCAGGGCGGCAGCGGCATCTGCGAGGACAACCCGGCCACCACCACCTGCCTGCCGGCCCCGCTGGACACCGCCACCGGCTACAGCGGCCACATCGTGCCGCTGGAGACCCGGATCGCCCTCGGCCACGTGCTGTCCAACGACCCCAAGCCGCACTTCATCCACCAGGCCAACCTCGCCGAGGACCGCATCGCCTACCCGGTGCTCGACGGCGTACTCGACGGCTACGACGCCCTGTTCGCCGACAACACCCCGGTGGTCAACCTGCGGATGAAGGACATCGGCGCCGAACTCCAGCGCCGCGCCGCATGGAAGAGCGCCGTACAGGCCGGCCGGGTCACCGCCTACCGCGTCGGCACCACCGTCACCGTGCAGGGCCCGGGTGGCACCGCCGTCCCCGTCACCCTGCCCACCGGCACCACCCTCGCCGGCACCGCCTACGGCACCGCGTACGCGGGCGCCGTCTCCGGCTGGACCGCCTCCACGGGCACCCCGCTCACCTTCACCCTGCCGGCCACCGCCGCCGCGCCCGCCGCACACCCGGACGGCGCCCCCGCCGCCACCGCCCCGGCCCCGCGCACCAAGGTCCCGGCGGCCGTCACCGAGCGGGCCGCGCACACCGCGGACAGCTGAACCGCGCACCGACCCCAGGGCCCGTCCGCACGTTCCCCGCCAGGGGCGGACGGGCTCCGGTCCCGCCCGCCCGCCGGCGGGCGGGACCGCGACCACCCCACACCTCGGCCGTGGAGCCCCATCGATGCACGTTCAGCACGGCGCGCGCCGCACCGGCGCGGCGCACGTCACCCTGCTCACCGAAGGCACCTATCCGCACAGCCACGGCGGCGTCAGCGTCTGGTGCGACCAGCTCGTCCAGGGCATGCCCGACCTCGACTTCGACGTCATCGCCGTCACCGGCACCGGACGCGAAGGCGTCGTCTGGGACCTGCCCGGCCACGTCCACAGCGTGCTGTCCGTGCCCATGTGGGGAGCGCCGCCCGAGGGCCGCCCGCCCCGGGGCCGGGCCCTCGCCCGGCTCGCCGACGCCTACGAACACTTCCTGACCGCACTCCTCGACCCGCGGGCCGAGGAGCGGTTCCCGGCCGCGCTGTACGCCCTCGCCCGGGCCGCCGCCGAGGGCGCCCTCAGCCCGTTCCTGCGCGGCGACCGGGCCGTCTCCCTGCTCGCCGGGGTGTGGACCCGCCCCGGACTCCCCGTCCGGGAGGCCCGGCCCACCCTGCACGACGCGCTCACCGCCACCACCCTGCTGGAACACGCTCTGCGCCCGCTCGCCGCGCCCCCGCCCCGGCACGGCGTGGCCCACGCGGTCAGCGGCGGCGTGGCCGTCCTGCCCGGCCTCGCCGGCCTGGAGCGGTACCAGGTCCCGCTGCTGCTCACCGAGCACGGCGTCTACCTGCGGGAACGTTACCTCGGCTATCGCACCGCCCCCTACCGCTGGCCGGTGAAGGCCGTCGTCCTCGGCTTCTTCCGGCTGCTGGCCGAGGAGAGCTACCGGCGGGCCGCCCTGATCACCCCCGGCAACCGCTACAACCGGCTGTGGGAGGAACAGGGCGGCGCCGACCCCCGCTCCATCCGCACCGTCTACAACGGCGTGGACCCGGCCGCCTTCCCGCCCGCCGGTCCCGAACCGGAGACGCCCACCCTCAGCTGGGCCGGCCGGGTCGACCCCATCAAGGACCTGGAGACCCTCATCCGCGCCTTCGCCCTGGTCCGCAAGGAGATACCCGAGGCGCGGCTGCGCCTGTTCGGCGGCACCCCCCGCGGCGGCGAGGCGTACCGGGAACGCTGCGAGGCGCTCGCCGCCGACCTCGGCCACGCCGACGCCGTCACCTTCGAGGGCCGGGTCGACGACATCAAGGACGCCTACGCGGCCGGGAACGTGGTGATGCTCTCCAGCATCAGCGAGGGCTTCCCGTTCACCCTCATCGAGGCCATGTCCTGCGGCCGGGCCACCGTCTCCACCGATGTCGGCGGCGTTCGCGAGGCCGTCGGCGACACCGGCCTCGTCGTCCCGCCCCGCGACCCGGACCGCATGGCGGCGGCGGCGCTCGAACTGCTCGCCGACGCCGGACGCCGCCGCGCGATGGGCGAGGCCGCCCGGCTGCGGGTGATCGAACAGTTCACGCTGCGCCAGACCATCGACACCTTCCGCTCCATCTACCTCGAACTTCCGCACCACGCGCGGCCGTTCACCGAACCGGCGGCGCGCGGGCAGCACCTCAGAGCCGCGGAAAGCCTCGCCGGATGAGCGGGCCCATGGCGCTCGAACCGGGCGGCGCCGAACAGGACACCCTCGCCCTGCGGCTCGCCGCCCCGCCCGTCCGCGGCGACGACCGCACCCTGGCCCTCAGGCTGCCCGGCCACGGCGGCGACCCGGAGGCGGTGAGCCGGCTCGCCGCCGACCTCGCCGACCGCGTCGGCCCCGCCGTCCACCCCTACGAGGTCGCCGCCCTGCTGGAGGCCGAGGGCCTGACCGCCGAACAGATCAGACAGCGCTACGGCCACCCGAACCTCTTCTCCCTCGCCACCGCCCTGTACGAACAGGTGCCCCGCAGCTACCCCGAGCCCGCGCCCGCCGCCGACCCCTGGCGCCCGGACACCCTGCGCTGCCTGCTGCGCGGGGTGCTGTTCGCCCTGCCGGGCCTCGCCTACCTGCTCACCGCGCCGCTGTGGCACCCCGGCCGGCACACCGCCGCACCCGTCGTCGCCGGCCTGGTCTCCTGGGCCTGGGGCCAGGCCCTCGGCCACCGCACCCATCTGCGGCTGGCCACCGGCCGCCGGGAGGCCGCCCGCACCCTGCTGGGCGGCGCCCCGCTCGGCGCCGCCCTCGCCACCGCCGCCGCGCTCCCCCTGGCCGGCCCCGGCCCCGTCCTGCTCGCGGCGGCGGCCCAGTCGCTGTATCTCGCGGCGGCCGGCGTGCTGCTTGTGCTGGCCCGCGAGCGGCTGCTGCTCGCCGCGCTGACCCCGCTGATCGCGGGTGCCGCCGCCCTGCCCTGGTGGGACCCCGGCCCGGTGGTGCGCGCCGGGCTGCCGCTGCTGGCCCTGCTGGCCACCCTCGCCGCCACCGGCCACGTCCTGCGCGAGGCCCTCGCCCTTCCGGCCGCCGCCGTCGACGGCCCCCGGCCCCGGCTGCGCTGGTCCCTGCCGTACGGGCTGTTCGGGCTCGCCGCCGGGATACTGGTGCTGCTGGAGGGACGGCACGAGCCGTACGCGGTCATCGTGCTGACGGTCAGCATGGGCCCCGCCGAATGGCTGCTGTACCGCTACCGGGGCCTGTCCGTGGCCGCGCTGCGCGCCACCGCCACCCCGGCCGGCTTCCTGCTGCGCTCCGCCGCCGTCCTGGCCGGCTGTCTGGGCGCCTATCTGCTGCCGCTGCTGCCCGCCGCCCGGCTGGCCGGAGCCGCCCCGGTCACCCTGCTGCTCCTCGCGGCCACCCTGTGGACCGCACTGCTCCTCCAGGCGTTCGGGACCGCCTGGCCGCCGGCCGTGATCTGCCTGACCGCCGCGGCGGTGGCCGGCCTGCTCCCACGGCCCGGGGCGCCCCCCGGACCCGCCCTCCTGCCGCTGTGCTGCGCCGCCGCCGTCCTCGGCCTGGTGACGTACGCGCTGCTGCTGCTCGGCCGCCCCGCCCGGCACGTCTGACCCCGTCCCCGCCCCGCCGACCCACCGGAAGGACACCCCAGTTGACCTCCCTACCGCTCGCCGCCGTCACCGGAGCCGAGGGCTTCATCGGCTCCCACCTCACCGAGGCCCTGGTCGCCTCCGGACACCGGGTCAGAGCCATGGCCCAGTACAACTCCTTCTCCTCCTACGGCTGGCTGGAGACCCTCGCCCCCGACGTGCTGGACCAGGTGGAGATCGTCCTCGGCGACGTCCGCGACCCCGGCTCGGTCCGCGCCCTGCTCGACGGCGCCGACGTCGCCTACCACCTGGCCGCCCTCATCGCGATCCCGTACTCCTACCAGGCGCCGCACAGTTACGTGGAGACCAACGTCACCGGCACCCTCAACGTGCTGGAGGCGGTCCGCGCCCTCGGCACGCCCCGGCTGGTGCACACCTCCACCAGCGAGACCTACGGCACCGCGCGGACCGTGCCCATCACCGAGGACCACCCCATCAACACCCAGTCCCCGTACGCCGCCTCGAAGGCCGGCGGGGACCGGCTCGCCGACAGCTACCACGCCAGCTTCGCCACCCCCGTCGTCACCCTGCGGCCGTTCAACACCTTCGGGCCCCGGCAGTCCATGCGCGCCGTCATCCCCACCGTCATCGGCCAGGTCGCGGCGGGGGAGCGCACCCTCACCCTCGGCGATCTGCGGCCCACCCGGGACTTCACCTTCGTCAAGGACACCGCGCGGGCCTTCCTCGCCGTCGGCACCGCCCCCGCCGGGCAGGTCGTCGGCCGCACCTTCAACGCCGGCACCGGCGGCGAGATCTCCGTCGGCGACCTGGTCGCGCTGATCGGCAAGGTGATGGACGCCGACCTCGACGTCCGCGCGGACCCCGCCCGCATCCGGCCCGCGAACTCCGAGGTGATGCGGCTGGTCTGCGACGCCACCCGGCTCACCCGGGCCACCGGCTGGCAGCCCGCCCACACCCTGGAGCAGGGCCTCGCCCACACCGTGGAGTTCTTCCGCGACCCGGCCAACCTGGCCCGCTACAAGACCGGCATCTACAACATCTGACCCCGTCCGCACGGCATCGCCCCACGAAGGAGGAGCCCCATGCACGCAGTGATCCTGGCCGGAGGCAAGGGCGTCCGGCTGCGGCCCTACACCACCGCGCTGCCCAAGCCGCTCGTCCCGATCGGCGACCAGCACGCCATCCTGGAGATCGTGCTGCGCCAGCTGTCGGCCGCGGGGTTCACCCGCTGCACCCTCGCGATCGGCCACCTCGGCGAGATAATCCGCGCCTACGTCGGCGACGGCTCCCAGTGGGGCATGACCGTCGACTACGCCACCGAGGAGAGCCCGCTCGGCACCATGGGCCCGCTGCTCGGCCTCCGGGACCGGCTGCCCGAGGACTTCCTGGTGATGAACGGCGACATCCTCACCGACCTCGACTACGCCGATGTGCTGCGCCGCCACCGGGACTCCGGCGCGCCGCTCACCATCGCCACCTACGCCCGCAAGGTGAACATCGACTTCGGCGTGCTCACCACCGACGCCAGCAGGGTCGTCGCGTTCACCGAGAAACCCAGCATGGACTACCGCGTCTCCATGGGCGTCTACGGCCTCAGCCGCGCCACCCTGGACGGCTACACGCCCGGTCTGCCGCTCGGCTTCGACGAACTCGTCCTGGACCTGCTGCGCGCCCAGAACCCGCCGCACGCCTACGATTTCGACGGATACTGGCTGGACATCGGCCGCCCCGACGACTACGACCGGGCCAACGCCGAGTTCACCAGCCGCAAGTCCCTGCTGCTCAAGGGAGCCTGAGTACCGCATGCGCATTCTCGTCCTCGGCGGCACCGGATACCTGGGCCGCCATGTGGCAAAGCGGCTGCGCGCCCTGCCGGGCGCGCGGGTCCTCGCCGCCGGCCGCTCGGCCGGCGCCGCTTTCGCCGCCGACCTCGCCCGGGACCGGCCGGAACGGCTCGCCGAGACCCTGGCGGCGGCGGCCCCCGACGCCGTGGTCAACTGCGCGGGCGTCACGGGCGGCGATCCCGTGACGCTGGCCGAGGTCAACGCCCGCGGCCCCGCCGTGCTCTGCGCGGCGCTGTGCGCGGCGGCCCCCACGGCCCGGCTGGTGCACCTGGGCTCGGCCGCCGAGTACGGGCCGGGCACCCCGGGCGGGAAGGCCGCCGAGTCGTCCCCCGCCCGCCCGGTCACCCCGTACGGCGCGACCAAGCTGGCGGGCACCCTCGCGGTGACCTCCGCCGCCCTGGACGCGGTGGTGCTGCGGATCGGCAACCCGGTCGGCCCGGGAGCGCCTCCCGCGAGCCTGCCCGGCCGGCTGGCCGCCCTGCTCCGCCCGGCCGGGCAGGACCCGGAGGCCGTACTGCGCCTCGGGGACCTCTCGGCCCACCGCGACTTCGTCGACGTACGCGACGTGGCCCGGGCGGTCGAGCGCGCCGTCACGGCCCCCGCCCCGCTGCCCCGGGTGCTCAACATCGGCGGCGGCAGGGCCGTACCGGTACGGGAGCTGGCGCACGGCCTGGCCCGGCACGCGGGGTTCCGGGGCCGGCTGGAGGAGGGCGCGGGCGGCTCGGCGCGCTCGGCGCGGGTGTCCTGGCAGTGCTCGGACATCACCGCCGCCGCCCGGGCCCTCGGCTGGCGGCCGGAGCACAGCCTGGACGACGCCCTCGCCGCGCTGTGGGCGGCCGCCTGGGAGCCGGTGCCGTGAGCCTGCTGGTGCCGCTGTACGTGCACCCGGCCGACGACCCGGGCGCCTGGCACCGGCTGATCGCGGCGGCGGACCGCGCCTACGCGGTCGTCCTCAACCCGGCGAGCGGCCCCGGCTCGGCCCCCGACCCCGCGTTCACGGCGGCCGCCCGGGCGCTGCGCGCGGCCGGGGCCCGCGTGCTGGGCTACGTCGACACCGACTACGGCGTCCGGGACCGGGCCGACCTCACCGAGGAGGCGCGCCGGCACCGGGAGTGGTACGCGGCCGACGGCTGCTTCCTGGACCGGGTGACCGCCGGCCCCGACGGCGTGCCCGCCTGCCGCCGGCTGGTGCGGGACCTGCGGCGGTCGGGCACCGGGACCGTCGTGCTCAACCCGGGCGTGCATCCGGCCCCCGGCTATGTCCGCCTCGCCGACCTCACCGTCACCTTCGAGGGGCACTGGAGCACCTATGTCTCGTCGTTCACCCGGCCGGCCTGGACCGCCCGGCACCCGCCGGAGCGGCTGTGCCACCTGGTCTACGGCGTCCCCGAGGCCCTCGTCCCGCTCGCGGTCCGCACCGCGCACGAGCGGGGCGCGGCGGTGTGCGGCCCGGTGACCGGCGAACCGCCCAACCCCTGGGCCGGGTTGACCCCGGCGCTGACCGGCGGGAACGGTGTGCAAGGCTGAGAAGATCAGCATCCGCGCACGGGAGGCAGCGACCGGCATGGCCGTCATCCACCACACCACCCTCAAGCCGACCAAGACCGAACTGCTCGCCGGCTGGCTGCCCGGGCGCCCGTGGTACCGGGGCGGCCCCGGCCCGGTGCTGGAGAAGTCGGGCGGTTTCCGCCTGGACGACCCGGAGGGCGAGGTCGGCATCGAGTTCATCGTGGCCACCGACACCGCGAGCCCCGGGCGGACGGCGTACCTGGCGCCGCTCACCTACCGGGGGGCGCCGCTGGAGGGCGCCGGGCACGCCCTCGTCGGCACCTTGGAGCACGGGGTGCTGGGCACGCGCTGGGTCTACGACGGCTGCCACGACCCGGTGCTGGTCGGCCAGGTGCTGGAGCTGATCGGGGGCCGGGCCCAGGCGATGGCCCAGAGCGTCACCGACACCCCCGACCACGAGGTCGGCCGCTCCTGCGCCGCCGCCCCGCCGAGCCTGGACGGGGCCACGCCCGAGCCGGCCGACGACGCCGACGGCACGCACCTGCCCCTGCCGGGCGGCACGGTCCTCCACGTCCACCGCGTCCTCGAACCCGTCACCGGTGAGCAGCCGCTGCCGCGGCCGGACGCCCTCGGCCACGTCGCCTCCGGCTGGCCGGGCCCGGACGACACCCGGCTGCGCGCCCTGTTCATGACGCTCCGCCCGGCCTGACCCCCGCGCCGGGGCGACGGCGGCCACCCGCACGGACTACGCACCGGCCGCGGACGGCTTCGTTGGGCCCATCCCGGGGTGCGGCGCACGCCGGCCCCGGGTCAGATGGACTCGTGCGAAGCCCCATATCCCGTCCTCGCGGGCGGTCCCGCCGGTGCCTCACCGGCGTCCTGACCGCCCTTGTCCTGCTCCTTTCCGCCTCCCCGGCCGCGTCGGCGGCGCCCGACCCGACCGGGCAGCCGCTCACCCGCGGCAACGCCTATATGGGCATCGGCGTCCTCGCCCACGACGGCGCCTCCGGTACCCCGCCCCCGGCCTCCCGCGCCACCCAGACCGAAGGCGTGGACGTCTCCAGCCACCAGGGCGACGTCGACTGGCGGTCGCTGTGGGACAGCGGCGTCCGGTGGGCGTACACCAAGGCCACCGAGGGGACGTACTACACCAACCCCTACTTCACGCAGCAGTACGACGGCTCCTTCGACGTCGGCATGGTCCGCGGCGCCTACCACTTCGCCACCCCGGACACGGCCGGCGGCGCCGCCCAGGCCGACTACTTCCTCGCGCACGGCGGCGGCTGGTCGGCCGACGGCAAGACCCTCCCGGGCGTCCTCGACATCGAGTGGAACCCGTACGGCGACGCCTGCTACGGCAAGTCGGCGAGCGCCATGGTCACCTGGATCCGCGACTTCCTGGACCGCTACAAGTCCCGCACCGGCCGGGCGGCGGTCGTCTACACCGCCACCAGCTGGTGGTCGGAGTGCACCGGCGGCTACGCCGGTTTCGGACCGGTCAACCCGCTGTGGATCGCGCGCTACGCCGCGACGGTGGGGACACTGCCGGCCGGCTGGTCGTCGTACACCATGTGGCAGTACACCTCGTCGGGCCCGGCGGTCGGCGACCACGACCGCTTCAACGGCTCCGAGGACAGGCTGCGGGAGTTCGCCACCGGCTGACCGCCCGGGCGCTCAGTCCACGTCCACGTCGTCGAACAGGGCGTGCACCGCGCCGAGCACCCGCAGGCAAGCGTCGACGTCGGCCATGGTCAGGTCGCCGTCGACGCGGCGCAGCAGCTCGTGCTCGCGGGCCCGTACCGCGCCGATCGCGTCCCGGCCCCGCTCGGTGAGCCGGATCAGCGACGACCGGCGGTGCGCGGGGTTGGGCACGCTCTCCACCAGGTCCTGCCGGGCCGCGTCGTTCACCATGCGCTGCACGAACTGCCGGCTGAGCGCCTGGGCCCGGCCCATCTGCGGCACCGTCATCGGGCCCCGGGCGCGCAGCAGATCGAGCACGGCGCGGACGCCGACCGGGAGGCCCTCGACCGGTGCCGCCTGCTCCACCTTGCGGTGCACCCGCCGGTAGAGCGGGCCGACCAGGTCGAAGACCTCGGTGAGGCGTTCGGCCAGGGCGTCCGGGGAGGGGCGGACGGGAGCGGTGCGGTGGTCGTTCATGCCTCCAGGATGACACCTTGGTTGCCAACTCGCGCGAGAAATGACACCTTGGTTGTCATGACTGTCGACCTGGCATCCCTTCCCGTCCGCTTTCTGCCGACCTCCGACGGCCGCCTCGCCTACCGCGAGGCCGGTTCCGGAACGCCCCTCGTCCTGCTGCACGGCGGCTTCACCGACCACCGCATGTGGGAGGCGCAGATCCGGGCCTTCGCGCCGACCCACCGCGTCATCGCCTGGGACGCCCGCGGCCACGGCGCCTCCGACAACGCCACCCGCCCGTTCCGCCAGGCCGACGACCTCGCCGCGCTGCTCCGGGGACTCGACGCCGCCCCCGCCGTCCTCGTCGGGCTGTCGATGGGCGGGGGCATCGCCACCGACTGCGCGCTGGAGCGCCCCGAGCTGGTCCGCGCGGTCGCCGTCAGCGGGGTGGGCACCAGCGAGCCCGTCTTCGAGCACCCGTGGGTGCTCGAGGTCATCGCAGGCCAGGAGGCGAGCCTGGCCGCGGGCGACCTGGAGGGCTGGGCCGACGCGTTCGCGCTGTGGGCGGCGGGCCCGGACCGGGACCTGTCCGAGGTCGACCCCGGCGTGGTGCGCCTGGTACGGGAGATGGGGCTGGCCACGCTGCGCAAGCACACGCCCGGCGAGCCCGACCACAGGGTTCCCGTCACCCGCACCTGGGAGCGCGTCCCGGAGATCGAGATGCCGGTGATCACCTTCAACGGCGCCCTGGACTCCCCGGACCACCGCGCCATGACCGCCCGGCTCGCGAGCCTCGTCCGGGACGGCCGCAGTGTCACCGTCCCGGGTGCCGCCCACTACCCGAACATGGAGAACCCGGACGCCTTCAACGCCGAACTGGCCGCCTTCCTGGAACGCCTGCCGTAACCCGGGCCGGCGGGGGAGCGGGCCGGGGGTCCGGGCGGGTGTGCCCGGCCTGCTTGGGGGGTACCCGGGGGCCGGGCGGCCTGACCCGGGCGGGCGTACCGGCACTGCGGGGAGCGTGTCCCGAGGCGAGACTGCTGGGAAGACGACCGGTGCGGGGTGGTGATGCAGAGGTGACCGCAGAACCGGGCGGGACCCCGCTGGAGGACTTCCTCGCCGACCCCGCCACCTGCACCCTGGACATGGCGAGCGCCGTCGCCCGCTGCGCCAAGGCGCTGGGCCTCAGGCACGCCGTGATCTATCTCGCCGACATCCAGCAGCGGCACCTCGTGCCGCTCACCGACGTCACCGCGACCCTGCCCATCGACGCCTCGCTCGCCGGCTGGTGCTACCGCACCCAGTCACTGCGCGTCGAGGAGTCCGAACGGGACGGGATCACGGCCTGGTTCCCGCTCCTCGACGGCGCCGAACGGCTCGGCGTCCTCGCCGTCCACACCCGGACGCTCACCGCGGCCATCCTGCGCCAGGGCCGGGCGATGGCCGCGCTGCTCGCGATGATGACCTCCTCGAAACGGGCGTACAAGGAGACCTTCGTACGGCGCACGCGCACCCGGGAGATGCACCTGCCCGCCGAGATGCTGCGGGCCTTCCTGCCGCCGCGCACCATCGGCAACCCCCACGTCGTCTCCACGGCCGTCCTCGAACCCGCCTACGACCTCGGCGGCGACGCCTTCGACCACGCCCTGACCACCGAAACCCTGCACGCCGTCGTCCTGGACGCCATGGGGCACGACCTGCTCTCCGGGCTGACCAGCGCGGTCGCCCTGG
Source organism: Streptomyces sp. NPDC029296 (assembly GCF_055569255.1). Lineage (NCBI taxonomy): Bacteria > Bacillati > Actinomycetota > Actinomycetes > Kitasatosporales > Streptomycetaceae > Streptomyces > Streptomyces sp. NPDC029296. Next base: position 21,377 of record NZ_JBVHXT010000022.1, read on the forward strand.
CCGCCTGCCGCAACGCCCGGCGCAACGACGCCGACCTGCGCGCCCTGGTGGACAGCGTGGACGAGGCGCTCACCCAGTGGCTGCCGGACCAGTTCTGCACCGGGATCCTCGCCCGGCTCGACTTCTGCACCGGCAGGCTGGAGTGGTTCAACTGCGGCCATCCCGCGCCGCTGCTGATCCGCGGCCAGCGGCTGATCGCCGACGCGCTGTCCCGCGAGGCCGACCCGCCCATGGGCCTGCGGTCCCTGCTGTCGGCGCGGGCCCGCCAGGTGCACACGGCCCAGCTCCAGCCCGGGGACCGCGTGCTGCTGTACACCGACGGCGTCACCGAGGCGCGGACGGCCGACGGCCGGCTCCTCGGCCTGGAGCGGTTCGCGGACTACGTGATCCGGGCCAGCGCCACCGGCGAGATCGCGCCCGAGACGCTCAGGCGCCTGATCCACTCGCTGCTGGACTCCCAGGACAGCCGGCTCCGGGACGACGCCACGATCGTGATGATGGAGTGGGAGCCGGGCTCGCCGCCGCCGGGTTCCGACCTCACCGGTTAGGCTCAAGGCGTGCCGCACGTCGAGATCCTCCAGCTGCTGGTCTCCCCGGTGCACCGGCTCGCCGGCCGGCCGGGCGACGGCCTGCCCGAGCTGCCGCCCGGGGAACGGGTGACCCGGGCCGAGGTGCGCGCCGGCCTCGGCATCGTCGGCGACCGGTACTTCAACCGGCCCGCCCACCGCGATGCCTCCCTCACCCTGATGGCCGCCGAGCGGCTGCCGTCGCACTACCCGGCCGACCTGCTCCTGACCCGGCGCAACGTGCTGCTCGGCGGGGTGGACATCGACGCCCTCGTCGGCGCGACGGTCGTCCTGGACTGCGGGCTCGGCCCGGTGGAACTGGAGGTCCGCCGCGCCGCCCGGCCGTGCGCCTGGATGGACACCACCCTCGGCCCCGGCGCCCAGCGCGCCCTGCGCGGCGGCGGGGGAGTGCGCTGCCGGCCGCTGACCGACGGCGTCCTCGCCGTGGGCCCCGCCGAGTTCGCGGTACGCCACCCCGCGCGCGGCGCCCGACGACAGATCTAGGTGCCCGAGGCGAGCAGCTGATCGGTCAGGCGGTGGGCCTGGGCGAGCAGGGCGCCGTAGGTGGCGACCTCGTCGGGGTCGTCCGTCGTGGCGCGGGCCAGGTCCCGGCGCAGCACGGTGAGCGTGCCGCGCAGGTCCGCCACGGCCTCGCGCAGCTCGTCCTCCCGGGCGTCGCCGAACCGGCTGTGGCCGTAGAGCCGCAGCGCGCGGGCGGTCCGGCACAGGAACTGCGCGTACCGTCGGGCGAGCGCGGGGTGCGGCCGGGGTGCCGAGCGGTCCTCGGCGGCGGCCTCCTGTACCGTGCGGGTCACCTCCGCGGTGTACACGGCCGCGTAGTCCAGGACCATCAGCGCGTCCTCGCACCCTTCGCCGGGCGCCGCGGCGCCGGTGCGGCGGCGCGGGTTCGCGCGCAGGCTCTCCCGGCTCCACTCCACCGCCGAGCGGGCCTGCTCCACCAGCCGCGGCAGCCGCAGGGCGCGGTCGTGCCAGGCGCCCGCCTCCGCCGCGTCCCAGCGGTCCGCGGCCAGTCCGTCCGCGACGTCGCGCAGGATGCCGTCCGTCTCCGCCACCGCCTCCCTGAGCGCCGCCTCGGTGTCGCGCAGATACAGCGGCGGCCGGACGAGCGCGTTGACCGCGATCCCGACCACCGCTCCGAACGTGGCCTCGGCGAGCCGCGCCGCGGAGGTGGTGACGGCGACCGGCCCGCCCGTCAGGACGAACAGGGCGCCGGTGGCCGCGCAGACGCCCTGGCTGCCCAGCCGCCGCCAGTGGCCCAGCAGCATCGCCAGGGGCAGCACCACCGCCATCGCGGCGACCGGGCTGGGCAGCAGCAGCCCGAGGGCCGTGGCCGCCACCGTGCCGACGGCGATCGCCGCGAGCTGTTGCAGCCCGTGCGCGATCGACCGGTACACGGTCGACTCCACCAGCAGCACCGCGACCCACGGCGCGACGAACGCCACGGGCGCCTTCAGCCACCAGCCCGCCACCGCCCAGGCCACCCAGGCGGCCAGCGCGGCCTTCACCGCCTGCACCGCCAGGTCCCGTTCCCGGCCGGGCCCCGCCCAGGCCCGCCGTGCCGCGCCCGCGGCGGCCGACACATCGCGCCGCAGGGCCTGCCAGATCACTCGTATCCCACGCACACGGGCCCGGGTGCCACCTTCGGGGCGGCTTCATGCGCCGGCGCGCACGTACGACGGCGGCGCCGCCTCCCCGGGACAGGGGAGACGGCGCCGCCCTCCTCACACGCCTCGCGGCGTCAGATCAGCCGCCCGAGGAAGTGGGCGAGCCCGGCGAGGATGTCGGTGAGAACGTTCATGTCGTGCTGCTCCTTGCGGTGTCTCCGCGTGGGACATGTGTGAACTCCGGTCCGCAGCCCGCCCGTTCACACACCACGAGTGTCGTCCCGGCCCATCCGTCCCGATGGTCGCACGAGCGACGATCACCTGTTCCAGGGAACAACTGATCCCTTGTCCGGGCCGGGCCACGGGTCACGGCGGTACCGCCCGCAGCGCGTTCAGCACCGCCCACACCACCGACACCAGCGGCACCGCCACCACCGCGCCGATCACCCCCGCCACGATGCTGCCCGCGATGACCGACACGGCCACGACCAGCGGATGCAGCCGCACCGCCCAGCTCATCACCAGCGGATGCAGCACGTGCCCCTCCAACTGGCCGATCACCACGATCAGCACCAGCACCCCGGCCGCCGTCAGCGGCCCCCGCCCGGCCAGCGCGACCACCGTCGCCACCCCGAGCGCCACCGGTGAGCCCACCAGCGGCACGAACGCGGCGAAGAACTCCAGCAGCGTCAGCGGCAGCGCCAGCGGCACGCGCAGCAGCACCAGCGCCACGCCCACCAGCAGGGCGTTGGTGGCGGCCACGATGATGATGCCGCGCGTGTACCCGGCGAAGCTCCGCCAGGCGGCCCGGCCCGCCCGGTCCCACCCCTCACGCGCACCGCTCGGCAGCAGCCGGTCCCGCGCCCAGGCCCACAGACGCTCCCCGGAGTGCAGGAAGAACACCGACGCGAACAGCGCCAGCGCGGCCCCGGTGACCAGTTCCACCACCCGGCCCAGCTCGCCCAACGCGCTGCTGAGCAGAGCCGACCGGTGCGTGGCCACATAGCCCGTGACCTGTTGCTGGAGCCGGGACAGGGCGCCGGGACCGAGCCGGAACGGCGGCCGTCGCAGCCACTCCTCGATGCGGTTCACCCCGCCGCGGAACTCGCCCGCCAGCCGGCCCGACTCCTCCGCCACCGCGCTGCCCACCAGCGCCAGCAGACCCAGCAGCAGCACCAGACTCCCCACCAGCGCCACGGCCACGCACAGCGGCCGGGGCAGGAACCGGGCGAGCAGATCGGTCGGCGGGCGCAGCAGGGACGTCACGACCAGCGCGACGAAGAACGCGACGGCGATCAGCTGGAAGCTGCCGAGGACGCTGAACACGCCGTAGACGGCGATCCCGACGAGAATCAGCCGCCAGGCGTAGGACGCGGCCACCCGCAGCCAGGGCACCGTGCGCTCCGCCGCCCGGCCCCGACCCGCCCAGGGCTCCGGGCGGGTCGGGGCGGGCGGCCGCACCGCGTACGCCGGCCGGCTGCCCAGCACCGCGCGCCGGGTCCGGCCGGGCCGCCCGCTCTCGTGCCGGTGCGCATCGCCCACCACCGCTGCCGCCTCCTCCCCGCCTGACGGCAGGTCACCTGGACAGCACGGTAAGCACAGCGGGCGCTCACGGCGCGCCGGGCGCGCGGGCACAGGACCTTCACAGCCGGCGCGGAGGGGCCGGACGGGGATCAAGGCACCCGGCGGGGGACGTCGGCAGGGAGGGAGAACCCCCGGTGATCACCGTGTCGGTTCTGCTGTTCCCCGTTCTGGGCCTGATGCTGTTCGGGCTGGACCGGGTCGAGGACCGGTGGGTGCTGCGGCCCCCGGTGGTGCGGCGCTCCCGGCACCACCGGGGGCCGCGGCGGCACGTCCCGCGTCCCCGCTCGCACCGCCCGCGGTGGCGTCGGCGGGCGCGGGCAGGCCGTCACCGGGCGGCGCGGGCCGCTCGCCACAGCGCCGGTAGCGGACGATCGCCTTCCCCAGTTCGATCCGCTCCGGTTCGGGGAGGGCTTCGCCCTGGACATAGCCGAGCACGTGCTCGGCGACCGTACGCAGCTTGACGTTCGTGCGCTGGGACACGTCGCGCAGCGCCCGCCAGGCCTCCTCCGGGGGGATCCGGCCGAGGACCACGACCGCGCCGATGGCCTGGTCGATCACCGCGTGGGAGGTCACGGCACGCCGCAGATGCCGGTTCTCCTCCAGCAGCCGGTCGTACTCCGATGCCAGGTCGGTCGCCGAGAGCAGGACCAGCGGCTGGTTCCGGGAGAGGGCGAAGAAGGCCATGGAGCACCTTTTCGAGTGGGGGGCGTCACGGCCTACGCCTGCCCCCGGCGGGCGCCTGCACACGAATTGAATCAGCCTCGCGGGCCGCCGTCACGCGGGGCGGCCTCCACGGGTGCGCCCGGGCGGGCCGGTGCCGGCCGGACCGCCCCCCGGCGCCGTGTCAGGCGAAGCGGCCCAGGTCCTGGGTCGCGCGGCCCACCGGCAGCAGTTCCCTGATGTCCGCCGGCAGGGCGTGCGCCATCCGCTCGGTCAGTTCCGGGGCGAGCGCGGCGTCCAGCACCTCCAGCACCGCGGCGGCGTCCCGCAACGCCCGGTCCTCGTCGGTGCCGGCCCGGACCGCGACCCGTCCGGTGAAGGTGGTCAGGCCGAACCGCTCGCCCGCGGTGCCGGAGTCCCGGCCGGCCGAGGCGTCGGCGGCCTCCCGCATCTCGGCCGCCAGGTCCGGCGGCAACTGGGCGGCCACGTGCCGGGCGAGCCCGGACGGCAGCCGTTCCGCCAGCGTGCTGACGACCGCGTGCGCGGCCCGCTCGGCCGTGCCCCGGTCCGGCAGCTGGGCCAGCGCCTGCACCTTGCCGATCATCTCGTCGTGCCGCATGAGACCGGTCCCTTCCGCCCGACGCGCTCGCCGTACGCCCGTCCCCGCGGGCGTGGCGCCAGGTGCCGGGTACCCCGCGCCGGCCCCGGATCACCGGTCGCGGGGGCCGCGGTCCCGGTTGCGCCGACCCCTTGTCGCGGGGTACGTGTCGGCAGCGGGACGACGGCGAAGCGGACGTGGACGAGGAGGTGCGCATGACAGGTGCGGGGCTGGTGGCACCGTTGTGGGACCTGCGCGCCGGACAGGGGCCGCGGCAACTGGCCGAGCTGGGGCTGGCGCTGCTGCTGTCGAGCCTGATCGGCTGGGAGCGCGAGGCCCAGCAGAAGAGCGCGGGGCTGCGCACCCACACCCTGGTCGGCATCGCCAGCGCCCTGATGATGGAGGTCTCCCAGCACGGCTTCACCGCGGTGCTCGGCCTGCAGAGCGTGTCCTTCGACCCCTCACGGGTCGCGGCCCAGGTGGTCTCCGGGATCGGCTTCATCGGCGGCGGGCTGATCTTCGTACGGCGGGACAGCGTACGGGGCCTGACCACGGCCGCCACCATCTGGCTGACCTGCGCGGTCGGCATGGCCTGCGGCGGCGGCCTGCCCGTGCTGGCGCTGGCGGTGACGGCCCTGCACTTCCTGGTCGTCCGGGGCTACCCGCTGCTGGCGTCCCGCCTGGTCCCCGGCACGGCCGCCGCCGCGTTCGAGGCGCGCCTGACCTACCGGACCGGCACGGCGCTGCTGCCCCGCCTGTTGCAGACCTGCACCCGGCGCGGCTTCCGCATCGCGCAGGTCAAGGTGGAGCGGCTGCCCGGCCGCGCCGACGACGCCGCGCGGGTGCTGCTGCGGCTGGAGGGCACGGGGGACCCCTCCGGGCTGGCGTCGGAGCTGTTCCTCGACGACGGTGTGCTGGACGTGGAGCTGTCCGCCGCGACGCAGGAGGAGTGACCGGGCGGGCGCGCCGCAACCCGCCCGGTCGGGCACCGGGGCGGCACGGTGGTGCGCGCCCCCTCAGCCGTCGACCGTGCGCTGGGTGGCCGTCCAGGCGTACTGGAGCCAGTCCGCCACGGTCAGCGCGGCGAAGCCGGAGCCGACCAGCCGGGTGAGCCGGGGCGAGGCGGCGTAGGCGCACACCAGGGCGCCGGTGGCCCAGGCCGCGGTGCAGAACGGGCAGGAGACCAGGTCGCCGACGGCCCGCCGCAGCCCGGTGCCCCGCGCCTCGTCCATGACCTCGCTGGCCTCGCCCTCGTCCGCGCGGCGGGTGAACGGCGCCCGGAGAAAGCTCGTGATCTTGTCCTTGGTCACCAGCCGCGACGCCTTGTACGCCGCCGTGCCCATCAGCAGTACGTCCCAGGGCGGCACGTTCTCCGGCAGCCGGACCCCCCGGCGCCGGGCCAGCAGGGCGAAGGCCGTGGTGCTGCCCACGAACACGGAGGCGAGGGCGGCGTATCCGCCCAGCGGCGAGTCGTCCTGGTCGTCGTAGCGTGCGGCGTCCGTCGTCATGTGGCCTCCCAGATCCCGCCGGTGTCGTGCGGCCCGTGCCGGGCGCGGAACGAGTGCCCGCCGGGCCGGGGGCGACACGTGGCCTTGTGACCGGGGCGGGACGGGTATATATTCATCACCTGATGAATAACTGCTCCTGAGAAGGGCAGGACGGCCATGGACTCCAAGACCACCTGCTGTGTCATCGGCGGCGGCCCCGCGGGCATGGTGCTCGGGCTGCTGCTGGCCCGCGCCGGCATCGCGGTGACGGTGCTGGAGAAACACGACGACTTCCTGCGCGACTTCCGTGGCGACACGGTCCACCCGTCGACCCTGGCGCTGCTGGACGACCTGGGCCTGGCCGAGCGCTTCGCCCGGCTGCCGCAGCGCCGGCTCCGCACCGTCCGGCTGCCGGCGGGGGCCGGCCGCCCGCCGGTCACGGTCGCCGACCTCTCGCTCCTGCGCGGGCCCTACGACTACGTGGCGATGGTGCCCCAGTGGGACCTGCTGGACCTGCTCGCCGAAGAGGCCCGGCGCGAACCGGCCTTCGAGCTGCGGATGAACACCGAGGCGACCGGCTTCCTCGTCGAGTCCGGACGGGTCACCGGGGTGCGCTACCGCACCGCCGACGGCCGCACCGGCACACTGCGCGCCACCCTCACCGTGGCCTGCGACGGCCGCGGATCCCTGGCCCGTTCCCGGCCCGAACTGCGGCTGCGCCGCTTCACCTGCCCGATGGACGCCTGGTGGTTCCGGCTGCCCCGGCGGGACGGCGACCCCTGCGGCCTCGTCGGCGGCGCCGGCGACGGCTTCCTGACCGCGATGATCGACCGCGGCGACTACTGGCAGTGCGCGGCGCTCATCCCCAAGGGCACCGACGCCGAGCGCCGCGCCGCCGGCCTGGACCGCTTCCGGGCCGACTGCACCGCCGCCGCGCCCTGGCTCGCCGACCGCACCCGGGCCCTCGGGTCCTGGGACGACGTCAAGCTGCTCGACGTCCACCTGGACCGCCTGCGCCGCTGGCACCGCCCCGGTCTGCTGTGCATCGGCGACGCGGCGCACGCCATGTCCCCGGTCTTCGGCATCGGCATCAACCTCGCCGTCCAGGACGCCGTCGCCGCCGCACGCCACCTGGCCGGGCCGCTGCGGCGGGGAAGGGTGCGGCTGCGCGACGTGCGCGCCGTGCAGCGCCGCCGCCGGCCCACCACGCTCGCCACCCAGGCGCTGCAACGCGCCGCCCACGCCCGCGTCATCGCACCGGTCCTGCGCGGACGCCCGCCGCTGGGCGGCGCCCGCCGCGCCGCGGCCCTGGTCACCGCCGCGCCCTGGCTGCGCCGCCTGCCCGCGTACTTCATCGCCTACGGCGCGCGGCGCGAACGCCCCCCGGCCGAGGCGGTCCGCCACCACCCGCCGGCCGCCCCGGTCACCGGCCGCCGCCCCTGAGACCCCGGCCGCCGGCCCCCCACCCGCCCCATCTCACCTTTCCCCCAGTTATCCTGACGCCTCGCCAGTCCTCATTGCCTCACCCTCTGCCGCCCGTCGGTCCGGCCCGGAACATCGCCGCTCTTCTTTCGCGTAAGCACCGTTGTCCGAACAGAAGGCCCCGTGTTCCACTAATCTCCTTCCGCCACAACGAGCACCCGCTCCCGGGCGGATGAGCATCCAGAGGGATCCGTGTGTGATGATCTGGGGTTCGAAAGACTCCTCGGCGAGGAAGGCTTCTTCGCGCGCCTGCTCGGGCGGTCGCCGTCGGGTGCCGGCCGTGAACCGCTCTACGGCGCCGATCTCCCGGTCGTGCTGCTCACCGGCGGCCCGGGCATGGGCAAGGGGCGGCTGCTGCGCGCGGTACGGGACCGTTTCGCCACCAAGGTGCCGGTGATCTATCTGGACTGCGGCTCACCGGTCCACGCGGACCGGGCCGAGCCCGAGCCGGGTGCCCGCTCGGCCGCCACCGAGGTCCTGGTCGAGGCCGCCCGGCGCCTGTCCACCTGGCAGGGCACGGGCGGCGCCTTCACCTTCCCCCGCCTCTTCGCGGGCCTCGCGATGATCGCCACCGGGGTCGAGGACGGCACCCCCGACGCGGTCGCGGCGGAGGTCGAACGGTACGCCGAGTTACCCCAGCGGCAGCGCTTCCGGGGCCTCGGCACCGGCGACTTCTGGCGCGGCGCCCTCCTCGGCGCCATCCGGAACCTGCTGACCACCCTGTCCGGGCAGGCGCTCGACCCGTACTCGGCCGCCGTGAGCACCGCGCTCGTGGACGCCCTCGTCTCCGGCCTCGCGCCCCGGGGCCGGGCGGAGATGGCCCGGATCTACGGCGCCTACCCCGGCGCCGCCGGCCAGCCCGAGCACGGACTGCGCGACCTCGCCGCCGATTTCAAGGCCGGCGGCGAGGGGCGGGAGGTGGCCGAGCGCTTCCTCTTCCAGGCCCTGCGCGAGGACCTGGAGGCCGCCCACACCGGCGCGGTGGGCTGGCTGCGCCGCGTCGGCCGCCCGGCGGTGCTGCTGGACCGCGCCGAGTCACCGCTCGGCGAACAACTGCTGCGGGCCGTGCTCACCGACCGCAGGGCCGGGCAGCGCGACCGGGTGGTGGTCGTCGGCACGGCCCGCCGGGCGGACGGCGGCGCCTTCCTGTACGAGGGCCTGCCCCCGCGGCAGTTGCCGCCCCCGGCGGAGTTCCGGCCGGCCGACGGCACCCCGCCCGAGTGGTCCCGGCGCACCGACGCGGCGGCGGGCCGGACCCCGCTGGCCGACGGCGTCCTGCTGCTGCGGATGCCCCCGCTCACCGGCGACCAGCTGCGCCGGGAGACCGAACGCAGACAGCGGCGCACCGAACCGGAGGGCGGCACCAACCGCCGCCGAATCGACGCCGCCGTGGCACGGCTCAGCGGCGGACGCCCGCACACGGTGATCCGGCTGGCCGAGGCCGCCGCCGCCTTCAGCATGGAACCGGACGCCAACGACCGGGCCATCCTCGACGCCCCGCTGAGCCTCGCCGGCGCCGCCGAGCGGCCCGTGGCCGAGGTGCTGCTGCGCGAACTGGTGCTGGACCAGCTCCCGGTGCGGCTGCCGGCCGAGCAGCACGACCAGTGGCTCGACCTGCTCACCCACCTGTCGGTGGCGCACGACACCGAGTGCGCGGACGTCCTGCTCCGCCACCACCAGCAAGGCCGCGTCCACCGGCTGACGGCCCATCATGTCGCCGAGCTGCTCACCGACACCGGCTGGCCCGCCTGCGAACGCCACTTCATCGGGGACTTCGGCCTGCGCCAGCTGCTCGTGCACCGGCTGTACGCACTGTCCCCCGACGGCGCCGCCTGGTACGCCGACCACCACCTGCTGCGCGACCACTACACCGGACGCGTGGCGGACGACACGGCGCCGAGCGGTGCCGCCTTCCACTCGGTCACGGCCCACCGGATGAACCACCACCTGGTCTCCGGCGGCGTCGACGACGTGGTCCGCCACCTCGCCGCCACCCTGCCCGGCCGCCCCCGTCAGTGGTGCGCGGAGCTGCTGGAGATCGCCCAGGCGCCGTACCCCGCGGGCGCGGACACCCGCCGGGACCGCGCCCAGGGCCTGGTCGCGGTGGACGGACCGGCGCTGCGCCGCACGGTCGACCAACTGCTGCACGCGGTGTGGCTGTGCGAGGAGCGGACCCGGCCCACCGGGCGGGAGACCGCCCGCACGCTGGCCAAACTGCTGGACCTCCTCTCGATCATGGAGTTCGACGGCGCCGGGCAGCTCGGCCGGACCGCCACCGAGTGGAGCGGCCTCGCGGAGAACGACCAGCCATTGCTGCGCTGCACCTGCACCGATCAGCTCGGGCGAAGGAGATAACGCGGATGCCCAGGTGGAAGAAGATCCTCTACGCCCTGCTGGTCACGGCGGCCCTCGTGGCGGGGAGCCTGTTCGGCTGGTCCCTCCTCCACCGGCCGGACACCTGCGCCGAGGGCGTCGAACGGATCGGCGGCGAGTGCGTCGGCGTCAACGGCGAGGGTTACGACTTCGGCACGGGCGAGATCGGCGGCCTCGCCCGGGCCATCGCGGGGGAGAACGACAAGATCGACAAGTACCCCCATGTGACGGTGGCGATGATGCTGCCGCTCCAGTCCGACAAGCCTGCCCTGCGCCGGCAGATACGCAGCGACATCCAAGGGGCGTACCTGGGGCAGCTGAAGGCCAACGAGGCGGAGGGCGAACCGCCGAAGATCCGGCTGGTGCTGGCCAACCCCGGCCGGGACTACCGGCACCAGGCCAGGGTCGTGGACACCCTGCTGCGCATGGCCGACTCGCCCGGGGACCGGCTGCGCGCCGTCACCGGCATCAACCTCAGCCTGGACGAGACCGAGGCGGCCGTCAGACGGCTGACGAGTCACCACGTGCCCGTGCTCGCCTCCCGCATCACCGGCGACCGCATCGCGAACAGGGACGGCCTGACGGAGACGGTGAAGCCCGAGTTCCCGGGCCTGGCACGGATCATCCCGATCAACCAGGACGTGGCCCAGGCGCTGGCCGGGGTCAACGGCGCGCGACGCCGGGACGACAGAAGGACGGTGCTGGTCTACGACACACGCGAGGACAGCTACAACCAGTCGCTGGCGAAGGCCTTCGACGGCATCAAGGAGAACCCCCCGGCCGGCCCCGCCGCGCTGCCCTTCACCTCCCCGGCGATCGACGAGGCGGGCAAGACCGGCATCGATTTCAACGACATCGCCCTCACCCTCTGCAACACCGAGGTCGACACCGTCTACTTCGCGGGGCGCACGCTGCACCTGCGGCTCTTCGCGCTCAAGCTCGCCGCGACGCCCTGCGCGAAGCGGCACTACACCATCATCAGCGGCTCGGACGCCGCCTCGCTGCGGCAGCACATGAGCGCGGGGGACTGGGAGAACCTGCGCGGCAAGGGCAGCCGGCCCAGGATCACGGTGCAGTACGCCGCCCCCGCCCACCCCGAGGCCTGGGAGACCGAGCTGACCGCCTGGAAGAAGGACTGGGCCGCCGCGCACCACGGCCGCGCGCCCGGTGCGAAGGACCTGCCCCAGTACCTCGTGGAACCGAAGGAGGCCCTGGACGAGCTGAAGGCTCTGATCGGCACCGTGTGGGACGAGGGGACGGACCTCGGCCCCCCGCCCGACCTGGAGGACTCCCGCACGATGCTCGTGTACGACGGCATGGTCACCATCGGCAGGGCACTGCACCAGGTGCAGAGCGGCTCCGCCGACAAGGTGCCCGGCCTGGAGGACCTCGGCCAGCGCTGGAGGCGGCTGAACTCCGTTCGCCGGGTGCCCGGCACCAGCGGCCTGATCTGCCTGACCGCCGCCGGCAACCCGTACGACAAGCCGATCGCGGTGGTCGAACTGGACCCGGGTGACAAGGGCGAGGGCACGATCAAGTTCGTCGACCTCGGCTGGTCCGCCGGCGGCCAGCCGCAGCCGAAGGACTGCGTCATCCCCAGGACCCCGTGAGCGGCACCCCCGTACGGGCGTGCGTCACGTCACATATGACCTGGTTCGCACACCCCTCCCTGGGGTGCCGGGCGCGGGGCTACCGTGGCGTGGAGCTTCGTACCCCCTCGCACCTCGGACGGCCCGGCTGTGCTCACTGACCTGTCCCCCCTGATCGCCGCCACGGCGCGCTGGCTGACGGTCGCCTACCCGCCCAGCGGCGGCGCGCTCGCCGCCGCGCTGTGCGAGGCCCAGGCCCGGCAGGCGGCGACGGTCGCCGCCCGGCTGCGCTATCCCACCGACCTCGACGCCGGACTGGTCGCCCTGGCCGGACCCGGAGGCGCCGCCCGGCTCGACTGGATCGCCGGCGCCGAACCGGCCGACGGCCACCCCGCCGAGGACCGGGCGTGGCGCACCTGGGTGGACGAGGTCGTCGCCAGCTGGGCCGCCGTGCTGCTCACCGACCCGGACCTGGCCGCCCTCGCCGTCGCGGCCCTCGACGACGGCCGGCCCGCCGGCCACGCCCCGGCGGAGTACCGCCGGCTGCTCGCGCCCGACGACGGCGACCGCCGCGCCGCCGCCCTGCTGCGCCACCCCGACCTGCTGGCCCCCGTGGCCGCGCTGCACCACGACCAGCTCCTCGACCGCCTCACCCCGGGCCGCCCCCTCGCCGCCTGACCCCGGGGTACGGCGGACACCGCCGCCCGGGAGCCCGCGGCGGCACGGGCGGCCGTTCCGGGGCCGCCCGTGCCGCGGCCCTGGGCACCGGGCCCGGGCGGAGCCTCAGCCTGCCGCGTTGTCGGCCCGCATCCGTACCTGTTCCTCCAGGCGCCGCAGGCTGCCGTCCAAGGCGTCGTACACCGCGCGTTCGCCCGGGTCGTGGCCCTCGTCGAAGAAGGACAGGTGGACGGTCACCTCGCTGGCGCCGCTGCCGATGCCCGCCACCTGGAGCCAGCCGGTGTAGGCGCCCTGCTCGCGGGTGCCCCACTCCAGGCGCATCTGGTCCGGCTCGGCCCGCAGCAGGGCGGACATGTCCTGGCCGGAGCGATCGTCGTGCACGGTCGCGGCGGGCGGGTCCTGGACGTGCACGTGCAGCGCGTCCGGGAGCCAGGCGTCGAGCTGGCCGGCGTTGGCCGCCTGGTCGAAGACGTGCTCGGGCTGGGCGGGCATCGTGCGGGAACGTTCGTACTCGGACATCGTGACAGCGTCCCTTCCGGTCGGAAGCCGTACCCCGACCGCGTGCCCCTTCCGCGGCCGCCGAAAAGTGGCGGAACCGAGGCCTCAGACCGCCGCCCGCGCCATGCGCTCCACCAGGGACACGCCGTCGCCCATGGACGCGTTCCCCTCGGACAGCACCGCCACGAGATACCGGTGTCCCCCGGCGGACACCTCGCCGACGCTGTTGACGTCCCAGCGGCCCGTGGCCGTCCGCCGGAGCCAGCCGTTCTTCAGCACCGGCCGGGCGTGCGCGCCCCCGGCCGCCGAGACGCCCCAGGCCTGCCCGGCTTCCACCCGGCTCATCAGCGTACGGACGTAGGCGCGGGATGCGGCGTCGAGCCCGCCGGAGCCCCGGCGCACCGTGCCGCCCGGACCGAACACGGCCCGCAGCAGCCGTACCTGGTCGCTCGCGGTGGTCCGGGTCAGCCCCCACGTGCCGCCGGGGCCGCCCGTGGTCGAGGTCAGTCCCAGCCGCTCGTTGGCCGCCGCCAGCCCGGGGGCGCGGCCGATGCGCCGCCACAGGGCGTCGGCCGCCGCGTTGTCGCTGCGGCGGATCATCGGCTCGGCGAGGTCGCGTTCGGCTTCGCCCAGGGGGCGGCCGGCGTCCTGCGCCCGGAGCAGCAGCGCCGCGAGGATGTCGACCTTGACGATGCTGGCCGTGTCGTAGGACCGGTCCTCGCCGCGCACGGCGGTGCGGCCGGTGCCGTCCAGGTCGAGCACGGCCGCCGTGGCGTGCGCCGCCGTCCTCGGCGCCTTCCCGGAGGGGGCGGTCGCGGCCGCCGCCGGATGCGGAAGGGCGGCGGCCAGCAGGACGGCCGTCGAGGCCGCGAGGGCGCCGGCCGTGGTCCGTGCGGTGGGGGAGAGGCGGGACGACATGGGTCACGAACGTAGACAACCCGCGCGCCCGGCGACATGGCCGCCGTCACGTTCGGGCCCGGTGCGCGCCGATTGTGAGAAGAGCCACCGATGGGGCGCAATGTGCCGCCCGGGCCGTGCCCCGGCGGCGTGTACGCGCGGCCGGGTCGGCCGCCTCGCCTATCGTCGGCCCGACACCGACATCCGGAGCGATGATGCAGAAAACGGATGATCCGGTGGGTGTGGCGGGCCCCGCGGCCCCCGCACCCGCCGCCTTGCCCGTGCGCCGGTTCCGGGCGTGGCCGCTCGGCGCCGCCCTCGTGTGCGCCGCCGGTGCCGCGGTGCTGCTGCCGGCCGGCGCCCGGTGGCCGGAGCATCCGGCCGTCCAGGCCTGGCGGACCGTGTCCCTGGCCATCACCGTGCAGGCGCTGCCGTTCCTGCTCCTCGGCACCGCCCTGTCCGGCGCCATCAACGCCTTCGTACCGGCCGGCCTGTTCACCCGGGTGCTGCCGAAACGGCCCGCCCTCGCCGTGCCGGTCGCCGGGGCCGCCGGCGCCGTCCTGCCCGGCTGCGAGTGCGCCTCCGTGCCCGTCGCCAGCAGCCTGATCCGCCGGGGTGTGCCACCGGCCGCCGCCTTCGCCTTCCTGCTCTCCGCACCCGCCGTCAACCCCGTGGTGCTCACGGCCACCGCCGTCGCCTTCCCCGGCGACCCCGCGATGGTCGCCGCCCGGCTGCTCGCCTCCCTCGCCACGGCCGCCGTGATGGGCTGGCTGTGGCTCTGGCTCGGCAAGGAGGAGTGGCTGCGTCCCCTGCTGCGCCACCGGCACACCGGGCACCGGCACGGCCACAGCCGCTGGAGCGAGTTCCGGCTCGGCTTCCGGCACGACTTCCTGCACGCCGGCGGCTTCCTGGTGCTCGGCGCGATGGCCGCCGCCGCCTTCGATGTCGCCGTGCCGGGCGCCGTCCTGGACGCCTTCGCCGGTTCGCCGTGGCTGTCCGTGCCGTTCCTGGCGGGCCTCGCCGTGCTGCTGGCCGTCTGCTCGGAGGCGGACGCGTTCGTCGCGGCCTCCCTCACCGGGTTCTCGCCGACCGCGCGGCTCGCGTTCCTGGTGGTCGGCCCGATGGTCGACCTGAAACTCATCGCGTTGCAGGCCGGCACCTTCGGCCGCGCCTTCGCCTGGCGCTTCTCCACGGCGACCACCGTCGTCGCGGTCGCCGCGAGCGTCCTGATCGGAGGCGCCCTGTTGTGAGACGGCTAGTCCAGAACCTGCTCCTGGTCCTGACCGGGACCGGCCTGCTGCACGCGGCCCTCTTCACCGACCTCTACCTGCGCTACGTCAAGGCCGGACTGCGCATGCCGCTGATCGCGTCCGGTGCCGTCCTGCTGCTGCTCGGCCTGGCGGCGGCCGTCACCCGCGACCACCGTCACCGCGACGACGGCCACCGTGACGACGGCCACGGGCACGACCACAGCGGCACCCCCCGCGTCGCCTGGCTGCTGTTCCTCCCCGCGGTGAGCCTGCTGTGCTACGCCCCGCCCGCGCTCGGCGCGTACACCGCGGCCCGCGCGGGCGACGAACCGGTCGCCGCGCAGCGGGGATTCGAACCGCTGCCCGCGACCTCGCCCCTGCCGCTGACCCTCACGGACTTCACCAGGCGGGTCCAGCAGGACCGCAGCCTGGCCATCGAGGGCCGCACCGTCCGCCTGACCGGCTTCGTCACCCCGGCCGGGCACGGCGGCGGCTGGTACCTGACCCGGATCGTCTTCTCCTGCTGCGCCGCGGACTCCCGGACGGTCCGGGTGCGCGTGTACGGCCGGCCGGCCCCGCCCGCCGACAGCTGGCTGGCGGTGACCGGGACCTGGCACCCGCGCGGCACCCTGGGCACGCGCACCGCCCAGGCGGCGCTCGACGTCGGGGACGTCCGCCCGATCGCCCCGCCGGTGAACGCCTACACCGACGACCTTCCGCTGACCCCTTCCTGAACCGGGTTCCGGAGCGGGGCGTACGACCGGCCGGGACGGGTGCAGGATGGTGTCGTGACGCTCGCTCCGAGACGGGGTCCGGTCGCCGCGCAGGGGCCGCCCCGGTCGCGGGCCGCCGGTGCGCGGAAGGAGGCGGTGACGATGACACGGACACCTCCCACGGCGGTCACCCGGGTGGGGCTGTGGCGCTGGCGGCGCAACCCGCTCAAGCGGCACAGCGATGTCGTCGAGGCCTGGATCGTGCTCGCCGGCTGCCTGCTCGCCCTGGCCGTCGGGATCGTCGCGGGCCTGGCGGCGGCCCACGCCTCGGAGTCGGCGTTCGCCGCGCGGCTGGCCCGCTCGCACCCCGTGTCCGCCGTGCTCACCGACGGCACGGCGGGGACGGCGGCAGCGGACGGCGGCTACGGCGACGGGCGGGTGTGGGCGACCGTGCGCTGGACGGACGCGGACGGGTCGGTGCACACCGACCGGGCCAAGGC
The DNA here is from genome assembly GCF_055569255.1 of Streptomyces sp. NPDC029296. Lineage (NCBI taxonomy): Bacteria > Bacillati > Actinomycetota > Actinomycetes > Kitasatosporales > Streptomycetaceae > Streptomyces > Streptomyces sp. NPDC029296. Next base: position 37,877 of record NZ_JBVHXT010000022.1, read on the forward strand.
CGTTCCCGGTGCCCCCGCCGGCAGCCGAATCATGGTGTGGACGGACCGGACCGGCCGGATCCTGCCCGCGCCCGTCACCGGAACGGCGGCCGACCTCCAGGCGGCCCTCACCGGCGTCCTCGTCGCCCCGGGGGCCGGCGCGCTGGTCTGGGGCGGGGTCCGGCTGGTCCGGGGCCGGCTCATCCGGCGGCGCCTGGCCGAGTGGGACGAGGAGTGGAGGCAGATAGGACCCCGCTGGGGGAACCTCAGCGGCGGCGTCGGCTGACCGGAGCGCGAAACCGGGCCGGGAGGGCGGTGTCCGGCCGCCGGTACGGGCGGGCGCGGCCCCGGCCGGCCCGGTGAGGCGGCGGGCGCGTCCCCCGGCCCCCGCCGCTACGGTCCGCACCGGCCCGGTGCGGGGACGGCCCCTCCACCGGGCCGCCTCAGCCGGCTTCGTCACCGCCCGCGCCCCGGCCGGCACGGCCCTGCCGGCAGCCGTACTCCCACGCCCCGGCAAGGCGGACGGCCGGGACCCGTGGGCGGAGGGCGACCCGGCCGGGCCCCGCCCGACCGGCGGGCGAACCCGACCCGCGCGCGTGAGGGCGCGTCGGCTGGTTACCCGGCTCCCATGACCAAGCTGCACGTTCCACGGCGGCGTCACCGGCACGCCGCCGACGAGAGCCCGCAGTCCCGGACGCCGTCCCGGGAGGAAACCGGGCCCGCGCCGGAGACGGAGCGACCGGTGGCGGACCGCGACGACAGCCGGACGGTGGCGGACCGCGACAGCCGGGCGGTGGCGGACCGCGACGAGAGCGCGGAGCCGCGGACGCCCGCGCCGGAGGAGGCCGGGCCCGCCCCGGAGACGGAGCGGGCGGCGCCCGACAGCCCGGTCCGGCTGCCCCGGCGGGCCTGGGGCGCGGTGTTCCGGGGCGCGCTGCGCGAGTTCCGGGACGACCAGCTGACCGACCGGGCCGCGGCGCTCACCTACTACGCCGTGCTGTCCCTGTTCCCCGCCCTGCTGGTGCTGGTGTCCCTGCTGTCCGTCATCGGCCGGTCGGCCACGGACCGGGTGCTGGCCAACGTCCGGAACCTCGCCCCCGGACCGGCCCGGGACATCATCGTCCGGGCCGTGGGACAACTGCAGGACAAGGCCGGTATCGGCTCGGTGATGGCCCTGGTCGGCATCGTGCTGGCGGTGTGGTCGGCGTCCGGCTACGTGGCCGCCTTCATCCGCGCCGCCAACGCCGTCTACGACATGCCCGAGGGCCGGCCGGTGTGGAAGATCCTCCCGGTGCGCGTGGGCGTCACGGTCGTCCTGATGGTGCTGTCCGTGGCCGGCGCGCTCATCGTCGTCTTCACCGGCGGCCTGGCCAAGCGCGCCGGGCAGGCGCTCGGCGTCGGCGACACGGCGCTGACGGCGTGGTCGATCGCGAAGTGGCCGGTGCTCGTCGTGCTCGTCACCCTGATGATCGCGATCCTGTACTGGGCGACCCCCAACGCCAAGGTGCGGGGCTTCAGGTGGATCACCCCGGGCAGCGTCCTCGCCCTGCTGATCTGGCTGGTGGCCTCCGCCGGCTTCGCGTTCTACGTCGCCGGCTTCGCCTCGTACAACAAGACCTACGGCGCCATGGCCGGCGTCATCGTCTTCCTGGTCTGGCTGTGGATCACCAACCTGGCCATCCTGCTGGGCCTGGAGTTCGACGCGGAGACCCTGCGGCAGCGGGCCATCGCCGGCGGCCATCCGCCCCACGCCGAACCCTATGTGCGGCCCCGCGACACCCGGAAGTGGGACGAGGAGGACGTACGCCGCCTGGACCGGCCCTGACGCGTACCCCCGCCCGGTCCCGCCCGGCTCAGGCCGCGTAGCCGCCGTCCACCGAGAACTCCGCGCCCGTCACATAGGCCGCTTCCGGCCCGGCGAGGAACGCCACCATGGACGCCACCTCCTCGGCCGTGCCGAAGCGGCCCAGCGCGGTCATGTCCGCCTGACCGGACGCGTAGGGGCCGTTGGCGGGATTCATGTCGGTGTCGGTCGGGCCCGGGTGCACGACGTTCGCCGTGATGCCGCGCCCGGCCAGCTCCCGCGCCAGCGCCTTCGTCAGCCCGGTCACGGCCGACTTGCTCATCGCGTACAGCGTGGCCCCGGGGCCCGGCACCCGCGTGGTGACACAGCTGCCGACGGTGACGATCCGCCCGCCGGTGCCCATCAGGGCGGCGGCGGACCGGGCCGCCAGGAACAGCCCGCGCACATTGACGGCGAGGACCCGGTCGACGTCGGCGAGGGCCAGGTCCTCGAGCGGTGCCAAGACGCCGACGGCCGCGTTGCCCACCAGCACGTCCAGCCCGCCCAGTTCCCCCGCGGCCCGCCGTACCGCGTCCGCCGCCTCCCCGGCGTCCGCCGAGTCGGCGCGCAGCGCCACCGCGCGCCGCCCCAGCGCCTCGATGTCCCGCACGACCGAGTCGGCCGCGTCCTTGTCGTGTACATAGGTCAGGGCCACGTCCGCGCCCTCCCGGGCCAGCCGCCGTGCCGTCGCCGCGCCGATGCCCCGGCTGCCGCCGGTGACCAGGGCCGTCTTGCCGTTCAGGTTCTCTCGTGAGGTCATGCGCCCATCCCACCGCCCGGGCGCGGGGAGTACCGGCGGCGAACGGACATCGACCTCCCGGAGGCGGCCGGGCCGGTGTGAGTCCGCAGGCCGGTCCGGGGGTGTGTTCCTGGTGGCCGGGCGGGGCTGGTGTCTCCGGCGGGCCCCGCCTTGGCGGGCACGCCTGTCAGCCCAGTGACGCGGCGCGAGCCGGACGGCACGGGTGAGGGTGGTCCCGGCACCGTGTGAACCGCGCCCCATGACACACGTACCCCGGGTCACCCGGGCAGGCCCCTCACCCTGGTACGCGCCCCTGTCCGTCCGTCAGGTCACGTGCGCGGTGATGGTGCGTGCGCATTCCAGGGACTCGGTGCGGGTCGTGTCCACCTCGACGTCGTAGGACACCCCCTCGTGCACCGCCCGGGCCTGGGCCAGGGCCATGCCCGGGACCCGGTCGCCGCGGGCGATCTCCCGGCCCGCGGCGACCCGCGGGTCGCAGTGGACGCCGACCCACAGCACGTCGAGTCCGTCCAGGGCCTTCCGCCACCGCCGCTGGGAGTCCGCTCCGCCGAGGAAGACATCGTCGACGACGATCCTGGCGCCCGCGCGGGCCGTCGCCGCGACGCCCTCCCGCCACGCCTCCTCCAGTGCCCGGAAGTCCGCCCCGACCACCACCTCGCCGTCCGCCGCGAACTCGATCCCGCCGTCCGCGTCCCGCAGCCTCGGCGGCAGCGCGTCCACGAACGCGTCGATCCCGAACGCCAGCCAGGCATCCGGCAGTACGGCCTGGAGACAACGCACGATCCCCGACTTCCCCGCGCTGGAGCCACCGTTGAGAACGATCACCTGAGTCACCGGACCACCGTACGCGCCCCACCGGCGGGGCGGCCCAGGAGCCGGCACCCGGACCCGGGTGGCGTGCGGGAACGCGGGCCCGGCTGGTGGAAGATCTGTCCGGGGGCCGGAGTCGTCCCCGTACCCAAAGGCGTGCCGCCGGCCGCCGATCCCCCGACCATCCAGGGAGTTGACGACATGAGCGACAAGCTCACCGTGACCGTACTGGGCACCGGCATCATGGGGGCCGCGATGGCCCGCAACCTCGCGCGTGCCGGACACACCGTGCGCGTCTGGAACCGTACCCGCGCCAAGGCCGAACCGCTCGCCGCCGACGGCGCGCGGGTCACCGGCACGCCCGCCGAGGCCGTCGAGGGCGCCGACGTCGTCCTGACCATGCTCCACGACGCCCCGGCCGCCCTCGACGTGCTGCGCGAGGCCGCCCCCGCGCTGCGCTCCGGCACCGCCTGGGTGCAGTCGAGCACCGCCGGCACCGAAGCCCCCGGCGACCTGGCGGCCTTCGCCCGCGCACACGGCCTGGTGTTCTTCGACGCGCCCGTCCTCGGCACCCGGCAGCCCGCCGAGGCCGGGCAGCTCCTCGTCCTCGCCGCCGGGCCGGCCGGACACCGGGCCGCCGTCGCCCCGGTGTTCGACGCGATCGGCAGCCGCACCGTGTGGACCGGCGAGGACGGCGCCGCCGGCACCGCGACCCGGCTGAAGCTGGTCGCCAACAGCTGGGTCGTCGCCGTCACCGCCGCCACCGGCGAGACGCTGGCCCTGGCCAAGGCGCTCGGCGTGGACCCGGGGGACTTCTTCGACGCCATCGACGGCGGTCCGCTCGACATGGGCTACCTGCGCGCCAAGTCCCGGCTCATCCTCGACGACCGGCTGACACCCGCCCAGTTCGCCGTGGCCACCGCCGCCAAGGACGCGCGGCTCATCGTCCGGGCGGGCGAGGAACACGGCGTGTGCCTGGACGTGGCCGCCGCGAGTGCCGAGCGCCTGGAGCGCGCCGCCGCGCAGGGCCACGCCGACGAGGACATGGCCGCCGCCTACTTCGCCAGCTTCGGCGAAACCGAGGGGCCGTCCGCCTGAGCGAGGGCCCCGCCGGGAGGCGTCCGGGCTCACTGGGCGGGTTCGGTGCCCTCCGCGTGCCCGGGCGTCTCCCGGGCCGGTTCGGTGACCACGGTGTAGAAGACGGACGAGCCCTGCTTGGTGCGGTGCGCGCCGTTGCGGGCCACGAGGTTCTCCAGGGTGGTGCGTACGACCTTCGTCTGCACCGCCCGCTCGGGGTACGCCCGGCCCAGTGCCTCCGCGACCTCGGCGGCGGAACGCGGCTCGTTCTGCTCGGCCAGGTACCGGCGGACCAGTTCGACGAGCGTCGGCTGCGCGGGCTCCGCGGGCGCCTTCGCGTCCGCCGGCTTCCCGGCCGCCGCCTTCGGGGCGGCGGTCCCGGCGGTGGCCGTCTTGCCACTCGCCGTCTTGCCACTCGCCGTCTTGGCAGTCGCCGTCTTGACGGTGGCCGTCTTCGCGGTCGCCGGCTTCTTGGCGGACGGCTTCGCGGCCGTCGGCTTCTTCGCGTCCGGGCGCCGCGCGGCGCCGCTCTTCCGGCGCGGAGCGGGTACGACCGCGCCGCCGGCCGACGCGGCGATGCCCAGCGCCTGCTGCATGTTCAGCAGGATGGCGTGGTCGTGCTGGAGAGCGGCCAACCGCTCCTGCAGTGCGGCGATCTCGGCGGTGACGCGCTCCTGTTCGTGGACGTTGTGCTCCAGGTCCTGGGTCACCTGGCTGACGTACTGAGAGGCCAATTCGGTGACGGGCCCCGCGGTTTCCGGCATACCTACCTCCGCTTGTGATGCGACACCTGGATGATACGGGTGAGTTAACCCGTTCTCACCCTTCGTGACGACAGACACGACGGTAGAGTCATGTGTCCGCCTTGTTCGGGTCTCGCCGAAGCGGCGTCACACAGCGAACTCCGGTGTCATGCGCGGGACTTGCGTGGTCCCCGGCCGGCAGACGTCGCGGCGCCGGTGGCGGACCCGGGCGAGGGGCGCCGGGGGAGACACCCCAACCCCCGTACCCGCGAGGCGCGATGACTACGATGCGTCCTCATGGCGGCGGAGCGTGGACACACCGGGACACCCGGGCGGGGGCGTGCCGTCCGCGCGGCCCTGGCCGTGGCCGTCCTGCTGCTCGGCGCCGGATGCGAGGACTCCCTGGGAAAGCCCCCGCCGCGCCCCGCCGGACCTTCCGCCGTCACCGCGTGTCTCACCGGTTCCGGGGACCTGATCGCCGACGTGGACAACGACGGCCGCCCGGACCGGATCACCGACCCCTCCCACCGCGGTGCCCGTCTGGCCATCGCCTTCGGCGCCGGCTCGCCCCGCGAACGGACCGTCCCGGCGCGGGGGCTGGCCGACCGCCCGGGAGGGCGGCAGCAGTATGTGCGCGCCGTCGTCGCGGACTTCGACCGGGACGGCTGGAGCGACCTGGTCGTGGTCGCGGGGCGGACCCAGGGCGGCGACGACCCGGTCCCGCCCCGCGTCGCCGAACTGCGGCTCGGGCCCTTCTCCGGCACCGGTCGCAGCCGGCGTGTCGTACGGCTGGACCTCGGCGCCGCACAGGACATCGCCGTGGCCGACTACAACCACGACCGGTACCCCGACCTGGCGGCCTACACCTACGCCGGCGACGGGGTGTATGTGTTCCAGGCCCGGCTGGGCGATCCGCGCACCGGGCTCGGGACCGACGCCCGCGCGTACACCACGGACGCCGACGCCACCGGCTACCACCCGCCGGCCCGTCTCCCGCATGCCGGGCCGGCGCCCTTCTACCCGGTGTGCGGAGCCGGGTGACGGGGGCCGCGGGAGCGGCTCAGCCGAGCACCAGGGGGAGCCTTCCGGCCAGTGGGCCGCCCAGTTCGGCGCGCTGGCCGCCGGTCGGGGCCCGGCGGCCGGTGCCGATCAGCAGCGCGTCCTCGTCGGGCCAGGACGCGGGGAAGGGCGCCCCGGCGATCTCCTCCAGCATCGCGCGCGTCCGGGCGAGGCCCTCGGCGGGCGGCCGGGCCGCGCCGGGCAGGTGCGCGATCAGGTCCAGGTGGTGCAGGGTCCACTCCAGGACGTACGCCGAGAGGTAGTCGCCGGCGGTGAGGACCATGTCCTGCGTGCTCACCCGCAGCCCGGCGTCGGCCAGCCCCGCCGCGCGTCCGGCGGCCGAACCGACGTCGTCCAGATGGAACTTCAGCAGCCCCGGCTCCTCGTACGCGGCGGCCAGCCGGACCGTCAGCGCGTCCAGCGGGTCGTCGCCGGCCGGCGGGGTGTCCGTGACGTGCCAGTAGCCCACCGCGTCGTGCGTCGGTTCTCCCGGGGCGGGCGTCACCAGGGTGATCAGCACGTCCTGGGCGTCGATCACCAGATGGCACACCAGGTCCCGGACGAGCCAGCCGGCACAGCCGGACGGCCGCGCGAAGTCCTCGTCGGCGAGCCCGGCGACGGCCGCACGCAAGGCGGCCCACGAGCGCTGGAAGAGATCCACGCCCCGCAACCTAACAGCGCGCTGCGGGGCCTTTCGACCACTACCGGCCTTGTTCATGTGGATGAACATGGCTCACGTGGGCGTACAGGGGAAGGGCCGGTGTGCCAAGCTCGGCCGACTTCTCTCGACGACGGTGGAGTGGAGGCGAGCATGAGTGTTTCCCGGCGCCCTCCTGACGACCGCACGCGTTCCGGGGCGGCTCAGCGGCGTATGGGCGCCTCGTCGGCGCGCTCGCCCGTGCTCTCCTCGCGGCCGGCGCGCCCGGCGACGGCCCGCGGCCGCGCCGTCGCGGCGGGACGGCGGCGGTTGATCAGGACGACACCGGCCACGACGACGGCGCCGCCGAGCAGTTCGACCGGGTGCGGGACCTCCCCGAGCCAGACGAAGGACACCAGCAGGGCGACGGGCGGCACCAGGTACAGCGCGGCGGTGGACACGGCCAGCGGGAGGCGGGCGACGGCGTAGCCCCAGATGACGAAGCCCAGGGCGGACGGCAGCAGCCCGAGGAAGAGCACCGCCAGCAGCGCGTCCATGGGGGCGTGGGCCACGGACCGGACCGTCGCGGGCACCAGCGGTAGCGCGAACACCGTGCCGGCGATCATGGCGTACGTGGCCACCTCGAGGCCGGTGTAGCGGCCCAGCAGCGGTTTGGTGGCGAAGTGGTAGACGCCCTGGACGACGGCCGCGGCCAGCACCACCAGGGAGGCGGCGGTGAACCCGGACACCCCCTCGCTCAGGGTGACGATGGCGGTGCCCGCGAGGGCGATGACGCTGCCGACGGCGACGTTGCGGCTGATGTGTTCGGAGAGGAAGACGCTGCCGAGCAGGACGCTGAAGACGGGAGCGACGGCGATCAGCAGGCTCGCGGTGCCCGCCTCGACGTGGATCTCGCCCCAGTTCAGCAGGATCTGGTACGCGGTCATGCCGGTGAGCCCGCACAGGGCGATCTGCGGCAGGTCCCTCCGCCTGGGCACCCGGACCCCGGCGAACGGCGCGAGGGCGGCCAGCACGACGGCGGCGATGGCCAGCCGCAGCAGCGACAGCGCCGCCAGGCCCAGCCCGGCGACCCCCACCCGGATCGCCGGGAACGCGGACGCCCAGAGCACCACCGTGCCGGCCAGGGCGAGAAAGCTGGGGGAGGCGAACCGTGTGCGCATTCCTCTACGATGCCGAGAGCGAAACAAGAAGGTCCAGTTAGCTTTCGTTATGTGAAGCGTAAGCTGTGGTGATGCTTGATGTTCGCCGGCTCAGGATCCTGCACCACCTGGCCATCCACGGCACCGTCGCGGCGGCGGCCGAGGCCCTGCACCTGACCGCGCCGGCCGTCTCCCAGCAACTGGCCGTCCTCGAACGCGAGGCCGGTCTGCCCGTCGTGGAGAAGCACGGTCGCACCCTCAGGCTGACCAGCGCCGGGGAGCTGCTGGTCGCGCACGCGGAGGTGGTCCTCGGCGACCTCGCCGCCGCCGAGTCCGACCTCGCGGCGCTGCGCGGGGGCCGGCGCGGACAGGTCCGGGTGGCCGCGTTCTCCTCCGCCGCCCGCACCCTGTTCCCCGCCGTGTACCGGGCGCTCGCCGAGGAGGACGAGGCGTGGTCGCGCCGGCTCGTCCTCCAGCTCACCGTCCTGGAGCCGGGGGACGCGCTCACGGCCCTGCACAAGCGGGAGACCGACGTGGCCGTCGTCCACGGCTACACGGTGCTGCCGCGCGACTTCCCCTCGGGCAGCGAGCAGGAGGCCCTGATGGAGGACCCGGTGGTGGCCGTGCTGCGCTCCGGCCACGCGGACCGGCTGGGGCTGGCTCCCGGGCAGCCGGCGGACCTCGCCGCCCTCGCCCGGGTGCCCTGGCTGACGCCCGCGCCGGACACCTCCTGCTACGAGATGATCCAGCGCACCTGCGGCGCCGCCGGGTTCGTGCCCGACATCCGGGTGCGCAGCAGCGACTTCGCCGTCCTGACCTCGCTGGTCGCGGCCGGCGCGGGCGTCGCGCTGGCCCCCCGGCTCGCCGTCCCGGACGACATCGCCGGCGTCAGCCTGCACCCGCTGACCAGGCCGGTCAGCCGGACCGTCTTCACCGTGAGCCGCTCGGGCACCACCCGCCGGCCCGACATACACCTGCTGAACTCCCTGCTGAAGCGGGCGGCGGCCGGCCACACCGGCGGCTCCTGAGCGACGCGCCGCCGGCGCGGTGCCGGGCGGCCCCGCCCCTGCCGGCCGCCCCGCCGGCCGCGTCAGCGCAGGCCGGGCAGGCGCCGCAGCTCCGCGACCCGCATCAGGCGGGCCGCCGCGAGATAGACCACGGCCAGCGTCACCGTGCCCGCGGCCAGCGCGAACACCGCGGGCCAGGTGCCGGTGCCGAGGCGGCCGGCGCAGACGTGCGCGACCGCCCGGCCCAGGGCCGCGGCGAGCCCCGCGGCGACCAGCAGCTTGGCGTAGGTGCGGCGCAGGGCCCCGTCGTCGAGGCGGCCGCCGAGCCGCCCGCGCAGCAGCCGCGCGGTCACCAGGAGCCCGACCGCGTACGACAGCGTGTACGCCCCGGCCATCGCCGTCACCGCCCAGCGCGCGGGCAGCAGCACATGGCACGCGGTGGCGAGGGCGATGTTGACCACGGCGACCCACGCGGCCATGAAGAAGGGCGTGCGGGTGTCCTCGAAGGCGTAGAAGCCGCGCAGCAGCAGGTACTGGGCGGAGAACGGGATCAGCCCGGGGCCGAACGCCTGGAGCATGTGCCCGAGCGGCCGGGCCGAGTCCGCGTCGGCGGCGCCGTGGGCGAACAGCAGCACCGCCAGCAGCGGGCCGAGGGCGAGGAAGAAGAAGGCGGCGGGCACGATGACGGCGCCGCTGACCCGCAGGGAGCGCGACAGGTCCGCCCGCAGGTCGGCGACCCGTCCCTCGGCGGCGGCCCGGCTCATGCGCGGCAGCAGCGCGGTCACCAGCGACACGGTGACGATGGACTGCGGCAGCATCCAGATGGTCTGCGCGTAGGTGTACGCCGAGTAGCCCGCGCCCGCGTCCGGCAGCTTCTGGTCGGCGGCGTTGGCGTAGTTGGTGACCACGGCCAGGGCCACCTGGTTCGCCAGGACGTACAGCAGGGTCCACTTGGCCGCGTGGACGCTGGAGCCCAGGCCCGTGCCGCGCCAGTCGAAGCGCGGCCGGAAGCGGAATCCCGCCGCCCGGGCGAACGGGATCAGGGCGAGGGCCTGCACGGCGATGCCCGCGGTGGTGCCGATGCCCAGCAGCCGGACCTGGCCGGCCGTGATGTCCTCGACCCGGCCGGGGGCCGTCATCAGGCCCAGGTAGGCGCCGAACATGGCGACCAGGACGACGTTGTTCAGCACCGGCGTCCACATCGCCGCCCCGAACTTTTCGCGGGCGTTGAGGACTTGGCCGTAGATGCCGGTCAGGCCGTAGAAGAAGATCTGCGGCAGCAGATAGCGGGCGAAGGTCACCGTCAGCCGGTAGGCCTCGTGGTTGCCGGGGGTGTCCCGCATGTAGACGCCGACGATCTGCGGCGCCACCCACACCGCCAGCGCCGTCCCGGCGCCGAGGACGCACACCACGAGGGTCACCAGCCGCTGCTCGTAGGCCCGGCCCTGGTCGGGGTGGGTGGCGCGGGCGCGCACCAGCTGCGGGACGAGGACGGCGTTGAGGGCGCCGCCGATCAGGAGCGTGTACAGACTGGTCGGCACGGTGTTGGCCGTGTTGTAGGTGCTCGCCAGCAGGCTCGTGCCGAGCGCGGCGGCCTGGAGCACCGTGCGTATGAGCCCCGTGGCCCGGGAGACCACGGTGCCCGCGGCCATCAGCAGCGAGGCGCGGGCCGGCCCGCCCTGTGCCGGTCTCTTCCTGCGCCGGCCCTTGCGGCGGTCCGCCCGGCCTCCGGGGGCGGCGTGCCGGCCCCGGGCCCGGTGCTGCGCCGGCACCGCCCGTGGCCTCGTCTTCGCGTCCTCGATCATGCGCACAACCTATGTGAGCGGGCAGCGGGGCCGGGGCGGGCGTCGGGGGCCGGCCACCGTGGGGGAAAATAGTTGCCTTGAGAAACTAGGAAGTGTGATGAAAGGTCCCGCATGCCGCACCTCACCATCGACTACTCCTCCCACCTGGCCGGGGTCCTCGACGCGAGCGTCCTCGTGAAGGAGCTGCATCCGCTGGTCCTGGAGGAATCCGGCTCGGCGGGCGTGTGCAAGACGCTGGTCCGGCCCGTGGAGACCCACGTCGGGGACCTGTCGAGCGGGGAGACCGGCTTCGTGCACGTCGAGGTGGGCCTCCTGGCCGGCCGCCCCGAGCACCAGCGGGCCCGCCTGTCCGAGAGCGTGCTCGCCCTGCTCGACGGACACCTGCGGACGGCCGGCGTGCGCGCGGCGGTGGTCTCCGTGGAGGTCAGGGAACTGGCCGGCAGCTACCGGCTCGCGTCCGTCGCCCCGGCCGGCGGGTGACCCCGTCCCGGCCCCGCGGTGCCGACGCCGCAGGGGGACCCCTTAGCCGCCGAGGGGGCCCCTGGGGGCCGTAGGGGTGTCTTGCGTCACCGCCCCCTGCCTAGCCTCCCACCAGCGGAGGGGAAGCGGACCGGCGACCGTCCGGAGGCGATCCGCACGGCCCAGGCCCTCACTTCGATCCCGATCGGATGGCGCGCTGGTGAACAACGAAGAGCAACTGCTCGACTATCTCAGGCGGACGACGGCGGACCTGCGGGAGGCGCGGCGGCGGTTGCGCGAGAACGAGCGACGCGCCCACGGCCCGGTCGCCGTCATCGGCATCGGCTGCCGCTACCCGGGCGGCGTCACCACCCCCGAGGACCTGTGGGACCTCGTCGCGACCGGCACCGACGCGGTGACGGACTTCCCCGCCGACCGCGGCTGGGACGTGGACGCCCTGTACGACCCCGACCCGGCACGGCCCGGCAAGACCTACGCCCGCACCGGCGGCTTCCTGCACGACGCCGCCGACTTCGACCCCGGCTTCTTCGGCATCAGCCCCCGCGAGGCCCTCGCCATGGACCCGCAGCAGCGGCTGCTGCTGGAGACCTCCCACGAGGCCTTCGAGCGGGCCGGCATCGTCCCCGCCGCCCTGCGCGGCAGCCGCACCGGCGTGTTCGCCGGCGTCATGTACAACGACTACGCCACCCGCCTCGGCTCCGTGCCCGACGACCTCGGCGGCTACCTGGCCAACGGCAGCGCCGCCAGCATCGCCTCCGGCCGCGTCGCCTACACCTTCGGGCTCGAAGGGCCCGTCGTCACCGTCGACACCGCCTGCTCCTCCTCCCTGGTCGCCCTGCACTGGGCGGTACGGGCGCTGCAGTCCGACGAGTGCTCGCTGGCACTGGCCGGCGGGGTCACCGTGATGTCCACCCCGGAGACCTTCGTCGACTTCAGCCGGCAGCGCGGGCTCGCCCCGGACGGCCGCTGCAAGGCGTTCGCCGCCGCGGCCGACGGCACCGGCTGGGGCGAGGGCGCGGGCATGCTGCTGCTGGAGCGGCTCGCCGACGCCCGCCGCAACGGCCACCCGGTGCTCGCCGTGATCCGGGGCAGCGCGGTCAACTCCGACGGCGCCAGCAGCCGGCTGACCGCGCCCAACGGCCCCTCCCAGCAGCGGGTCATCCGGCAGGCCCTGGCCGGTGCCGGGCTCGCCCCCGCCGACGTCGACGTGGTCGAGGCACACGGCACCGGCACCTCCCTCGGCGACCCCATCGAGGCGCAGGCGCTGCTCGCCGCCTACGGCCAGGACCGGGCCGAGCCGCTGCTGCTGGGCTCGGTCAAGTCCAACCTCGGACACACCCAGGCCGCCGCGGGCGTCGCGGGCGTCATCAAGATGGTGCTGGCCATGCGGCACGGCGAGGTCCCGCCCACCCTCCACGTCGACGCGCCCACCGACCAGGTCGACTGGAGCGCGGGAGCCGTCGAACTGGCCCTGGAACGGCGCCCGTGGCCCGACACCGGACGGCCCCGCCGCGCCGCCGTCTCCTCCTTCGGCATCAGCGGCACCAACGCCCACGTCGTCCTGGAACAGGCGCCCGCCGACCCCGGACCGGACGAGGACACACCCGGCTCGCCCGCCCGGGAGGACGGCTGCGTCCCCTGGATCGTCTCCGCCCGCACCCCCGGAGCCCTCACCGCGCAGATCACCCGGCTGCGCGAGCACCTCGACACCCACCCCGGCGCCCGACCGGCCGACCTCGCGCTGTCGCTCGCCACCACCCGCGCCCGCCACGAGCACCAGGCCGTCGCCGTCGGACGGGACACCGCGGAACTGCTCGCCGCGCTCGGCACCGCCACCCCGCTCACCCGGACCGGCGGCAGGACCGCGTTCCTGTTCACCGGGCAGGGAGCCCAGCGCACCGGCATGGGCCGCGCCCTGCACCGGGCCTTCCCGGTGTACGCCGACGCCTTCGACGCGGTGTGCGCCCTCGCCGACCCGGACCTGGAACGGCCGCTCGCCGAGGTGATCGACGGCGACGCCGCCCTGCTCACCCGCACCGACTACGCGCAGCTCGCCCTCTTCACCACCGAGGTGGCCCTCTACCGGCTCCTGGAGTCCTGGGGCGTCACCCCCGACTACGTGGCCGGCCACTCCGTCGGCGAGATCGCCGCCGCCCACGCCGCCGGGGTGCTGTCCCTGCCCGACGCCGTGAAGCTCGTCCTGGCCCGCGGCACCCTGATGGCGGCCCTGCCCGAGGGCGGCGCCATGGCCGCGCTGCGCGCCACCGAGGAGGAGATCACCCCCCACCTGGACGCACGGGTCGGCCTCGCCGCCGTCAACGGCCCGCGCTCGGTGGTGATCTCCGGCGCCGAGGACGCCGTCGCCGCCCTCGCCGCCCGCTTCGGCACCGGAAAGCGGCTCACCGTCTCGCACGCCTTCCACTCGCCGCTGATGGAACCGATGCTCGCCGGCTTCGCCGAGGCCGCCGCCGCGTGCGCCTACGCCGCGCCCCGCATCCCCCTCGTGTCCACGCTCACCGGCGCCCTCGCCGACCCCGCGCACCTGACCACCCCCGGCTACTGGGTGGACCACGTCCGGCACACCGTCCGCTTCGCCCCGGCCGTGACCACCCTGCGCGAACTGGGTGTCCGGGCGTTCCTCGAAGTCGGCCCGGACGCCGCCCTGACCGCGCTCGCCGCCGACTGCGTGCCCGCGGACAGCGTGACCGTCGCCGCACTGCGCCGGGCCGGCGACGAGGAACGCGACCTGGTCACGGCCGTGGCCCGGCTGCACGCGGCCGGCACCGACGTCGACTGGGCGGCCTTCTTCGCCCCGCACCACGCCCGGCCCGCCGCCCTGCCCACCTACGCCTTCCAGCGCGAACGCCTCTGGCTGGACGCCGGCACCGGCGGCGGCGGCGACGCCGGCGGCCTGGGCCAGCGCGCCACCGGCCACCCCCTGCTCAGCGCCGCGACCGACCTGCCCGACACCCAGGGAGCGGTCCTCACCGGCCGGCTCTCCCGCGCCACCCACCCGTGGCTCGCCGACCACGCCGTGCACGGCACCGTACTGCTGCCCGGCACCGCCTTTGTGGAAATGGCCCTCCAGGCCGCGCGGCACACCGGCTGCGACAGCGTCGGCGAACTCACCCTGCACGCCCCGCTGATCCTGCCCGAGCACGGCGCCCTCGCCGTCCAGGCCGCCGTCGGCGCCGACCGGGACGGACAGCGCGAGCTGACCATCTGGTCGCGCCGCGCCGACACCCCCGACGCGCCCTGGACCCGGCACGCCGCGGGCGTCCTCACCCAGCCGGCCGCCCAGGGCACGGACCCGGCCGGGCTGACCGACTGGCCGCCGCGGGACGCCGAACCCGTCGGCCTGGACGGCCTCTACCCCGCGCTCGCCCGCACCGGCTACGGCTACGGCGAGGTCTTCCAGGGCCTGCGCGCCATGTGGCGGCGCGGCGACGAACTGTTCGCCGAGGCGGCCCTGCCCGACGGTGCCCGCGCCACCGCCGCCGCGTACGGCGTGCACCCGGCGCTGCTGGACGCCGCCCTGCACGTCAACCTGCTGGACCTGCCCGGCGGCCAGGCGGTCCTGCCGTTCGCCTGGGACGGCGTCACCCTGCACGCGGCGGGCACCGACACCCTGCGCCTGCGCCTCGCGCCGTCCGGCCCCGACACCGTTGCCCTCACCCTGGCCGACGCCACCGGCACGCCCGTCGCCACCGTCCGCGGCCTGGTGGCCCGCCCCGTCTCGGCCGAGCAGCTCGCCGCGGACGGCGACGACCCGCTGTACCGGGTGGACCTCGTCCCGGCGCCCGCCGCGGCGGCCGGGGCCCCGCCCGCGCCGGCCGTGTGCGGCCTCGGCGGCAGCGGCCCCGAGGACACCGGCCTCGACGCCCCCCACCACCCGGACCTCGACGCCCTCACCGCCGCAGGCCCCGTGCCCGACCTGGTCGTCCTGGCCGTACCGCCCGTCCCCGACGCCGTATCCGACCTGCCCGCCCTGGTGCGCGCACGGGTGCACGCGGTCCTGGACGTGCTGCGCGCCTGGCCCGCCGACGAGCGGTACGCCGGGCGGCGGCTCGCCGTGCTGCTGCGCGCCGGCGACCTCGCCCACGCGGCCCTGTCCGGACTGGTCCGCGCGGCCCAGGCCGAGCACCCCGGGCGGTTCCTGCTGGTCGACAGCGACGGCAGCGCCGGCCCCCAAGCGGCCCTCGCCACCGCGCTCGCCGCCGGGGAACCGGAGGTCGCGGTGCGGGACGGCGAGGTACGGCTGCCCCGGCTGGCCCGCGCCAAGCCCGGCGGCCCGCCCGTCTGGGACCCGGACGGCACCGTCCTGATCACCGGCGGCACCGGCGGCCTCGGCGCCCTGATCGCCCGCCACCTGGTCACCGCGCACGGCGTACGGCACCTGCTGCTGGCCGGCCGGCGCGGCCCGGACGCCCCCGGGGCCACCGCACTCGCCGACGCCCTGCGCGAGTCGGGCGCCGAGGTGACCGTCGCCCGGTGCGACGCCGCCGACCGGGACCAGCTCGCCGCGCTGCTGGCCGGACACGACGTACGGGCCGTGGTGCACGCCGCCGGCGTCGTCGACAACGGCGTACTGGCCGGCCTGGACGCGGACCGGGTGGACCGGGTGCTGCGGCCCAAGGTGGACGCCGCCTGGAACCTGCACGAACTGACCCGCGGCAGGGACCTGTCGGCGTTCGTGCTGCTGTCCTCCACCGCCGGTCTGCTGGTCGGCGGCGGCCAGGCCAACTACGCCGCCGCCAACACCTTCCTCGACGGCCTCGCCGCCCACCGCCGCTCGCTCGGCCTGCCCGCCGTCTCCCTCGCCTACGGCCTGTGGTCCGGCACCGACGGCATGGGCTCCGGCATCGACGCCGCCGATCTGGAACGGCTGCGCCGGCTCGGCCTGCCGCCGCTGACCCCCGCACAGGGGCTGCGCGCCCTGGACGCGGGCCCCGGCGGCGAGGACGCCGTCCTGGTGCCCGTCCGCCTGGACACCGCCGCGGTGCGCGCCCGGACCGACGGCGTACCCGCGCTGCTGCGCGGCCTGGTCCGGCCCGCCAGGCGCCCCGGCGCCGAACCCGGCACGCCGGCCGGCGGCTGGCGCGAGCGGCTGGCACCGCTGGCCGACGCCGACCGCGACCGCGCCCTGCTGGAGCTGGTCCGCACCCATGTCGCCGCCGTGCTCGGGCACCCCTCGCCCGAGGCGGTGGAGGCGGAGCGCGCCTTCCAGGAGATGGGCTTCGACTCGCTCGCCGCCGTGGAACTGCGCAACCTCCTCGCGGGCGCCACCGGCCTGACCCTGCCCGCCACCCTCGTCTTCGACCAGCCCACCCCGACCACCCTCGCCGCCCACCTCAAGACCGCGCTGGTGCCCGGACCCGCCGACCGGGCCCGGTCGGCGCTGGCCGAGCTGGACCGCCTCGAGGCCGCGCTGCACGCCCTGCCCGACGAGGACGGCAGCCACGCCCGCGTCACCGCCCGCCTCGAAGCGCTGCTGCGCGACTGGCAGGACACCCACGGACGGCACCCCGCGCCCGCGGCGCCCGAGGACTTCGGCGACGCCAGCGACGACGAACTCTTCGCCAGGATCGACAACGAACTGGGAGCCCTGTGATGGAAGACTCGGCCACGGCCGGCAAGCTCCGCGACTACCTCAAGCGGGCCACGACCGAGCTGGAGCGCAGCCGCCGCCGCGTGCGGGAGCTGGAGGACCGCGAGCGCGAGCCCGTCGCCATCATCGGCATGGGCTGCCGCTACCCGGGCGGTGTGCGCACCCCCGAGGATCTGTGGCGGATCGTCGACGAGGGCATCGACGTCGTCACCGAGTTCCCCGCCGACCGCGGCTGGGACACCGAGGCGATCTACGACCCCGAGCCCGGCGCCCCCGGCAAGACCTACGTCCGCCACGGCGGCTTCCTGCACGACGCCGCCGAGTGCGACCCCGCCTTCTTCGGCATCAGCCCCAAGGACGCCCCCGGCACCGACCCGCAGCAGCGGCTGCTGCTGGAGGTCACCTGGGAGGCCTTCGAACGGGCCGGCATCGACCCCACCACCGTCAAGGGCACCCCGACCGGTGTCTTCGTCGGCCTGATGCACCACGACTACATCGGCGGCACCATCTCCGGCAGCATCGTCTCCGGCCGCATCGCCTACACCCTCGGCCTGGAGGGTCCCGCGGTCACCATGGACACCGCCTGCTCCTCCTCCCTGGTGGCCCTGCACCAGGCGATCCAGTCGCTGCGCAAGGGCGAGTGCTCCCTGGCGCTGGCGGGCGGCGCCGCCGTCATGGCCAGCCCCGAGATGTTCATCGAGTTCAGCGAGCGCCGCGCGCTGTCCCCCGACGGCCGCTGCCACTCCTTCTCCGACGACGCCGCCGGCGCCGCCTGGGCCGAGGGCGCCGGCATGCTGCTGGTGGAGCGGCTGTCCGACGCGCTGCGCAACGGCCACGAGGTGCTGGCCGTCGTGCGCGGCTCGGCCGTCAACCAGGACGGCGCCTCCAACGGCCTGACCGCGCCCAGCGGCCCGGCCCAGATCCGCGTCATCCGGCAGGCCCTCGCCGACGCCCGGCTCGCCCCGCACCACATCGACGCGGTCGAGGCGCACGGCACCGGCACCACCCTCGGCGACCCCATCGAGGCCCAGGCCGTCATCGCCGCCTACGGCCAGGACCGGCCGGAGAACCGGCCGGTGTGGCTCGGCTCCCTCAAGTCCAACATGGGCCATCCGCAGGCCGCGGCCGGGGTCGGCGCCATCATCAAGATGGTCATGGCGATGCGCCACGGCACCCTGCCCCGCACCCTGCACGTCGAGCGGCCCTCCACCGCCGTCGACTGGAGTGCCGGAGACGTCCGGCTGCTCACCGAGCCCCGCCGCTGGGACACCCCCGACGGCCGCCCGCGCCGCGCCGGCGTGTCCTCCTTCGGGATCTCCGGCACCAACGCCCACACCATCCTGGAGGAGGCGCCCCCCGCCGCGACGGACCAGGCCGCCCCCGAGCGGGCCGCGCTGCCCGTCATCCCCTGGGTGCTGTCCGGCAAGGGCCCCGACGCCGTCCGCCGGCAGGCCGAGCGGCTGCTCGCCGCGGCCGGCGGCCTCGACCCCTACGACGTCGGGTACTCGCTGGCCACCACCCGGACCGTGTTCCCCCACCGGGCCGCCGTGACCGGCCGGGACCGGGACGAACTGCTGGCCGGCCTGCGCGCCGTCGCCGACGGCGGCCGGCCCGCCGAGGCGGCCCCCGAGCCCGGGCGCCTCGCCGTGCTGTTCTCCGGGCAGGGCTCCCAGCGGCCCGGCATGGGCCGCGCCCTGTACGCCGCGTTCCCGGTGTTCGCCGCCGCCCTCGACGAGCTCTGCGCCGCGTTCGACACCCACCTGGACCGGCCGCTGCGCGAGGTGATGTGGGACGAGGACACCGACCCCGCCCCCCTGCACCGGACGGTCTACACCCAGGCTGCCCTGTTCGCCTTCGAAACCGCCCTGTACCGGCTGCTGGAGCACTGGGGCATCCGCCCGGACCTGCTCGCCGGGCACTCCGTCGGCGAGGTCGTCGCCGCGCACGTCGCCGGCGTCCTGGACCTGAAGGACGCCGTCGCCCTGGTCGCCGCCCGCGGCCGGCTCATGCAGGACCTGCCCGCCGGCGGCGCGATGGTGTCCCTGCTCGCCACCGAGGCCGAGGTCACCGCGCTGCTCACCGACGGCGTCGACATCGCCGCCGTCAACGGCCCGCGCGCCGTGGTGGTCTCCGGCGACGAGGACGCCGTGCTCGCCGTCGCCGCCCGGGTGGAGAAGTCCACCCGGCTGAAGGTCTCGCACGCCTTCCACTCCCACCGCATGGAACCCATGCTGGAGGCGTTCGGCGAGGTGCTGGCGCAGCTGACCTTCCGCGAGCCCGCCGTGCCCGTCGTCTCCAACGTCACCGGCCGCCTGGCCGACCGGCTCACCTCGCCCGAGTACTGGGTCCGGCACGTCCGGGAGGCCGTCCGCTTCCACGACGGGGTCACCACCCTGGCCGCCGAGGGCGCCACCCGCTTCCTGGAGGTCGGCCCCGACGCGGTGCTCAGCAACCTGGCCCAGGACGCGGTGCCGGTCGTCATCGGCACCCAGCGCCGCGACCGCGACGAGGACGCCGCCCTCCTCGACGCCGTCTGCCGGCTGCACCTGACCGGCACCGGCCCCGACTGGACGGCGGTGTTCGCCGGGGGCCGCAAGGTCACCCTGCCCACCTACCCCTTCCGCCGCGACCGGCACTGGGAGGACGCCCCCATCCTGCAGGCCGAGCGGTCGGCGACGGCCCGCGCGGGCGACGCCGCCGACCCGTTCTGGGACCTCGTCCGCGACCGGGACGTCACCGCCGTGGCCGCCACCCTCGGCGTCGCCGACCAGGGTTCCGTCGCCGCCGTCGTACCGGCCCTGGCCGCCTGGCACGAGCGGCGGCAGACCGACGCGGCGGCCGACGGCTGGCGCTACCGCGTCGCCTGGGAGCCGCTGGCCCCCGCCGCCACCCCGGCGCGCGGCCGGCACTGGCTCGCCGTCGTCCCCGCCGCCGACGACCCCTGGACCACCGCCGTCCTGACCGGGCTCGCCGGACAGGGCCTCACCCTCGACACCCGCACCGTGCCCGTGATGGCCGGCCGCGCCGAACTCGCCGCGCTGCTCGCCGGAGGGGACGGCGTCGACGGGGTGCTGTCCCTGCTGGCGCCCGCCACCGCACCGGCCGTCACCGCCGCCCTCGTCCAGGCCCTCGGCGACGCGCGGGTCACCGCCCCGCTGTGGTGCGTCACCCGCGACGCCGTCGCCCACGGCCCGGCCGACGCCGTCACCGGCCTCGACCAGGCCCCCGTGTGGGGCCTCGGCCGGGTCGCCGCCCTGGAACACCCCGAGCGCTGGGGCGGACTGGCCGACCTGCCCGCCGAACCCGGCCCGCAGACCCTCGCCCGGCTGGCCGCCCTGCTCCGCGACGGCGGTGACGAGGACCAGGTCGTCCTGCGCGAGACCGGCGCCTACGGCCGGCGCCTGGAGCCCGCCCCCGCCCGGGCCGGCGCGCCCTTCAAGCCCTCCGGCACCGTGCTGGTCACCGGCGCCACCGGCGCCGTCGGCCAGGCCGTCGCCCGCTGGCTCGCCGCCGAGGGCGCCGACCACCTGCTGCTGACCTCCCGCCGGGGCCCCGACGCGCCCGGCGCCGCCGACCTGGTCCGCGAACTCACCGACGCCGGCACCCGGGTCACGCTCACCGCCTGCGATGTCGCCGACCGCCGGGCTCTCGCCGCCCTGCTGGACTCCGTACCGGCCGAACACCCCCTCACCGCCGTGCTGCACCTGGCCGGCGTCCTCGACGACGGCGTCCTGGACGCCCTCACCCCCGAACGGTTCGGCCGCGTCCTCGCCGCCAAGGCCGACGCCGCCCGCCACCTGCACGAACTCACCGCGGACCGGGACCTGTCGGCATTCGTGCTGTTCTCCTCCCTGACCGCCACCGTCGGCGGCGCCGGCCAGGCCAACTACGCCGCCGCCAACGCCTACCTCGACGCCCTCGCCGTACACCGCCGCTCCCTCGGGCTGCCCGCCACCTCGGTCGCCTGGGGACCCTGGGGCGGCGACGGCATGGCCGCCCACGGCACCGTGCGCTCCGCCGCCCGCGCCATGGGCATGTCCCTCCTCGACCCGGACCGCGCCCTCACCGCGCTGCACCGCGCGCTGGCCGGCGGGGACACCGCCGTCACCGTCGCCGACGTCGACTGGACGGTGTTCGCGCCCGCCTTCACCGCGACCCGGCCGAGCCCCCTGCTGTCCACGCTGCCCGGGGCCCGCCCCGGCACCGGCGGACCCGAACAGGCGGGCGCCGCCGACGGCTTCGCCGAGCGGCTCGCCGGCCTCACCGGCGGCGAACGCGACCGCGCCCTGCGGGAGCTGGTGTGCGGCCAGGCCGCCGCCGTCCTCGGCTACGGCGACGCCGACGCGGTCGAGCCGACCACCGCCTTCCGCGACCTCGGCTTCGACTCCCTCACCTCCGTCGACCTGCGCAACCGGATCAGCGCCGCCGCCGGGGTGCCGCTGCCGGCCACGCTCATCTTCGACTACGCCACGCCCGCCGCCCTCGCCCAGCACCTGGGCACCGAACTCGCGGGCTCGGCCACCTCCTCCGTGGACTCGGTCCTCGCCGACCTCGACCGGATCGCCGCCCGGCTCGGCGGCCTGAGCGCCGAGGACATCGAAGAGGGCGGGATCACCGGCCGCCTGAGGTCGCTGCTCGGCGACCTGGACACGGCCCTCGGCCGGGAGGAGGCCGGCGTCGCCGGACGGCTGGAGGACGCCACCGCCGACGACGTCTTCGCCTTCATCGACAACGAACTCGGCTCGGCCTGAGGCGACCCTCCCACGACACCCCGGCCGCACCGCGGTCCACCTCTTCGCACAGGAGTGGCGACACCCGATGACCAACGACGAAAAGCTGCTCTCCTACCTCAAGCGGGTCTCCGCCGACCTGGCCCAGACCCGCCGGCGGCTGCGCGAGGTGGAGGCCCAGGACCGGGAACCCATCGCCATCGTCGGGATGAGCTGCCGCTTCCCCGGCGGTGTGACCACCCCGGAGGAGTTCTGGCGGCTCGTCCACGACGGCACCGACGCCATCGGCGACTTCCCCGACGACCGCGGCTGGGACATCGACGCGCTGTACGACCCCGACCCGGACGCCACCGGCAAGAGCTACGTCACCCGCGGCGGGTTCCTCACCGACGCGGCCGGCTTCGAACCGGACTTCTTCGGCATCAGCCCCCGCGAGGCGCTGGCGATGGACCCCCAGCAGCGGCTGCTGCTGGAGGTGTCGTGGGAGGCCCTGGAACGCGCCCGGATCGCCCCCGACGCGGCGCACGGCACCCGCGTCGGCGTGTTCGCCGGCACCAACGGCCAGGACTACAAGGACCTGCTGGCCCGGATGCCCGACGACAGTGAGGCCGCGCTCGGCACCGGCGTGCTGGCCGCCGTCATCTCCGGCCGCATCTCCTACACCCTCGGCCTGGAGGGCCCGGCCGTCACCATCGACACCGCCTGCTCCTCGGCGCTCGTCGCGGTGCACCTCGCCGTCCAGGCCCTGCGCAACAAGGAGTGCACCCTCGCCCTGGCGGGCGGCGCCACCGTGATGTCCACGCCGGGCAACTTCATCGCCTTCAGCCGGCAGCGCGGCCTCGCCGCAGACGGCCGCTGCAAGTCCTTCGCGGCCGCCGCCGACGGCACCGGCTGGAGCGAGGGCGCCGGCATGCTGGTGCTGGAGCGGCTCTCCGACGCCCGCCGCAACGGCCACGAGGTGCTGGCCGTCGTCCGCGGCTCCGCCGTCAACCAGGACGGCGCCTCCAACGGCCTGACCGCCCCCAACGGCCCCTCCCAGCAGCGCGTCATCCGCGCCGCGCTGGCCTCCGCCGGGCTCGGCCCGGCCGACGTGGACCTGCTGGAGGCGCACGGCACCGGCACCACCCTCGGCGACCCCATCGAGGCGCAGGCGCTGCTCGCCACCTACGGCCAGGGCCGCGAACAGCCGCTGTGGCTCGGCTCGGTGAAGTCCAACATCGGGCACACCCAGGCCGCCGCCGGCGTCGCCGGCATCATCAAGGCGGTCATGGCGATGCGGCACCGGGTCCTGCCGAGGACGCTGCACGCCGAGCAGCCCTCCACCAAGGTCGACTGGGCACAGGGCGACATCCGGCTGCTGACCGGGAACCGGCCCTGGACCGACCCCGGCCGGCCGCGCCGGGCCGCCGTCTCCTCCTTCGGCGCCAGCGGCACCAACGCCCACACCATCCTGGAGGAGGCCCCCGCCGAGGAAGCCGGGGAGGCGGGGGAGGAGGAGCCGCGTACGGCGCCGCCGCTGGTGCCCTGGGTGGTCTCGGGCCGCACCGAACGCGCCCTGCGCGAGCAGGCCGCCCGCCTCGCCGCCGCCGTCGGCGAGGCGGATCCGGTGGACGTCGCGCACTCCCTGGCCGCCACCCGCACCGCCCACCCGTACCGGGCCGTCGTCCTCGGCGCCGGCCGCGACGAACTGCTGTCCGCCCTGACCGGCGTCGCCGAGGGCGGCCGGGGCGCCGCCACGGGCCGGGTCCGCAAGGGCCAGACCGCCTTCCTGTTCACCGGCCAGGGCGCCCAGCGCGCCGGCATGGGCCGCGAACTGCACGCCCGCTTCCCGGTGTTCGCCCGCGCCTTCGACGAGATCTGCGCGCTGACCGGCGACGACGACCTGCGCGACCTCGTCCTCGGCGACGACCCCGAGCCGCTGCGCCGCACCTCCCGCACCCAGACCGCGCTGTTCGCCTACGAAGTCGCCCTGTACCGGCTGCTGGAGTCCTGGGGAGTCACCCCCGACTACCTGGCCGGGCACTCCGTCGGCGAGATAGCCGCCGCCCATGTGGCGGGCGTCCTGGACCTGAAGGACGCGACCACGCTGGTGGCCGCGCGCGGCCGGCTGATGCAGGAACTGCCCGAGGGCGGCGCGATGATCGCCGTACGCGCCACCGAGGAGGAGGTCCGGCCGCTGCTCACCGAGCGGATCGGCATCGCCGCCGTCAACGGCCCCCGTTCCGTGGTGATCTCCGGCGACGCCGCCGAGGCCGAGGCGGTGGCCGCCCGCTTCGGCAAGAGCCGCCGGCTCGCGGTCTCGCACGCCTTCCACTCGCCCCTGATGGAACCGATGCTGGCCGCCTTCCGGACGGTCGTGGAGTCCCTGACCTTCCACCGGGCCACCGTCCCCGTCGTCTCCAACGTCACCGGCGCCCTCGCCACCCAGGACATCGCCTCCCCCGACTACTGGGTGCGGCACGTGCGCGAGGCGGTCCGCTTCCACGACGGGATCCGCGCCCTCGCCGCCGCGGGTGTCACCCGCTACCTCGAGGTCGGCCCGGACGCCGTGCTGACCGCCATGGCCCGCGACTGCCTGACCACCGACGACACCCCCGCCGGCACCGACGGCGACGCCGTCCTGGCCGCCGCCGCCCGCCGCGACCGCGACGAGACCGAGACCCTGCTCACCGCCCTCGCCCGGCTGTACACCTCCGGCGCCCCCGTGGACTGGACCGCGCTGTTCACCGGCGCCCGCACCGTCGACCTGCCCACCACCGCCTTCCAGCGCGAACGGTTCTGGCCCGAGACGACCGCGACCGCCGGCGACGTCGGCTCCGTGGGACTCGACTCCGCCGACCACCCGCTGCTCGGTGCCGCCACCGTCCTCGCCGACACCGACGGCGCCGTCCTCACCGGCCGGCTGTCGGCGCGCACCCACCCCTGGCTCGCCGACCACGTCGTCGGCGGCCGGATCGTCGTCCCCGGCACCGCCATGGTCGAACTCGCCGTCCGCGCCGGCGACCAGGTCGGCTGCGCCCACCTGGACGAACTCGCCCTGGAGACACCGCTGGCGCTGCCCGTGGACGACGGGGTGCGGGTCCAGGTCGCCGTCGGCGCGCCCGACGCCGCCGGCGCCCGTACGGTGCACGTGTACGCCCGCGCCGAGAGCCTGCCCGCCGACGCCCCGTGGACCGCGCACGCCTCCGGCCTGCTCACCCCCGGCCCCGCCGCCCCGGGCACCCGCCTGGACGACTGGCCCCCCGAGGACGCCGAAGCGCTCGACATCGGCGGCCTGTACGAGCGGCACGCCGCCGCCGGACTGGAGTACGGACCCGTCTTCCGGGCGCTGACGGCCGCCTGGCGGCGCGACGGGGAACTGTTCGCCGAGGTACGGCTGCCCGAGCGGCCCGCCGCCGACGCGCCCCGCTTCGGCCTGCACCCGGCCGCGTTCGACGCCGCCCTGCACTCCCTCGCCCTGCTCGGCGACGGATCCGCCGACGACACCGCCCGGCTGCCGTTCGCGTTCGCGGGGGTCACCCTGCACGCCACCGGCGCCTCCGTGCTGCGCGCCCGGCTCACGCCCGCCGGCGACCACGCCTTCGCCGTCGACCTGGCCGACGCCGGCGGCGCCCCCGTCGCCACGGTCGCCTCGCTGACCTCCCGCCCGCTCACCCGCCTCACCGACCACGACCCCGCCGCGGACGCCCTGTTCACCCTCGACTGGCAGCCGCTGCCCCTGGACACCGACGCCCCCGACCCCGGCCACCGGGTGCTGCACAGCACCCCGGGGTCCACGCCCGACGCCGTCCGCCAGGCCCTGCACACCGCGCTCGCCGCCCTCCAGGACGACGACCCCCGCCCGCTGGCCGTGGTCACCCGGGGCGCGGTGAGCGTCGCCGGCGAGGACGTGCCCGACCTGGCCGGCGCCGCCGTATGGGGCCTGGTGCGGTCCGCGCAGTCCGAGCACCCCGACCGGTTCACCCTGCTCGACCTCGAACCCGGCGCGGACGCCACCGCCCTCCTGCCCGGCGCCCTCGCCACCGGCGAACCCCAGCTCGCCGTGCGCGAGGGCACCGCCCGCGCCGCCCGCCTGATACGCGCCCAACTCCCCGCCGGCGCCCCCGGCCCCACCTTCGATCCCGAGGGCACCGTCCTGCTGACCGGCGCCACCGGCGGCCTCGGCCGGGTCCTCGCCCGTCATCTGGTCACCGCGCACGGCGTACGGCACCTCGCGCTGCTCAGCCGCTCCGGCACCGCCGACGACCTGGTCGCCGATCTGGCGGCCCTCGGCGCCACCGCGACCGCCCACGCCTGCGACACCGCCGACCGGGACCGCCTCGCCGCCGTCCTGGCCGGCATCACGGCCGACCGCCCCCTCACCGCGGTCGTGCACGCCGCCGGCGTCCTGGACGACGGCGTGGTCCTCGCCCTCACCCCCGAACGCGTCGACACCGTCCTCGCACCGAAGGCCATCGGCGCCCTCCACCTGCACGAACTGACCGACGAGCGCACCGCGTTGGTGCTGTTCTCCTCCGTCGCCGGCACCGTCGGCGCCCCCGGCCAGGGCAACTACGCCGCCGCCAACGCCCTCCTGGACGCCCTGGCCGCGCACCGGCACGCCCAGGGCGCCCCCGCCCTGTCGCTGGCCTGGGGCCCCTGGGCACCCACCGGCGGCATGACCGGCACCCTCGACGAGGCGGACCGCGCCCGGATGAGCCGGGGCGGCATGACCGCCCTGTCCGCCGAGGAGGGCACCGCCCTGTTCGACCGGGCGCTCGGGGCCGGCCGTCCCGCCCTGGCCCCGGTACGGCTGAGCCTGCCCGCGCTGCGCGCCCAGGGCCCCGGCCTCGCGCCCGTCTTCCGGGCCCTGGCGGGCCGCCCGGTGCGCCGGGAGGCCGCCGCCGAGGGCACCGGCGCCGGCTTCGCCGAGCGGCTGGCCGCCCTGAACGCCGATGAGCGCGCCGAGGCGCTGCTGCACACGGTCCGCGCCCATGTCGCCGCCGTCCTCGGGCACGCCGACCCGGACGGCGTGGAGACCGACCGGGCGTTCAAGGACCTCGGCTTCGACTCGCTCGCCGCCATCGAACTGCGCAACTCCCTCTCCGCCGAACTGGGCCGGCGGCTGAGCGCCACCCTCGTCTTCGACCACCCCTCGCCCGAAGCGCTCGCCACCCACCTCGGCACCCTGGTGGGCGACGCCCCGGCCGCGGCGCGCGGCGACCGGCGCGCCCGCACGGCCCGCGCCGACGAGCCGCTGGCGATCGTCGGCCTGGCCTGCCGCTACCCGGGCGACGTGCGCACCCCGGAGGACCTGTGGCGGCTGGTCGCCGGCGGCACCGACGCCATCACCGCCTTCCCCGCCGACCGCGGCTGGGACGTGGACCGGATCGTCGACCCCACCCGGCGGCGCCCCGACACCTCCTACGTCGGCGAGGGCGGGTTCCTGCACGACGCGGGCGACTTCGACGCCGCCTTCTTCGGCATCAGCCCCAAGGAGGCCCTCGTCATGGACCCCCAGCAGCGGCTGCTGCTGGAGACGTCCTGGGAGGCGCTGGAGGACGCCGGCATCGACCCGCACACCCTCAAGGGCAGCCGCACCGGCGTGTTCGCCGGCGTGCAGTACCACGACTACTTCGGCAGCTTCGGCTCCGGCAGCATCATCTCCGGCCGCGTCGCCTACACCCTGGGCCTGGAGGGCCCCTCCCTCTCCGTCGACACCGCCTGCTCCTCCTCCCTGGTGGCGCTGCACCTGGCCGCCCAGTCCCTGCGGCAGGGCGAGTCCGGCCTCGCGCTGGTCGGCGGTGTCGCCGTCATGGCCACCCCGGAGACGTTCGTCGAGTTCAGCCGGCAGGGCGCGCTCGCCCCCGACGCCCGCACCCGCGCCTTCGCCGACGCGGCGGGCGGCACCGTGTGGGGCGAGGGAGTCGGCGTGCTGGTCGTGGAACGCCTCTCCGACGCCCGCCGCAACGGCCACCGGGTCCTCGCCCTGGTCCGGGGCTCCGCCGTCAACCAGGACGGCGCCTCCAACGGCCTCACCGCCCCCAACGGGCCCGCTCAGGAACGCGTCATCCGTGAGGCCCTGGACAACGCCCGCCTCACCACCACCGACGTGGACGTGGTGGAGGCGCACGGCACGGGGACGACGCTGGGCGACCCGATCGAGGCGCAGGCGCTGCTGGCCACCTATGGCCAGGACCGTGAGGAGCCGCTGTGGCTGGGCTCCGTCAAGTCGAACATCGGGCACACCCAGGCCGCCGCCGGGGTCGCCGGGATCATCAAGATGGTCATGGCGATGCGCCACGGCGTGCTGCCCAGGACCCTGCACGTGGACAAGCCGTCCACGAAGGTCGACTGGGACGCGGGGAACGTACGGCTGCTGACCGAGGAACGTCCGTGGCCGGCCCCGGACCGGCCGCGCCGGGCCGGGGTGTCCTCCTTCGGCATCAGCGGCACCAACGCCCACGTCATCCTCGAACAGGCCCCGCCCGCCCCCGCCGAGCCCGCGCACCCCGCGCCCCAGGGGCTCGCCGCGCCCTGGCTG
This sequence comes from Streptomyces sp. NPDC029296, assembly GCF_055569255.1. Classification (NCBI taxonomy): domain Bacteria; kingdom Bacillati; phylum Actinomycetota; class Actinomycetes; order Kitasatosporales; family Streptomycetaceae; genus Streptomyces; species Streptomyces sp. NPDC029296. Next base: position 66,098 of record NZ_JBVHXT010000022.1, read on the forward strand.
CTCAGCGCCAGGACGCCCGCCGCGCTCGCCGGGCAGGCCGCGGCCCTCCTCGGCCACCTCGACACCCACCCCGGCCTCGACCCGTCCGACATCGGCTGGTCGCTCGCCACCACCCGCGCCCGCTTCGCCCACCGCGCCTCGATCATCGGGACCGACCCGGCCGAACTGCGCGGCGCCCTCGCGGCGCTGGCCGACGGCACCACCGCCCGCGCCCTCGTCCAGGGCACCGCCGCCGGCCGCGCCCGGCCCGTGTTCGTCTTCCCCGGACAGGGCTCCCAGTGGTCCGGCATGGCCACCCGGCTCCTCGACGAGTCCCCGGTGTTCGCCGCCCGCATGGCCGAGTGCGCCGCCGCCCTGGCCCCCTACACCGACTGGGACTTCGCCACCGAGCTGCGCGGCGACCTGGACCGCGTGGACGTCGTCCAGCCGCTGCTGTGGGCCGTGATGGTGTCCCTCGCGCACACCTGGAGCGCCTACGGCGTCACCCCGGCCGCCGTCATCGGCCACTCCCAGGGCGAGATCGCCGCCGCCTGCGCGACCGGCGCGCTCTCCCTCGCCGACGGCGCCCGCGTCGTCGCCCTGCGCTCCCAGGCCATCGCCGAACTGCTGTCCGGCTCCGGCGGCATGATGTCGGTCGGCGAGGGCGCCGACGCGGTCCGCGCGCGGCTCGCCGCCTTCGGCGGCCGGCTGTCGGTCGCCGCCGTCAACGGCGCCGCCTCCACGGTGGTCTCCGGCGACCCCGACGCCCTCGACGAACTCCTCGCCCTGCTGCGCGCGGAGAAGGTCCGCGCCAAGCGCCTGCCCGTGGACTACGCCTCGCACAGCGCCCACGTCGAGACCCTGCGCGCCCGCCTCGCCGAAGACCTCGACGGCATAGAGCCGCGCGCCACCCGGGTGCCGTTCTACTCCACCGTCACCGGCGGCCTGCTCGACACCACCGGGCTCGGCGCCGACTACTGGTACACCAACCTGCGCGGAACCGTGCTGTTCGAGCAGGCGGTACGGGCCGCCGTCGCCGCCGGGCACCAGCTGTTCATCGAGGCCAGCCCGCACCCGGTGCTCACCGTCGGCATCCAGGAGACCGACGACGCGGTGGCCGCCGTAGGCTCCCTGCGCCGTGACGAGGGCGGCCGGGACCGGCTGCTGACCGCGCTGGGCGAGGCGTTCACGCACGGCGCCGCCGTCGACTGGGCCGCCGTCGCCGAGGGCCGCCGGCCCCGCCGGGTGCCGCTGCCCGGCTACGCCTTCCAGCGCGAGCGGTACTGGCTCGACAGCACCGCCGGCGGCGCCGACGTCACCTCCGCCGGACTCGCCCCGACCGACCACGCCCTGCTCGGCGCCGCGATGGTCCGCGCCGACGCCGAGGGCGCCGTGCTCACCGGCCGGCTGTCCGCCGCCACCCAGCCCTGGCTGGCGGACCACCGGGTGGGCGGCCGGCTGCTCTTCCCTGGCACCGGGCACCTGGAACTCGCGCTGCGCGCCGGCGACCAGGTCGGCTGCGGCGACATCGCCGAACTCACCCTGCACGCGCCGCTGATCCTCCCCGACCACGGCGCCGTACAGCTCCAGGTCACCGTCGGCCCGCCCGAGGGCGACACCCGACCGGTCGGCATCTGGTCGCGGCCCGAGAGCCCGGACGAGGAACTGCCGTGGACCCGGCACGCCGACGGCCTGCTCGCCCCCACCGGCACCCTGCCCGCCCCCGCGGACCCGCTCACCGACTGGCCCCCACGGGACGCCGATCCCGTCCCGCTCGACGGCCTGTACGACGACCTGGCCGGCCTCGGCCTCGGCTACGGGCCCCTGTTCCAGGGCCTGCGCGCCGCCTGGCGTGCCGCCGACGGCCTGTACGCGGAGGTCGCCACCGACGCCGTGCCCGACGGGTTCGGGCTGCACCCCGCGCTGTCCGACGCCGCCCTGCACACCGTCGGCCTCACCGACGCGGCCGGCGAGGAGGCCCTGCTGCCGTTCGCCTGGTCCGGGGTACGGCTGCACGCCACCGGCGCGACCGCGCTGCGCGTCCGCGTCCGGCCCACCGGCGAGGGCACCGTCTCCCTCACGCTCGCCGATCCCGCGGGCGCCCCCGTCGCCACCGTCGACTCGCTCACCCTGCGGCCCCTGCGCACCGAGGCGCTGGCCGCCGCGGCCCGGGTGCCCCGCGCGGGCGCGCTGTACCGGGTCGCCTGGGTGCCGGCCGCGCCGGTCGCGGCGCCGGCCGGCCGGGTGGAGGCGGTGCGGGCCCCGGCCGGGGTGAGCGCCGCCGACGCCCGGGCGGCCGTCGGCACGGTCCTGGACGAACTGCGCGCCAGACTGGCCGACGACGGCCTCGCCGACACCCCCCTCCTCGTCGTCACCGGCACCGACCCGGCGGGCGCCGCCGTCGGCGGCCTGGTCCGCTCGGCCCAGTCGGAGAACCCCGGCCGCATCGTCCTGGTCGAGTCCGACACGCCGCCGGCCCCCGAACGCCTCCCCGAAGCGGCGACGCTGGGCGAACCCCACGTGGCGTTCCACGAGGGCGAGTGGAGGGTGCCCCGCCTGGTCCGCGTCACCACCGAAGCGCCGGCCGCCGGCGGATCGCCCGGGACTCCGGCCGCCGCCGGCACGGCGGGCCCGGCCGAGCCGGCTCCCGCCCCCGCACCGCTCCCCGCGGCGGCCGCCACCGGAGATGCCACCGGAGACGCCGCCCCGGAGGCCGGGCTCGGTGCCGGCACCGTCCTGCTCACCGGCGCCACCGGGGCGCTCGGGCGGATCGTGGCCCGGCATCTGGTCGTCGAACGGGGGGTGCGGAGCCTGCTGCTGGTGAGCCGGAGCGGAGGTGCCGGCGATCTGGCCGGCGAACTCGCCGGGCTGGGTGCCGAGGCGACCAGTGTCGCCTGCGACGTCGCCGACCGCGCGGCGCTCGCCGCCGTACTGGACGCCGTACCCGCCGACCGGCCGCTGACCGCCGTGATCCACGCGGCCGGTGTCCTCGCCGACGGCGTGCTCTCCTCGCTCACCCCGGAGCGGCTCGACACCGTGTTCCGGCCGAAGGCGGACGCCGCCTGGAACCTGCACGAACTCACCGCGGACCGGGACCTGTCGGCGTTCGTGCTGTTCTCCTCCTCCGCCGCCACGCTCGGCTCGCCCGGCCAGGCCAACTACGCCGCCGCCAACGCCTACCTCGACGCCCTCGCCGTACACCGCCGCTCGCTCGGGCTGCCCGCGCACTCCCTGGCCTGGGGCCTGTGGGCGCAGGCCGGCGGCATGACCGGCGACCTCGGCGAGAGCGACCTCGGCCGGATCGCCCGCGGCGGCGTCGCCCCGCTGGCCACCGAGGAGGGCGTCGCCCTGTTCGACGCCGCCCTCCGCGGCGCCGACCCGGCCGTGCTGCCGGTGCGGCTGGACCTGGCCGCGCTGCGCGCCCAGGACACCGACCCGGCCCCGCTGTTCCGCGCCCTGGTGCCGGTACGCCGGGCCGGCGCGGCCGGCGTGCGGACCGCGGCCGGTGCCGACGCGCTGCGCGACCGGCTCGCGGGGCTGCCGGCGGCCGGACGCGAGCCGTTCCTCACCGACCTCGTGCGCGGCCACGTCGCCACCATCCTCGGCTACCGCTCCGCCGAGGACGTCGGCAGCACCCTGGCCTTCCGGGAACTCGGCTTCGACTCCCTGGCCGCCGTCGAACTGCGCAACCGGCTCACCGCGGCGACCGGCCTGAAACTGCCCGCCACCCTCGTCTTCGACCACCCCACACCGGCCGGCCTCGCCCACCACCTGCTCGGCGAACTCACCGGCGCCCTGGCCGCGGCACCCGCCCGCACCGCCCCCCGCGGCGCCGCCGACGACGAACCGATCGCCGTCATCGGCATGGCCTGCCGCTTCCCCGGCGGCATCGCCTCCCCGGAGGACCTGTGGCGGCTGGTCGCCGAAGGCCGGGACGCCGTCGGCGAGTTCCCCACCGACCGGGGCTGGGACCTCGACCGCCTCTACGACCCCACCCTGGACCGTCCCGGCACCAGCTACACCCGGCACGGCGCCTTCCTGTACGACGCCGCCGGCTTCGACCCCGCGTTCTTCGCCATGGACGACGAGGAGGCCCAGGTCACCGACCCCCAGCAGCGGCTGCTGCTGGAGACCTCCTGGGAGGCGCTGGAGAGGGCCTCCATCGACCCGGCGACCCTGCGCGGCTCCGACACGGGCGTGTTCGCGGGCGTCATGTACCACGACTACTTCGGCAGCTACGGCTCCGGCAGCGTGGTCTCCGGCCGCGTCGCCTACACCCTCGGCCTGGAGGGGCCGACCCTCTCCGTCGACACCGCCTGCTCCTCCTCGCTGGTCGCGCTGCACCTGGCCGCCCAGGCGCTGCGGCAGGGCGACTGCTCGCTGGCGCTGGCCGGGGGAGTGACCGTCATGGCCACCCCGGGCACCTTCGTGGAGTTCAGCCGGCACCGGGGCCTGTCCCGGGACGGCCGCTGCAAGCCGTTCGCGGACGCCGCCGACGGCACCGGCTTCGGCGAGGGCGCCGGCGTGCTGCTGCTGGAGCGGCTCTCCGACGCCCGCCGCCACGGCCGCCGGATCCTCGCCGTGCTGCGCGGCACCGCCGTCAACCAGGACGGCGCCTCCAACGGCATCAGCGCCCCCAACGGGCCCGCCCAGCAGCGCGTCATCCGCCGCGCCCTCGAAGCGGCCGGTGTCCCCGCCGCCGAGGTCGACGTGGTCGAGGCGCACGGCACCGGCACCACCCTCGGCGACCCCATCGAGGCGCAGGCGCTGATCGCCACCTACGGCGCCGAGCACACCGGCGACCGCCCGCTGTGGCTCGGCTCGGTCAAGTCCAACCTGGGCCACACCCAGGCCGCCGCCGGTGTCGCCGGTGTCATCAAGATGGTCGAGGCGCTGCGCCACGAGACCCTGCCCGCCAGCCTGGGCGTGGACCGGCCCACCCGGCACGTGGAGTGGGAGGGGAGCAACGTCCGGCTGCTCACCGAGAACCGCCCCTGGCCGGACCCGGGCCGTCCGCGCCGCGCGGGCGTCTCCTCCTTCGGCATCTCCGGCACCAACGCCCATGTCGTCATCGAGGCCGCGCCCGCCGGGGAACCCGCCGAAGAGCCCGCCGCCCCGGCCGTCGGCACCGTGCCATGGCTGCTGTCCGGGCATACTCCCGACGCCCTGCGCGCCCAGGCCGCCCGGCTGCTGGACCACCTGTCCGCCGCCCCGGACACCGACCCGTACCGGCTCGCGGGCGCCCTCGCCCACGCCCGTACCCGGCTCGGCCACCGGGCCGCCGTCCTCGGCCGCACCCGGGACGAACTGACCGCAGGGCTGCGGGCCGTGGCCGACGGCCGCACACCCCCGGCCGGGGTGCTCGGCACCGCCGCCGACGGCCGGCTCGCCTTCCTCTTCTCCGGCCAGGGCTCGCAGCTGCCCGGCATGGGCACCCGCCTCGCGGCGGACTTCCCGGCCTTCGCCGCCGCCTTCGACGAGGTCCGCGCCCACCTCGACCCGCTGCTGGACCGGCCGCTCGCCGACGTCCTGGACTCCGCCGAACTGCTGGAGCGCACCGAGTACACCCAGCCCGCGCTGTTCGCCGTCCAAGTCGCCCTCCACCGGCTGCTGGAGTCCTTCGGCGTGCGGCCCGACCTGCTCGCCGGGCACTCCGTCGGCGAGTTCGCCGCCGCCCATGTCGCGGGCGTGCTCGGGCTGGAGGACGCCTGCGCCCTGGTCGCCGCCCGCGGCCGGCTGATGCAGGCCCTGCCCGAGGGCGGCGCGATGATCGCCGTACAGGCCACCGAGGAGGAGGTCGCGCCGCTGCTCGGCGACGGCGTGGACATCGCCGCCGTCAACGGTCCCGCCTCCCTCGTCGTCTCCGGGCCCGCCGGACCGGCCCGCGCGCTGGCCGCCCGCTTCGCGCGCACCAAGGAACTGGCCGTCAGCCACGCCTTCCATTCGTCCCTGACGGAACCGATGCTGGCCGCGTTCCGCGAGGTCGCCGCCTCCGTGTCGTACGGGACCGCGCGCATCCCGCTGGTGTCCACCCTCACCGGCGCCCCGGCCGCCCCCGACGAGCTGTCCGGCCCCGACTACTGGGTGCGGCACGCCCGCGAGGCCGTCCGCTTCGCCGACGCCGTCACCGCCCTGCACGACGCGGGCGTACGGCACTTCGCCGAGGTCGGCCCCGGCAGCGCGCTGACCGCCGCGGCCGGTGCGTGCCTGCCCGAGCAGGCGGCCGTCGTACCGCTGCTGCGCAAGGACCGCGAGGAGACCGAGGCGCTGCTCGCCGGGCTCGCGGCCCTGCACGTGCGCGGCACCGCCGTCGACTGGACGGCGCTGCTGCCCCACCGCGACGCCGCCGACCTGCCCACCTACCCCTTCCAGCGCGCCCGTTACTGGATGACCGGCGACCCGGGCCCCGCGCGTCCGGCCGACGGGCATCCGCTGCTCGGCACCGCCGTCGAACTCGCCGGCGCCGACTCCCTCCTGTACACCGGGCACCTCTCCCTGGCCGACCAGCCGTGGCTGGCCGACCACCGCGTGGGCGGGGTGCCGCTGCTGCCCGGCACCGCCTTCCTGGAGATGGCCCTCGCCGCCGGGGCCCGCACCGGCTGCGCCACGGTCGAGGACCTGACCGTCACCGAACCGCTGCCGCTGCCCGAGGACGGCGCCGTCCGCCTCCAGTGCACGGCCGGCGAACCCGACGCCACCGGCGCCCGCGCCTTCCGCGTGTACGCCGCCCGGGCCGACGGCGACCCCTGGACCACCCACGCCACCGGAGTGCTGCGCCCCGCCGGGGAGCGGCCCGTCCCGGGCCCGGCCGCCTGGCCGCCGCCCGGCGCCGAACCGGTCGCCCTGGACGGCGTCTACGAGCGGCTGGCCGGGCTGGGCGCCGAGTACGGGCCCCGTTTCCAGGGCCTCAGGGCCGCCTGGCGGCGCGGCGACGAGGTGTACGCCGAGGTCGCCGTACCCGGCACCACCGCCGAGTTCGGCCTGCACCCGGCGCTGTTCGACGCCGCCCTGCACGCCCTCGCCCTGCGCGCGGGAGCCGAGGAGCGCATGACCCTGCCGTTCGCCTGGGGCGGCGTGGAGCTGCACGCGCCGGGCGCGACCGCCCTGCGGGTGCGCATCGCCCCGGCCGGCACCGGCGCGGTGCGGATCGAGGCCGCCGACGCCACCGGCCGTCCGGTGGCGCGGGTGGCGTCGCTGGCGCTGCGGGAGGTGGACCCGCAGCGCATCGCGGCGGCCGCCGCGGGCGGCCACGACGACCTGTTCGCCCTGGACTGGGTGCCCGCCGCCGCGCCCGCCGCCCCGCAGGCCGGGCGGTGGACCGTCCTCGGCCCCGGCCGCGAGGAACTGGCCGCCGCCCTGGCGGGCGAGGTCGCCGAGGTCACCGTCGCCGCCAGCCCGGCCGAGGCCGCCGCCCAGGCCCCCTCCACCCTGGTCCTCCTGCACCCCGCGGGGGAGGGCGCCGACGCGGTCCGCGCCGGTCTGCACCGCCTGCTCGCCCAGGTACGCGACTGGCTGGCCGACCCCCGGTCCGCCGACTCCACCCTGGTGGTGGCGACCCACGGCGCGACGGGCCCGGGAGACGTCACCGACCCCGGCGCGGGCGCCGCGTGGGGCCTGCTCCGCTCCGCCCAGTCCGAGCACCCGGGCCGCCTCGTCCTCGCCGACCTGGACGGCACCGAGGCGTCCCGCCGGCTGCTGCCCGCCGCCGTCGCCTGCGGCGAACCCCAGCTCGCGCTCCGCGACGGCACGCTGTGCGTCCCCCGGCTGGTGCGCGCCCCGCGCCTGCCCGAGGCCGCCCCGCCCGGCTTCACCGGCGGCGTGCTGGTCACCGGCGGCACCGGCGCCCTGGGCCGGCTGGTCGCCCGGCACCTGGTCACCGCGCACGGCGCCGACCGGCTGGTGCTGCTCAGCCGGGGCGGCCCCGAGGCGCCGGGCGCGGCCGGGCTGCGGGAGGAACTGACCGCGCTCGGTGCCCGGGTGACGATCGTCGCCTGCGACGCCGCCGACCGCGCCGCCCTCGCCCGGGTCCTGGACGAGCACCCGGTCGGCGCCGTCGTGCACACCGCCGGCGTCCTCGCCGACGCCGTGCTGACCTCGCTCACGCCCGAGCGGCTGGACACCGTGCTGCGGCCCAAGCTGGACGCCGCCTGGAACCTGCACGAACTGACCCGCGAGCGGCCCCTGACGGCGTTCGTGCTGTTCTCCTCCGCCGCCGGCCTGCTCGGCAGCCCCGGCCAGTCCGGCTACGCCGCCGGCAACGCCTTCCTCGACGCCCTCGCCGCCCACCGCCGCCTGCTCGGCCTGCCCGCCGTCTCGCTCGCCTGGGGCGCCTGGGCGGGCAGCGGCGGCATGGCCGACCGGCTCACCGGCGCCGACGCCCGGCGCGTCACCGACGGCGGGATGCTCGCCCTGGACGCCGAGGCCGGGCTCGCCCTGTTCGACACGGCCGTCGGCCGCCCGGAACCGGTGCTGCTGCCGGCCCGCCTGGACCTCGCCCCGCGCGAGGCCGCCCGCGTCGCCCCGCTGCTGCGCTCCCTGGTACGGGCGCCGCGCCCGGCCGGGCCCGGGGCACCGGCCGCCGCGACGGCCCTGCGTCGCGAACTGGCCGGGCTGGCGCCCGAGGAGCGGGGTGAACGGCTGCTGCGGCTGGTACGGGACGAGGCCCGCGCGGTCCTCGGCACCGAGGAGTTCGCCGACGAACTGCCCTTCAAGGACCTGGGGTTCGACTCGCTGACGGCCGTGGAGTTCCGCAACCGGCTCAACCAGGCCACCGGTCTGCGGCTGACCGCCACCCTCGTCTTCGACCACCCCACCCCGGCCGCGCTCGCCGGTCACCTCGGCGCCGAACTGGCCCCGCGCACACCGGACGGGCCGCGCGCCGAGGAGGACACCGTACGGGCCGCGCTCGCCGCGCTCCCGGTGGCGCGGCTGCGCGAGGCCGGCCTGCTGGACAGCCTGCTCGAACTCGCCGGACTGCGGCCCGCGCCGGCCCCGGCCGACGACGGCGGAGCCGGCCGCGCCCCGATCGACGCGATGGACGCCGAGAGCCTGATCAGCATGGCGCTCGACGATCTCGTCGGGGACGACGACGCCCTGTGACGACGCCCGCGACAAGGAAGAGGACCATGGCCGAGTCCGAGATGCCGGACACCAGGATGGTCGAGGCGTTGCGCGCCTCGCTGAAGGAGATCGAGCGGCTGCGGGAACGCAACCGCGCGCTGACCGCGGCGGCCCGGGAACCGGTCGCGATCGTCGGCATGGCCTGCCGCTACCCGGGCGGCGTCCGCTCCCCGGAGGAGCTGTGGCGGCTGGTCGCGGGCGGCGGCGAGGGCATCACCGAGTTCCCCGCCGACCGCGGCTGGGACCCGGACCTGTACGACCCGGCCCCGGGCACACCGGGCCGGTCGTACACCCGGCACGGCGGATTCCTGCACGACGCGGGCGACTTCGACGCCGCGTTCTTCGGCATCGCCCCCAACGAGGCCCTCGTGATGGACCCGCAGCAGCGGCTGCTCCTCGAAGGCTCGTGGGAGGCCCTGGAGAACGCCGGGATCGACCCCGCCGGGCTGCGCGGCTCCCGCACCGGCGTCTTCGCGGGCGTCATGTACCACGACTACTTCGGCAGCTTCGGCTCCGGCAGTATCGTCTCCGGCCGCGTCGCCTACACCCTGGGCCTGGAGGGGCCCACGCTCAGCGTCGACACCGCCTGCTCCTCGTCGCTGGTCACCCTGCACCTGGCCGTCCAGGCGCTGCGGCAGGGGGAGTGCACGCTGGCGCTGGCCGGGGGAGTGACGGTGATGGCCTCGCCGGGCACCTATGTGGAGTTCAGCCGGCAGGGCGCGCTCTCCCCGGACGGGCGGTGCCGTTCCTTCGCCGACGACGCGGCCGGCACCGGGTTCTCCGAGGGGCTGGGCGTCCTGGTGCTGGAGCGGCTGAGCGACGCCCGCCGCAACGGGCATCCGGTGCTGGCCGTCGTCCGGGGCTCCGCCGTCAACCAGGACGGCGCCTCCAACGGCCTCACCGCCCCCAACGGTCCGTCCCAGCAGCGGGTGATCCGGCAGGCGCTGGCCGCCGCCCGGCTGTCGGCGGCCGACGTGGACGTGGTGGAGGCGCACGGCACGGGGACGACGCTGGGCGACCCGATCGAGGCGCAGGCGTTGCTGGCCACCTACGGCCAGGACCGCGAGGAGCCGCTGTGGCTGGGCTCCGTCAAGTCGAACATCGGGCACACCCAGGCCGCCGCCGGGGTCGCCGGGATCATCAAGATGGTCATGGCGATGCGCCACGGCGTGCTGCCCAGGACCCTGCACGTCGACGCGCCGTCCACGAAGGTCGACTGGGAGGCGGGCAACGTACGGCTGCTGACCGGGGAACGTCCGTGGCCGGCCACGGACCGGCCGCGCCGGGCCGGGGTGTCCTCCTTCGGCATCAGCGGCACCAACGCCCACGTCCTCGTCGAGGAGGCACCCGCCGAGGACCCGGTGGACGCCGAACCGGACGCGCCCGCCGTCGTCTGGCCGCTGTCCGCCCGCTCCGCGTCCGCCCTGCCCGCCCAGGCCGCCCGGCTGCACGCGTTCCTCGCGGACCGGCCCGGAGCGCACCCGGCCGCCGTCGCCCGCGCCCTCGGCACCCGGCGCACCGCCTTCGACCACCGGGCGGCCGTCACCGGCGCCGACCGCGAGGAACTGCTGGCCGGGCTGCGCGCCCTCGCCACCCAGGCCCCCGCGCCCACCGCCGTCACCGGCCGGGCGCGCCCCGGCACCCGTACCGCGTTCCTGTTCACCGGGCAGGGCGCCCAGCGCCCCGGCATGGGCCTCGAACTGCGCGCCCGCTACCCGGTGTTCGCCGACGCCTTCGACGCCGTCGAGGCCCGGCTCGGCCTGGACCTGGCCGGGGTGCTCGCGGGCGACGACCCCGACGCCGTCCACCGCACCGGGTACGCCCAGCCCGCGCTGTTCGCGTACGAGGTCGCCCTGTTCCGGCTGCTGGAGTCCTTCGGGGTGCGGCCCGACCTGCTCGCCGGGCACTCCGTCGGGGAGATCGCCGCCGCCCACGCGGCGGGCGTCCTCGACCTGGACGACGCCTGCGCCCTGGTCGCCGCCCGCGGCCGGCTGATGCAGGCACTGCCGGAGGGCGGCGCGATGGTCGCCGTACGGGCCACCGAGGAGGAGGTACGGCCGCTGCTGGACGGCCGGGTCGCCCTCGCCGCGGTCAACGGCCCCGGATCGGTGGTCCTCTCCGGCGAGGAGGAGGCGGTGCTCGCCGCCGCCGGGGGCTTCCCCAAGGCCCGGCGGCTCACCGTCTCGCACGCCTTCCACTCGCCCCTGATGGACGGCATGCTCGACGAGTTCCGCGCCGTGGCCGGCCGGCTCACCTTCCACGCGCCGCGCGTCCCGCTGGTGTCCACCCTCACCGGCCGCCTCGCCGAGGACGGGGAACTCGGCGACCCCGGCTACTGGGTGCGGCAGGTGCGGGAGACGGTCCGGTTCGCCGACGCGGTCGCCGCCCTCGCCGCCGCCGGGGCCGGCCGCTTCGTGGAACTCGGCCCCGACGCCGTCCTCACCGGCCTCGCCCGCGCCTGCCCGGAGACCGACGGCGCCCTCCTGGTCGCGCTCGGCCGCCGCCACGGCGCCGAACCCGCCGCCCTGGCGGCCGGCCTCGCCCGCCTCCACACCGACGGCCTCGCCCCCGACTGGGCCGCGATCTTCCCCGGCACGGCCCGCGCCGACCTGCCCACCTACGCCTTCCAGCACGCGCGCTACTGGCTCGACGCCGACGTGCCCCTCACCGCCGGTCCCCTGACCGAACCCGCGGCACCCGCCCCGGCCACCGGGCCCGCGGCGGCCGAACCCCTGCGGCGACGGCTGGCCGAGGCGGGGCCGGCCGAACAGGAGACCCTGCTCACGGACCTGGTGCGGGCGCAGACCGCCGCCGTCCTCGGCCACAGCGGACCGGAGGCCGTCGAACCCGACGCCGTCTTCCTGGAGACCGGACTGGACTCCGTCTCCGCCGCCGAACTCCGCGCCGCCCTCGGCGCGGCCCTCGGCACCCCCCTGCCGGCCGGTGCCGTCTTCGACCACCGCACCCCGGCCGCCCTCGCCGCCGCCCTGCGCGCCCACCTGGCCGGCGGCCCACCGGCCCCGGACGGCGCCGCCGGACTCGACACGGTCGCCGGACTCGTGCGGCACGCGGCGGCCGACGGACGCATGGGCCAGGCCGTCGACCTGCTGCGCACCGTCGCCGGCATCCTCCCCGGTTTCTCCCGCCTCGCCGAACTCGGCGACCTCGCCGACCCGGTGCGGCCGGCCACCGGCCCCGCCGGCCCCCGCCTGGTCTGCCTGCCCTCGCCGATGGCCCTCGGCGGCGCCCACCAGTACGCCCGCTTCGCCCGGCACTTCGAGGGCCGCCGGGACGTCCTCGTGCCCGCGATGCCCGGCTTCGCCCCCGGGGAACCGCTGCCGCTCTCCGTGGACGCGGTGCTGGAGGCGGTCGTCGAGGGCATCCGCCGGGCCTGCCCGGACGAACGGCCGTACGTGCTCGTCGGGTACTCCTCCGGCGGCCAGTTCGCCCACGCGGCGGCCGAGATCATGGAGAAGGAGGGCCGGCCGGCCGCCGGCGTGGTGCTGCTGGACACCTATCTGCCCGGGGACGACGGCAAGGACGAGCTGTGGCGGCAGATGTTCGACGGGATGCTGGCCCGCGAGTCCGCCCTCGGCGGCTTCGGCACCGCCCGCCTCGCCGCGATGAGCCGCTACAGCGACCTCATCCAGCACTGCCTGCCGGGCGCCCTGACCGCGCCCGTGCTGTTCGTGCGGCCCACCGAGTCCTTCGCCACCGGCCCCGGAACCGGCGACTGGCGGGCGCTCTGGCCCGCCGAACACCAGCCGGCCGACGTCCCCGGCACCCACTTCACGATATTGGAGGACCATGCGGAGGCCACCGCCGAGGCGGTCGAGACCTGGCTGACGGCCGGGCCGGCCGCCGGCACCGGCTGAGCCGTCCCCGCCGAAAAGGCGGCGGATACCCCACGCGATCCCGGGGGGGGGGGGGGGGAGGGCGCCCCCCCCCCCCCCGTTCCCCCCTCTCGCGGGGTCTTGGAAAAGGACAAAACACGCCTTCCTATCCAAAGGGAGAATGTTCGGGGCGGCTCCTCAGCGAACGGGA
>NZ_JBVHXT010000022.1:79250-151402 GCF_055569255.1 Streptomyces sp. NPDC029296
CCCTCTCCCTCCCCCCCCCCCCCCCCCCCCCCCCCCCCCCCCCCCACCCCCCCCCCCCCCCCCCCCCCCCCCCCCCCCCCCCCCCCCCCCCCCCCCCCCGCGCCCGCGTATTCCCCTTATCTCGCGGCCTCGTGGAAATGCGCCAACCACGCCTCGATATCACAGTGGATACTGTCCGGATCGATCCCTAATCGAGCGGCGATTTCATCCGCCGCCAATTCCGGCTGCCAGTCGCTGCGCTGGAGCGCCAGCCACATCGTCGTGCCACGCGGACCGCACCGATGCCGCTTACCGGTGCGCCGTGAGAGTAACTCCAGATAACCATCGGGCCGGACGCTCGCGGTCAGCTCGTGGTCGGGCCTCCTGGCCATGTGACATCCCATCTTCGTGGATTCTCGGGTCCGTTCCGACGGTACCCGCAGGTACGCCCCGTGACACGGGCGGCAATCGGACCTTTCCCGGTGGAGCCGCCCGTGCGGACGGAGTCGAGACACCTCTGCACAAACATGGCGCCACTCCTGCACAAAGGTGGAGACGGTGTCGTACACATTTCAGCGGAACCCTGTCGAAACCTGGCCCGGGGAGGTAGAGAAACCTCTACCTCGAACCGGGCGGACAATGCCAATGTGCCGACGGCGCGGTGTTCCTAATGTGGTCCTCAGACACCGCGTGAGAGGCGCGTCATCCCCTAGGGAGCCCGAGTGCAGACTTCACACGACCTCCGCCGGACGGAGGCGGTACGGCTGGACGCCGTGTCGAAGACCTACGGCCGGGGAGACGGCCGGGTGGCCGCCCTGCGCGGACTCACCATGAGCTTCGCCGACGGCACCTTCACCGCCGTGATGGGCCCCTCGGGATCCGGCAAGAGCACCTTCCTGCACTGCGCCGCCGGACTGGTCCGGCCCACCTCCGGCACGGTCACCGTCGGCGGCACCGACCTCGCCGGCCTCGACGACACCCGGCTGACCAAGCTGCGCCGGGACCGGATCGGCTTCATCTTCCAGTCCTTCAACCTGCTGCCCGCCCTCACGGTGATGCAGAACATCACGCTGCCGCTGCAACTGGCCGGGCAGCGGCCCGACCAGGACCTGATCCGCACCGTGGTCGAGCGCGTGGGCCTGGCCGAGCGGCTCGGCCACCTGCCGGCCCAGCTGTCCGGCGGCCAGCAGCAGCGCGTCGCCATCGCCCGCGCCCTGGTCACCCGGCCCGCCGTCGTCTTCGCCGACGAACCCACCGGCGCCCTCGACACCCGCACCGCCGCCGCCGTGCTCCGCCTGCTGCGCGAGTCCGTCGACACCGCCCGCCAGACCCTCGTCATGGTCACCCACGACCCGGTCGCCGCCTCCTACGCCGACCGCGTGGTCTTCCTCGCCGACGGCGCCTTCGCCGGCGAGCTGCACCGGCCCACGGCCGACGCGGTCGCCGCCCGGATGACCCGGCTCGGCGCCTGGGAGGACGAAGCCCACCGGCAGAACGCGCCGCAGCACTCGGGAGGGCGGTTCTGATGTGGCGCCTGGCCCTGCGCACCCTGAAATTCCGCCGGACGAGCTTCGTCGCGACCTTCCTCGCCATGTTCCTCGGCGCCGCGATCGTCATCGGCTGCGGCGGCCTGATGGAGACCGGCGTCCGCATGGCGGCCGACCCGCAGCGCCTGCGCGGCGCCCCGGTCGTGGTCACCGGTGAACAGACCCACGACTCCAGCGCGCTGACCGAACGGCACCGCATCGACGCCGGTCTGACCGGCGAGGTGGCCCGGGCCGACGGTGTGCGCGCGGCCGTCCCCGACGTCTCCTTCCCGGCCACCGTCCTCAAGGACGGCGAGCCGGTGACGGAGAAGTCCGCGTCGTACGGCCACGGCTGGGCGTCCGCCCGGCTCACCCCCTATACCCTCGCCGCCGGGAGATCCCCCGTCACCGGCGGCGAGGCCGTTCTCGACGCCGGGCTCGCCCGGCGGGCCGGCGTCCGCCCCGGCGCCACGGTCGACATCGTCGTCCGGGGCACCGCCCGGCAGTTCCGGGTCAGCGGCGTCGCCGAGCAGCACGGCGGCCACAACCCCGACGCGGCCGTCTTCTTCACCGACGACGCGGCCCGCGCCCTCGCGGGCGGCCGGATCGACTCCGTCGCCGTGCTGCCCGAGCCCGGCACGAGCACCGCCGCCCTCGCGGACGCGGTGCGCGCCGAGGTCGGCGACCGCGCCGAGGTGCTCACCGGCGCCCGCCGGGGACTGGCCGAACTGCCCGGCACCCTCTCCAGCCGGCGCACCGTCGTCATCCTCGCGGCGGTCTTCGGCTCCTCGGTCGTCCTGATCGTCATGTTCGGCGTGGCCTCCACCCTCGGCCTCTCCCTCCAGCAGCGCGCCCGCGAGATGGCCCTGCTGCGCGCCGTCGGCTCCACCCCGAAGCAACTGCGCCGCATGATCCTCACCGAGACCGCCGTGCTGTCGGTGGCCTCCGTACTGCTCGCCCTGGCGCCCGGATACGCCCTCGGACGGCTGCTGTTCAAGGTGCTGACCTCCAGCGGCGTGGTGGCGCCGGCGATCGTCTACCAGGCCGGCTGGATGCCGATGGCCGTCGGCGCGGCCGTCACCGTCCTCGCGGCGGCCGGCGCCACCCGGTTCGCCGGACGGCGGGCCGCCCGCACCGAACCGGTCGCCGCCCTCGCCGAAGCGACCGCCGCGGGCCGCTGGTTCAGCCTGCCCCGGCTGCTGCTCGCGCTGTTCTTCCTCGCCAACGGCATCGGCCTGGCCGTCGCCACCGCCACCGTGATGGAGGACGGCCCCACCCTCGCCAGCACCGCGGGCCCCGCCTCCGTGCTGTTCTGCATCGGCCTCGCCCTGCTCGCGCCCGGCCTCACCAAGGCCATGGTGGCGCTGCTGCGACCCCCCGTACGGGCCCTGTCCGGGCTCTCCGGGCAACTGGCGCTGCGCAACGCCGCCACCGCCCACGTCCGCATGGCGGGCGCCGTCGCACCGATCGTCCTGCTCATCGGCATCGCCACGGGCACCCTGTACATGCAGTCCACCGAGAACCACGTCTCCCGGACCTCCTACGACGCCAACGTCCTCGCCGACTACGTCCTCGACTCCACCACGGGCGGTTTCGCGCCCGGCGTCGTCGCCGAGGTGCGAGGCACGCCCGGGGTGGCCGCGGCCAGCGAGTTCGTCACCAGCCGCGGCTTCGTGGACCGCCCCGGCGGCCCGGCCGACACCGACCTGCGCGGCGTCTCCGCCGAAGGGGTGCGCCAGAGCCTCGACCTGCCCGTGGTCGCCGGCTCCCTCGACGCGCTGCACGGCGACACCGTGGCCCTGTCCGACAAGAAGGCCCGGGAGTACGGCGTCGAGGTCGGCGACCGGCTGCCGCTGCACCTCGGCGACGGCAGCGCCCTGCGGCCCACCGTCGTGGCCCTCTACACCGACAACCCCAAGCAGCAGTACCTGACCCTGCCCGCGGCGACCCTCGCCCCGCACACCGGCGACGGGCTGCCGCGCCAGATCCTGGTCCGCGCCGCGCCCGGCGCCGGCGCCGAGGCCCACGAGCGGCTCGCCGCGCTGGCCGCCCGGGTGCCCGGCACCGAACTGGACGACAGCTCCTCCCTGGCCGGCCGGAACAACCAGATCCAGCAGATCCTGGTGTCCGCCAACTACACCATCGTCGCCATGATCGTCGGCTACGCGGCCATCACCGTCGTCAACACCCTGGTGTCCGTCACCCGCAAACGGCGCGCGGAGTTCGGCCTCCAGCGGCTCACCGGCGCCACCCGCGCCCAGGTGATCGGCATGCTGACCGTGGAGGGCGTGCTGATCGCGGTCGTCGCCACCGTCCTCGGCACCCTCGCCTCCGCGACGACCATCGTCCCCTACAGCCTCGTCAAGAGCGGCTCGTACCTGCCCTCCGGATCCCCCGGCATCTACCTCGCCATCGTCGGCGGGTCCCTGCTGCTGGTGTTCGGTGCCACGCTGCTGCCCTCCTGGCGCGGCATGCGCAGCCCCGCCGTGGACACGGTGAAGGCCGCGTGAGCCACGCCCCGGCCGGGCCGTCCCCGCTTCCCCCGGGCGGGGACGGCCCCCGCGTGAGCGCCGGCCGGGGATGGCAGCATGAGGGCATGAAGACTGTGCCGGTCGCCTGGCGCGGCCGACTCCGCCGCGCCGCCCTGGACACCCTGGTCGGCGTGGCCACCGCCACCGGAGCCCTGCTGTCGGTCGTCCTCTTCGTCACCACCGCCTACTTCGTCATCCTCTGCCTGATCGGCATCGGCTTCCTCGCGCTGCCCTACCTCACCCGGGCCGTGCGGTGGCTGTGCGACCTCAACCGGCGCGCCGCGGCCCGCTCGGGCGTCCCCGTGGAGCGGCCCTACCGGCCCGAACCCGAGGAGATCGAGCGGGACATCGTCGGCTGGACGCGCCGCTGCAAATGGATCCTCGCCGACCCCGCGACCTGGCGGGACCTGCTGTGGCTGCTGCTCAACACCGCCCTCGGCATGGCCGGGTTCATACCGGCCGCCCTGCTCTACTACGCGGGGGAGGGGCTGTTCCTGGCCTGCGGGCTGTGGCGGCCGGTCGCGGACGGCGGAACGGGCCGCTGGTACGCCTTCGTCACCGTCGGCAGCTGGCCGGCCGCGTTCGCCGCCGGCCTGCTCGCGCTCGTCGTGCTCACCGGCTGGGTGTTCCTGTCCCCACTGGTGCTCAAGGGGTACGCCTACTTCGTCCGCTTCCTGCTCGGCCCGACCCGCGGTTCCCAACTCGCCTCACGCGTGCAGCACCTGTCCGAGACCCGGTCCGGCGCGCTGGACATCCAGGCCGCCGAACTGCGCCGCATCGAACGCGACCTGCACGACGGCGCGCAGGCCCGGCTCGTCAGCCTCGGCCTCCAACTCGGCGCCGTGGATCGGAAAATGGGCCAGGACCCGGAGGAGGCCCGCCGGCTGCTGCGGCAGGCCCGCAGCTCCTCCGTCGAGGCCCTGCGCGAACTGCGCGACCTGGTCCACGGCATCCACCCGCCGGTCCTCGCCGAACGCGGCCTGGCCGACGCCCTGCGCGCCCTGGGCCTGGCCAGCCCGCTCGACGTGACCGTGGTGGCGGACCTGCCCGGCAGGCTGCCCGACCCGGTCGAGTCCGCCGTCTACTTCGCGGTGTCGGAACTTCTCACCAACGCCCTCAAGCACGCCGACGCCCGGCGCGTGGAGGTCGTCGCCTGGCGCGCGGAGGACACCCTGCACACCCGGATCACCGACGACGGCCGCGGCGGTGCCGACGTCTCGGCCGGGAGCGGTCTGGAGGGCATCCGGCGGCGGCTGGCATCCTTTGACGGCGTCCTGGAGATCGACAGTCCTCCGGGCGGACCGACCGTGATCAAGCTGGAGTTGCCGTGCGCGTTGTCCTCGCCGAAGACCTCTTCCTCCTGAGGCAGGGAATCATCCAATTACTGGAGGCGTACGGGTTCGAGGTCGCCGCCGCCGTCGACAACGGAACCGACCTCGCCGCCGCGATCGCCGAGCACCGGCCCGACGTGGCGATCGTGGACGTACGGCTGCCGCCCACCTTCACCACCGAGGGCCTCCAGGCCGCGCTGCGGGCCCGGCGCGAGCGGCCCGGCCTGCCGATCCTCGTCCTCTCCCAGCACGTCGAGCAGATGTACGCCCGCGAGCTGCTGGCCGACGGCACCGGCGGCATCGGCTACCTCCTCAAGGACAGCGTCCTCGACGACGAGCAGTTCATCGACGCCGTGCGCCGGGTCGCGGCCGGCGGCACGGCCATGGACCCCGCCGTCGTCGCCCAGCTGTTGACCAGCCACGCCCGGGACGAACCGCTGGCCGCGCTCACCGCCCGCGAACGCGAGGTGCTGGAACTCATGGCCGAGGGCTGCTCCAACACCGCGATCGCCCAGCGGCTCACCGTCACCGAGGGAGCGGCGGCGAAGCACATCTCCAACATCTTCACCAAGCTGATGCTGCCGCCGTCCAGCGACAGCAACCGCCGGGTGCTCGCGGTCCTGGCCTATCTCAACGCCTGAGCGACGCCGGGCGGTTGGGGCGGGTAGGGGTGGCCGGGCGTCCGCAAGGCGGGTCAGACTGCTGGGGCCCGCCCGTGCCCCCCGCGGCGCCGCCGCCCCAGGAAGGGACCACCCGCCCCATGACCACGCTCGCCGAGCACGACCGTCTCTGGATCCGCCGCTACCACCCCCGCCCGGACGCGGCGGCCCGGCTGGTGTGCCTGCCGCACGCCGGCGGCTCGGCGACGTTCTACCACCCGGTCTCGGCGAGCATGCCGCCCTCCGTGGACGTGCTCGCCGTGCAGTACCCGGGCCGCCAGGACCGCCGCCACGAGCCGTGCGCCGGGAGCATCGGGGAACTGGCCGACCACGTCACCCCCGCGCTGCTGCCGTGGGCCGACCGCCCCTTGGTCCTGTTCGGCCACAGCATGGGCGCCTCCCTCGGCTTCGAGGTCGCCCGCCGGCTGGAACGCGACCACGGCATCGTCCCGAGGGCCCTGTTCGCCTCCGCCCGACGGGCCCCCTCCTGCCCGCGCGACGAGTCCGTCCACCTGCGCGACGACGACGGACTCATCGAGGAGATGCGGCGGCTCAGCGGCACGGACTCGGCCATCCTCGACGACATCGAACTGCTCCGCATGGCCCTGCCCGCCATCCGCGCCGACTACCGGGTCGCCGAGACCTACGCCTACGAGCCCGGCCCGAACCTGCGGTGCCCCGTCGTCGCGCTCGTCGGCGACGACGACCCCAAGGTCACCGTGGACGAGGCGCGTGCCTGGTCCCGTCACACCGACGCCTCCTTCGAGTGCCATGTGTTCCAGGGCGGCCACTTCTACCTGACGAGCCATCAGCGTCAGGTGCTCGGGCTGCTCGAGGACGCGGCGGTACGGCCGTGAGGTCGGTCCTCGTCACCGGCTGCGGCAGCGGCATCGGACTGGAGACGGCGCTGGCGTTCGCCCGCCGGGGCGACCGGGTGCACGCCTGCGTCCGCGACCCGGGCACCGCCGGGGAACTGCGGCGTCGTGCCCGCGCCGAGGAACTGACCCTGGACATCCCCCGGCTGGACGTCACCGACGACGCCTCCGTCACCGCCGCCGTCACCGCGGTGCAGGACCGGTACGGCCCCCTGGACGTCCTGGTCAACAACGCCGGCGTCGACCGTACCGGGCCCGTCGAGACCATGCCGGACGAGCAGGCCCGCACCGTGCTGGAGACCAACTTCTGGGGCCCGCTGCGCCTGGCCCGCGCGGTGCTGCCCGGGATGCGCGCCCGGGGCTCCGGCGTCATCGTCAACGTCTCCTCGCTCGCCGCCCGCACCTTCGCCGTGCCGCACGGCGGGTTCTACGCGGCGAGCAAGGCCGCCCTGGGCGCGCTCAGCGAGGCCCTGTACGCGGAGGTCCAGCCGTACGGCATCCGCGTGGTGTGCCTGGAGCCGGGCAGCTTCGCCACCGCCATCCAGCGGGCCTCCCTGGCCGGCGCCGCCGGCGGGCAGCCGTCCGGGAGCGGCCCCTACGCCGCGGACCACGCCTGGCTGGACCGGTTCCTCGCCCGGGTCGCGGAAGGCGCCGCCGACTGCGCCGAGGCGGCCCGGGCCGTGCTCGCCGCCGCCGACGACCCCGCCACCGGGCTGCACACGGTGGTCGGCGCGGACGCGGAGGCGGCCCTGCAGTTCCTCCAGGGGGTCTCCTACGAGCAGTGGCTGCCCCGCTTCCTGGAGCAGGCCCGGTCCCTCGCGGGACCGCGCCCCGCGGACCCCCGATAGGCCGACGGCGGCGGGACCGGGCCACCCGGTCCCACCGCCGTCGAGTGGGTTCAGCCGTGCACGCGGATCGAACGGGACGGGCACAGCTCGGCCGCCTGCACGACCTGCTCGCGCAGGTCCTCGGCCGGCTCCTCCCGCAGGAGGGTGACCAGGCCGTCGGCGTCCTGGTCGAACACCTCCGGGCTCAGCATCGCGCACTGGCCGGAGCCCACGCACCGGTCGCGTTCGGTGGTGACACGCATCAGGGACGCTCCGTCCTGCTCGGCCGTCACCAGGTGACGGGGAGTTCGTAGACGCCGTAGACCATGGCGTCGTCCTTGAACCGCAGCTCCGCCACGTCGGCGTCCAGCCGCAGGCCGGGGACGCGCCGCAGCAGCGTGCCGTAGACCGCCTCCAGCTCCACCCGGGCGAGGTTGGCACCGATGCACTGGTGGACGCCGTAGCCGAAGGCCAGATGGCCGCGGGCCTCCGCGCGGCGGATGTCCAGCGTGTCCGGGTCCGGGAAGACCGACTCGTCGTGGTTGGCCGCGTTGTTCAGCGCGAGGATGCCCTCGCCGGCGCGGATGGTGACGTCGCCGACCTCGATGTCCTCCACCGCGACCCGGGCGGTGCCGGAGTCGGAGATGGAGAAGACGCGCAGCAACTCCTCCACGGCGTTCGGCAGCAGCGACGGATCGGCCCGCAGCGCCTCCATCTGGTCCGGGTGCCGCAGCAGGGCCAGCACCCCGAGCGCGATCATGTTGGCGGTGGTCTCGTGGCCGCCGACCAGCATCAGCCGGGCCATCGTCACCACGTCGGTGTGGTCGGCGACCTGCTCGGCGCGGTTCTTCTCCAGGAACCGGCTGATGAGGTCGTCACCCGGCTCCTTCTCCTTCAGGGTGACCAGCTGGTCGAGATAGGTGTCCAGGGCCTGCACGGCCGCGCCGTACTCCTCCGGGCTCAGGTCGTGGTTCATCATCGCCGCCGACCACTCCTCGAACCGCGCGTGGTCCTCGTAGGGCACGCCGAGCAGTTCGCAGATCACCAGGGAGGGCACCGGCAGCGCCAGGGCGGTGACCAGGTCCACCGGGCCGCCCGCCGCCAGCATCGCGTCCACGTGGTCGTCCACGATCTGCTGGATCCGCGGGCGCAGCTCGCGCACCCGCCGGGCGGTGAACTCCGGTATGAGCATGCGCCGGTGGGCGGTGTGCTCCGGCGGGTCCATGTTCAGCATCATCAGCCGGACCTGCGCCAGCAGTTCCTCGGGGATGTGGAACTGGTGCGGGTAGCCCGGCAGTTTCAGATTGGAGCTGACCCGGCTGTCGCCCAGCACCTGCCGGACGTGCTCGTGCCGGGTGACCAGCCAGGCCGGCTTGCCGTTCACTTTCAGCGCGGCCCGGGAAACGGGCTGGTCGGCGCGCATCCCGGCGTACTCGGGCGGCTCGGAGAACGGGCAGGTGCGGCGCAGCGGGAACCGCACCAGCGGCGATTCCGTCTCGGGTGCGGCGTCGGCGGACTGGGTCATGGCTGCCTTTCGGACGTCGGTGACGGCGGGGGAGGGGTCGGGGCGGCGGGGCGGGGTGTCACCAGGTGACGGGCAGCTCGTACAGGCCGTAGACGATCGCGTCGTCCTTGAACCGCAGCTCCTCCACCGGGGCGGCCAGGCGCAGCGTCGGGACGCGGGCGAGCAGCGTCGAGTAGACGACGTCCAGCTCCATGCGGGCCAGGTTCTGGCCGATGCACTGGTGGACGCCGTAGCCGAACGCCAGCTGGCTGCGGGCCTCGCGGCGCACGTCCAGGCGGTCGGGGTCGGGGAAGACGCGCGCGTCGTGGTTGGCCGCGTTGTTCAGCGGCAGGACGCCCTCACCGGCCCGGATGGTCACCCCGCCCAGCTCGATGTCCTCCAGGGCGACGCGCGCGGTGCCCGCGTCGGAGATGGAGAAGAAGCGCAGTAGCTCCTCCACCGCCCGGGGCATCAGCTCCGGCTCGGCGCGGACGGCGGCCAGCTGCTCCGGGTGCTCCAGCAGGGCCAGCACACCGAGGGCGATCATGTTGGCGGTCGTCTCGTGGCCGGTGACCAGCATCAGCTTGGACATGCTGACGATGTCGGAGTGCTCCACGGCGGGGGTCTGCCGGTTGAACTCGATCAGCCGGCTGATCATGTCGTCGCCGGGCTCGCTCTCCTTGGCGGTGACCAGCCCGTCCACGTACCGGTCCAGCTCGTAGTGGGCGCGGCCCCGGTCCTCCTCGCTGATGTCGTGGTTCATGATGGCCCACGCCCACTCCTCGAACCGGCCGTGGTCCTCGTAGGGCACGCCGAGGAGTTCGCAGATCACCAGGGAGGGCACCGGCAGCGCGAGCGAGGTGACCAGGTCGACCGGGCCGTCCGCGCCCTTCTCCAGCATGTGGTCGATCTGCCGGTCCACGATCTGCTGCACCCGGCCGCGCAGCTCGCGCATCCGGCGCACGCTGAACTCCGGGGCCAGCATGCGCCGTTGCACCGTGTGGTCCGGCGGGTCCATGGACAGGAACGTCAGCGGCACCGACTGGAGGATCTCGTCCGGCACCGGTACCTGGAGGGGGTAGCCGGGCAGCTTCAGGTTCGCGCTGACCCGCTCGTCGCCCAGCAGCTTCTTGTACAGGTCGTGCCGGGTGACCAGCCAGGCGGGCTTGCCGTTGACCTTCAGCCGGGCCCGGGAGACGGGGGCGGTCTCGCGCAGCTCGGCGTAGGCGGCCGGCGGGCTGAAGGGACAGGCCCGCCGCATCGGGAAGTCCGGCGGCGCGGCCTGGTCGGCCGGTTCGGCAGGTGCAGTCATCATGTCCTCTTCGCACGGGAGGGAACGGGACGCGCCGACGCCGGGTCCGCCCCGGGCGCGGCGCCGTGCGGCGCCGTCGGCCGTCCCCCGCACGCTAGGCAGCCACGCCGACGGGACCCAACCCCTAGCCGCCCCTAGGGCCTGTCTGACAATTCCCGTCTGCCGCGCGACGCCATGCACGCTCCCCCAAGCTCTTCGAGCAGGGGGCACCCCCACTCGCCGCACCGGCCCCGGACCCGAGTACGTCCAGTACGAGGGCCTGGGGCCGACACTCCCCCAGCCTTCGGCCGGGGGGACCCCCAGAGCACGCACCTGACGCCGCGCGGCCGCCCTTCGGGCGACGACGCGAATTGTCAGACAGGCCCTAGGGGGTGGCGGGGGCCGGGATGGCCGACGCGGCCGGCTTCACCCGGTGTCCCGGGCGCCGTCGGGGTGTCGGGCGCTGCCGATGGGGTGCGGCTGGTGCCCCGGATGCCGTTGGTGCGGTGCGGTGCGGTGCGGGGCGGCCGGCGCCCGGGTGCCGTCGGTGGGGTGCGGCCGGTGTCTTGGGTGCCGGCGGGGCGGGGCTGGTGTTGTGGATGCCCCGGACACCCCGGTTGCCCCGGGTGCCGTCGGTGGGGTGCCTCCGCTGGTCCCGAACGGCGGCGGCGCGGTACGGCCGGTGAACCCGGGCGCCGCCGGTGCCCTGTGCCCGCCGCGGATGCCTCGTCATCCGCCACCCCGGGTACTGCGGGGCCGGTGCTCGTCGCCAGGGCCCGGCTGGTCCCGTCGCCTGTCGCTTCGCGTGCCGCCTCGACTCCGTCGTCCGTCACCCCGGGTGCCACCGGCATCCCACTCCCGAGGCTCCGCGTGCCGCCGGCATCCCGTCGCCCGCCGTTCGCGTGCCGTCGGTCGCCCGTTGCCTGCGTGCCGCCGGCCCCCCCGTCCGCGCGCCGCCGGCCGTCCGTCCCCGCTCCCTCCCCGCGCCGTCGGTCGCCTGTCCCCGCTGCCCCCGCGCGGCCGGCACTCCGTCGCCGCTGCCCCCGTGCGGCCGGCACTCCGTCGCCGCTGCTCCCGCGCGGCCGGCACTCCGTCGCCGTTGCTCCGCTTGGGGCCGGCACCCCCTCACCCGCCTTCCCCTCCCACGTCACCGGTACCCACCCCCACCCGCCTCCCTCTCCCACGCCGCCGCAGGCACCCCACCCCACCCCACCCCGCCCCCCACCCCCATGCGCCCCCAGTCCCCCCGGACCGCCTAGGGGCGGTTAGGGGTCTGGTGGCGGGGCGGGGGCCGTTAGCGTCGGCTGCGGACCACGGCGGAGACGGCGGGGGCGCCGCGCCCCGGCCCTCCCGGTCCCGGCCGGGGTCCGCGCCCGGCGCCGTCCCGTCCCGCAGCGAGCAGAGGTGATCAGCGTGTCCCCGGAAGCCAGCGCGAAGGGCACCGTCCCCTTCGGGGAGTACCGGACCTGGTACCGGGTGACCGGTGAGCCGGGCGCGGGACGCCCGGCGGTCGTCGTCGTGCACGGCGGGCCCGGCAGCACCCACGACTACCTGCTGCCGCTCGCCCGCCTCGCCGAGGACGGCTGGCCCGTCGTCCACTACGACCAGCTCGGCAACGGCGGCTCGACCCATCTCCCGGACCAGGACCCCGGGTTCTGGACCGTCGAGCTGTTCGAGGCCGAACTGGCCAACCTGGTTCAGCGGTTGGGGATCGCCGACGACTATGTGCTGTTCGGCCAGAGCTGGGGCGGCCCGCTGTGCGCCCGGCACGCGATGACCGCCCCGCCCGGCCTGCGCGGACTGGTCGTGGCCAACGCGCCCGCCTCCTACCCGCTGTGGTTGCAGGAGATGGCCCGGCTGCGCGCCGCACTGCCGCCGGAGGTGGAGGACACCCTGCGGCGGCACGAGGCGGCCGGCACCTACGACAGCGAGGAGTACCTCGCCGCGATGCGGGTCTTCTACGACCGCCACGTGTGCCGGGTGACGCCCTGGCCCCGGGACTTCCTGTCCTCGTTCATGGAGATCTACAACGACCCCACCGTCTACTACGCGATGAACGGCCCCAACGAGTTCCACGTCATCGGCTCCCTGAAAGACTGGTCGATCGTCGGCGACCTGCACCGCATCCGCATCCCGACCCTGCTGATCAGCGGACGCCACGACGAGGCCACACCGGCCGTCGTCCAGCCGTACCACGACGAGATCCCCGGGGCCCGCTGGGAGATCTTCGAGGAGTCCAGCCACCTTCCGCACCTGGAGGAACCCGAGCGGTTCCGCGCGGTGCTGACCGACTTCCTCAAGAGCCTGTGAAAGGGGACCTGGCCATGGCACACGACACCGCCCTCGTCTTCCCCGGCATGGGACCCGTCCCGTTCGCCGAGGTGGGCAGGTTCATGGTGGCGAACCCCATCGCCCGGGACCTGGTCGCCGTCGCCGACGAGGCCCTCGGCTACTCCCTCGTGGACGCCTTCCGCACCTCCCCGGGCGACTATTCGGAGGCCGCCCAGGTCGCGTTCCTCGTCAACTGCCTCGCCTGCGCCCACTGGGCCGAGGAACACCTCGGCGTGGAACCCGGCATCGTCGCCGGACCCAGCTTCGGCGAGAAGGCGGCCCTCGCCTACACCGGCGCCCTGGAACTCCCCGACGCCGTCCGCCTCACCGCGGAGATCGCCCGCTGCCTGGAGGAGTACTTCGCCACCGAGCACAAGGACGTCGTCACCCTGTCCTTCGTCCGCGCCCCGCGCGACGGCCTCGACGCGATCCTCGCCGAACTGGACGAGGCGGGGGAGTGGCACGAGATCTCCTGTCACATCGACGACGGCTTCTACATGCTCTCCCTCTCCGAACACCGCGTGCCCTGGTTCCAGGAGCGGCTGCGCGCCCTCGGCAGCCTCCCCCTGTACACCATGCGGCCCCCCATGCACGCCTCGGCGTTCGCGTCGCTGCGCGCGAAGGCCGACCGCGAGGTGGTGTCCCGCTACGCCTTCGCCGACCCCCGGCTGCCCGTCGTCGCCGACCAGGACGGCCGGCTCCTGCGCACCGGCGAGGAGGTGCGCACCATGCTCCTCGACGGCTTCGACCACCCGATGGACTGGCCGAGCGTCACCACGGCCCTGAAGGACGCCGGCGCCCGCCGGATGTGCGTCGCCGGACCCGACAGCCTGTTCGGCCGGGTGCCGTGCACGACCCGCCAGTTCGACGTCGTCGCGGCCCAGCCGCGGCTGGCCATGACCCCCCGGCGCCGTACCCGCGCCGCCTGATCCCCGCCCGACTCGTTGGAGGCCCCATGTGGGACGACCGGTTCGAACAGATACTCCGCCCCTTCCTGCCGTTCCTCCCCCCGCAGGAGGAGCTGACGCCGGAGTCCGACCTGAAGGACCTCGGCCTGGACTCCCTCGGCACCGTCCAGCTGCTCGGCACGCTGGAGGAGGACTACCAGGTCCGCTTCCGCGACAGCGCGCTGACCATGGACACCTTCCGCACCGCCGGCGTCCTGTGGGACACGCTGCGCGGCATGCTGCAGCAGAGCACCGCGGGCTGACGGGGCGGCCACCGTGGACCCCACCGTGGACGGCACGCTGTCCGGCCGGTTCGCGCGCGGCCTGGCCCTCGCCCCCGACCGGCCCGCGCTGCGCGCCGACGGCGTCGAGCTCACCTACCGCGAACTGCACGAACACGCCCTGGTCCGGGCCGGCTCACTGCTCGCCGGGCTCCCCGGCCGGCCGCCCGCCGTGGGGGTGCTGGCCGGCAAGGGACCCACGGCGTACGTCTCGCTGCTGGCCGGCCTGTACAGCGGCGTCACCGTCGTCCCCCTCCAGCCGGCCTTCCCCGCCGCCCGCACCCGGCGGATGATCGAGGCCGCCGGGGTGGGCGCGCTGCTCGCCGACGACGACGCCCTGCCCGCCCTGACCGCGCTGCACGAGGACGGCGTACGGCTGCCGACGCTGTTCGCGCCCGGCGGGCAGCCGATGCCCGCCCTCGCCCTCGACCCGGACAGCGCCCTGAAGGCACCCCAGCCCACCCGGCCCTCCGACATCGCCTACGTGCTGTTCACCTCGGGCTCCACCGGCCGGCCCAAGGGCGTCCCGGTCACCCACGCCAACACCGCCCACTACTTCGGCCTGCTCGACCGGCGCTACGACTTCGGGCCGCACGACGTCTTCTCGCAGACCTTCGACCTCAACTTCGACTGCGCGATGTTCGACCTGTTCTGCGCCTGGGGCGCCGGCGCCGCCGTCGTCCCCGTACCGCCCCGGGCCTACGCGCACCTGCCGGAGTTCGTGGCCGAGCAGCGGATGACCGTCTGGTTCTCCACGCCCAGCGCGATCACCCTGGTGCGCCGCACCGGCGGGCTCGCACCGGGCGCCCTGGCCCCGCTGCGCTGGAGCTTCTTCGCGGGGGAGGCGCTCGGCTGCAAGGACGCCGAGGACTGGGCCGCCGCCGCGCCGGGCGCCGCGCTGGAGAACCTCTACGGCCCCACCGAGCTGACCATCACCATCACCGCGCACCGCTGGACACCCGGCCGCCAGCCGAACGACATGGTGCCCATCGGCGCCGTCCACCCCGGCCACGACACCCTGCTGCTCGACCCCTCCGGCGCGCCCAGCACGGGTGACGAGGGCGAACTGTGCATCGCCGGGCCCCAGTCGACCCCGGGCTACCTCGACCCGGCGGACGACGCCGGGCGGTTCCTGGAGCGCGACGGCCGGCGCTACTACCGCACCGGCGACCGGGTCCGGCGCGCCGACGACGGCGGATGGCACTACCTGGGCCGCAAGGACGCACAGGTCCAGGTGCACGGCATCCGGGTGGAGCTGGCCGAGGTGGACGCCGCCGCCCGCACCTGTCCCGGCGTCGAGGACGCCGTGACCGTGGCGGTGCCCGTGGACGGCACCGTGGAACTCGCCGTCTTCCACACCGGCACCCCCGTCGCGCCCGCGCGGCTCGCCCGCCATCTGCGCGCGCTGCTGCCGGCCGCCGTCGTCCCGCGCGCCTACCACCACCTGGACGCCCTCCCGCTCAACGCCAACCGCAAGACCGATCGCAGGAAGCTCGCCTCCCGGGCCGCGGCCATGCGGCAGCCCGCCGGAGGCACACACGAAAGGCGGCAGGAGTCGCAGTGAACGGTCAACCGACAGTGCCGGCCCGCACCGACGCCCGGGTGCACGACCTGCTCGACGAGGCCACCGCCGAGCGCCCCGACGCCCCGGCGGTCACCGACGCCACGGGCCGCTGGACGTACCGGGAACTGGCCGCCCACAGCCACGCCGTCCACGCCTGGCTGCGGTCGGCCGGCATCGGCCCCGGCGACCGGGTCCTGGTCCAGCTGCCCAGCACCCGGGAACTCGTTGCGCTGCTGTACGGCACCGCGCGGTGCGGCGCGGTCCTCGTCCCCGTCAACACCGGCATGAAGGACTACCACCTGCGGGCGGTCGTGGAGAACGCCGAACCCGCGCTGATCGTCGTCGCCGACACGGCCGTGGACCGGATCGGCGCCCTCGCCGGTCAGGTGCCCGTCCGCGGGCTCGGCCCGGCCTGGCGGGAGATCACCGCGCTGCGCGAGCGCGGGGAGCGGCCCGCCGAGACCCCGGTCGGCGCCGATGACATCGCCGTCCTCGTCTACACCTCCGGCTCCACCGCCGCGCCCAAGGCGGTCATCTGCCCGCACGGCCGGATGGTCTTCGCCACCGAGGCCATCAACCTCGAACTCGGCTACCGCCCCGACGACGTGGTGTTCTGCCGCTTCCCCATCTCCTGGGACTACGGCCTGTACAAGGTGCTGCTCACCGCCGCCGGCCGCAGCGAACTCGTCCTCGCCGACGGCGACTCGGACCTGGTGCTGCTGCGCCGCATCCGGGAGACCGGCGCCACCGTCGTCCCGATCGTGCCGTCCCTGGCCACCATGATCTGCGCCCTCGCCGAACGCGAACCGGCCCGTGCGTCCCGGGTGCGGCTGTTCACCAACACCGGTGCCGCGCTGCCGAAGTCCACCGCCGACGCCCTGCGCACGGCGTTCCCCGGTGCCGAGGTGGTCGTCCAGTTCGGGCAGACCGAGTGCAAACGCGTCTCCGTGCTGCCGCCCGCCCTCCAGGACGCCAAGCCCGGCTCGGTCGGCCGCCCGCTGCCCGGCACCCGCGCCTTCGTCGTGGACGACGAGGGCCGGCCGCTGCCGCCCTGGCGGACCGGCGAGATCGTCGTCGAGGGACCGCACGTCATGCCCGGCTACTGGCGGGCCCCGGAGCAGACCGCCCGCGCCTTCCGCCCCGCCCCCGACGGCGGACTGCGGCTGCACACCGGCGACTTCGGCCACGTCGACGAGGACGGCTTCCTGTACTACGAGGGCCGCCGCGACGACATGTTCAAGCACAAGGGCGTCCGCATGAGCACCACCGAGATCGAGGCCGCCGCCGCCGACGTCCCCGGCGTCCGCGCCGCCGCCGTCCTGCCGCCCGCCGAGGACCGCCCCCTCGCGGTGTTCGCCGAGGGCGACATCGACCCGCACACCCTGCTGAAGGAACTGTCGCTGCGGCTGGAGCCCGCCAAGGTGCCCGCCGTGAGCCGGATCGTCGGCGAACTGCCGCTCACGCCGCACGGCAAGCACGACCGCAAGGCGCTCGCCCGCCTCCTGGAAGGAACCCCCGCGTGACCGCCACCGAACCGGCCGGCCGCGACCACCGCGTGTCCGCCACCGAGCTGGCCGAGCGCTTCGGCACCCCGGCCTACGTCTACGACCTGGACCGGGTGGCCGCGGCCCGCGACGACCTGTTCGCCGCGCTGCCCGCCGAGGTCGAGGTGTTCTACGCCGCCAAGGCCAACCCCCACCCCGAACTGCTGCGCGAGCTGGGGGCCGGCGGCTGCCGCGCCGAGATCAGCTCCGTCGGCGAACTCGACGCCGTCCTGCGCGCCGGGTTCGCCGGCGACCGCGTCCTGTACACCGGACCCGGCAAGACCACCGGGGAACTGACCGAGGCCCTGGCCCGGGGCGTGCGCCTGTTCTCCGCCGAGTCCCCCGGCGACCTGCGCCGCATCGGCGAGACGGCGCTCGGGCTGGGCCTGACCGCCGACTGCCTGCTCCGCGTCAACAACGCCACCGGCGCCGCGGCCACCGGCATCCGCATGACCGGCGTGCCCTCGCAGTTCGGCTTCGACGGCGAGACCCTGCCCGACCTCGCCGCCGAACTGCGCGAGGTCCCCGGCACCCGCGTCGCCGGACTGCACTTCTTCCCGCTGAGCAACGCCAAGGACGAGGCGAGCCTCATCGCCGAGTTCCGGCACACCGTCGCCACCGCCGCCGCCCTCCAGGAGGCCCTCGGCGTCACCTTCCGCTTCCTCGACATCGGCGGCGGATTCGCCGCGCCCTACGCCGTGCAGGGCACCCGGCCCGTCTACGGCGAACTGCGCGACGCCCTCGCGCGGGCGCTGGACGAGCACTTCCCCGGCTGGCGCGCGGGCGCCCCCCAGGTCGCCTGCGAATCGGGCCGCTACCTGGTCGCCGACAGCGGCACCCTGCTCACCTCCGTCGTCAACGTCAAGGACAGCCGCGACCACCGCTACCTCGTCGTCGACGCCGGCATCAACACCTTCGGGGGCATGTCCGGGCTCGGCCGCATCCTGCCCGTGTCCGTCGAACCCCACGAGTCCGTGGGCGCCGACGGCACCCCGGCGAGCCTGGCCGGACCGCTGTGCACCCCGGGCGACCTGCTCGGCCGGGGCGTCCCGCTGCCCGCGCTCGCCCCCGGCGACCTGCTCACGGTCCCCAACGCGGGCGCCTACGGCCCCACGGCCAGCCTGCTGATGTTCCTCGGCCGGCCCGCGCCCGCCGAGATCGTCGTACGCGGCGACGACCTCGTGTCCGTCTCCCGCATCGAGCACACCCGCACCTACGACCACGGACAGGCCCTGTGATGAGCCCCTCCCCGACCTTCCCCGGCCCCGGCGACCGGCCCGTGCTGGTGGCCGGCGGCATCTCCGACTCCCACACCTGGAACCTCGTCTACCTCCAGCTCCTCCTGGAGGAGCACGGGCACCGCGTGGTCAACCTCGGCCCGTGCGTCCCCGAGGACCTGCTCATCGCCGAGGCCCTCGCGCACCGCCCCGCGCTCATCGTGGTCAGCAGCGTCAACGGGCACGGCTACCACGACGGCATGCGGACCGTCACCCGGCTGCGCGAACACCCCGGCCTCGCCGCGGTGCCCGCCGTCATCGGCGGCAAGCTCGGCATCGCCGGGCCCGCGGGCACCGAGGAGGTGGCCGCGCTGCGCGCCGCCGGGTACGACGCGGTGTTCGACGACAGCGCCGAGGGCGTCGCCGCCTTCCGGCGGATGCTCGGCGCGCTGCCGCAGCGGGCCCTGGTGTGACCGGCGGCGGGTTCGGCGCGTTCGTGCGCCGGGCTCACGACGCCGGCCACCTGGTGGTGCAGCCCCGGATGGGGATGAGCAGCCCGCGGCGGATGCGTTCCGGGCTGCTCGCCACCCGGAACGCGCGGGCGACCACCGTCGGCACGATCACCCTGGACAGCTACACCCGGGTCGGCGACCTGGAGTCGGCGCGCCTGGCCGTCCTGGAGGACGTGGCCCTCAACGGCTACCCGATCGTGAGCCACGACGCGGCCACCACCGCGGCCGTCCTCGACGGGATCCACGGCCCCGGCTTCCCGGTCCAGGTCCGGCACGGCTCCGCCGCGCCCCGGGACATCTTCCGGGCGCTGACCGCCGTCGGGCTCGACGCCTCCGAGGGCGGCCCGGTCTCCTACTGCCTGCCCTACGGCCGGGTGCCGCTGCGCGCGTCCGTCGCCCACTGGTCGGACGCCTGCGAACTGCTCGCCGCCCGCCGGGAGTCGGGCGGCGAACCGCACCTGGAGACCTTCGGCGGCTGTGTCCTCGGCCAGTTGTGCCCGCCGAGCCTGCTCGTCGCCGTCAGCGTGCTGGAGGCGCTGTTCTTCCACCGGCACGGCATCCGCAGCATTTCCGTCAGTTACGCCCAGCAGACCCATCCCGGCCAGGACGCCGAAGCGGTGGCCGCGCTGCGCCGCCTGTGCGCGCACCACCTGCCGGACGCCGAATGGCATGTCGTCGTCTACGCCTACATGGGCCTGTATCCGGAAACGGAACAGGGCGCCTACCGACTGCTCGGGAAAGCGGCCGAACTCGCCGTCGCCAGCGGCTCGGAACGGCTCATCGTGAAAACCGTCGCGGAATCCCGCCGCATTCCCACCGTGGCCGAGAACGTGGCCGCCCTGGAATACGCGGCCGAGATCGCCGCCCGCACCCCGCGCGCCCCGGTCGACGCCACCGGCACCCAGACCTACGCCGAGGCGTCCGCCCTGGTGAACGCCGTCCTGGAACTGGACGACGACCTCGGCGGTGCCCTGCTGACGGCATTCGCCGAGGGACTGCTCGACGTGCCCTACTGTCTGCATCCGGACAACGCCGGATTCAGCCGCAGTCATATCGCCGCGGACGGCCGGCTGGCCTGGACCGACATCGGCAGGATGCCGCTGAACGGCATCGCCGACGTACGCCCGGCCCACGCCGTCACCGCCGCGGAACTGCTCGATTCCCTGTCCTACGTACGCCGTTCGTTCGACGGACACGACCCCCGGAACACCCGGGCCGTCGAATCCGCCCACCCCTAGGGGTGGTTAAGGGTGTGGCCTTTCGAAGGCCGTCACTACGGTGTGGAAAAAGGTGAGGAAAACCGGTGTCGGCCGAAAGTGGAGATGCGTGGATGAACGGGCCCGGATCCGACTCAGCTCTGGCACGACGGCTCGCCACGGCCGTCCCCTCCCGGCACCGCGCGCTGGTGACCGACCTCGTGCGCACGGCCGTGGCCGAGGCGATCGAGACGGCCCGGCCGGGCACGCCGGCCCCGCTCGACGCGTCCGCGCCCCTCGCCGCACAGGGACTCGACTCGCTCGCCGCGGTCGACCTGCACCGGCGGCTGACCGCGCTGACCGGCCTCGACCTGCCGGTCGGCCTCGCCTACGACTGCCCGACCGTCCAGGACCTCGCGGCCCGGCTGCTCGCCGAGGTCCACGGCACCCCGGACACCCCCGCCGAGCCGGCCGGTGACCCGGACCCCGGCGAACCGGTCGCCGTCGTCGGCATGGGCTGCCGCTTCCCCGGCGGCATCGCCTCGCCCGCCGACCTGTGGCGGCTGCTCACCGAGGGCGGCGAGGTGCTGACCGGCTTCCCCCGCGACCGCGGCTGGGACCTGGACGCCCTCTACCACGAGGACCCCGAGGTGCCCGGCAGCACGTACGTGCGCAGCGGCGGATTCCTCGACACCGCCACCGAGTTCGACGCCGACTTCTTCGGCATCAGCCCCCGCGAGGCGCTCGGCATGGACCCGCAGCAGCGGCTCGTGCTGGAGACCTCCTGGCAGGCCCTGGAGGACGCCGGCATCGACCCCACGGCGCTGCGCGGCACCCCGGCCGGCATGTTCCTCGGCGCCGAGATCCAGGAGTACGGCCCGCGCCTGCACGACGCCCCGGACGGCCTGGACGCCTATCTCCTCGCCGGGAACGCCAACAGCGTCATATCCGGCCGCGTCGCCTACGTGCTGGGCACCGAGGGGCCCGCGGTCACGGTGGACACCGCCTGCTCCGCCGCCCTGGTCGCCGTCCACCTGGCGTGCCGCTCGCTCAGGCAGGGCGAGTCCTCGCTCGCGCTCGCCGGCGGCGTGGCCGTCATGGGCGGCCCCGGGGTGTTCACCGCCTTCAGCCGGCAGCGCGGCCTCGCCCCCGACGGACGCTGCAAGGCGTTCTCCGCCACCGCCGACGGCACCGGATTCGCCGAGGGCGTCGGCGTGCTCGTCCTGGAACGGCTCTCCGACGCCCGCCGCAACGGCCACCGGGTGCTGGCCGTGGTGCGCGGCTCGGCGGTCAACCAGGACGGCGCCTCCAACGGCCTGACCGCACCCAGCGGCACCGCCCAGCAGCGGCTGATCCGCCGGGCGCTCGCCGACGCCGGCCTCACCGCCGCCGACATCGACGTGGTCGAGGCGCACGGCACCGGCACCCGGCTCGGCGACCCCATCGAGGCCACCGCGCTGCTCGCCACCTACGGCCAGGACCGGCCCGCCGGCGCGCCGCTGCTGCTCGGCTCCGTCAAGTCCAACCTCGGGCACACCCAGGCCGCCGCCGGTGCCGCCGGCCTGATCAAGACCGTCCTCGCCATGGAGCACGGACAGGTGCCGGCCACCCTCCACGTCGACGCGCCCACCCCGCACGTCGACTGGTCCTCCGGGGCCGTGGAACTCGTCACCGCGCCGCGCGCCTGGCCCGACACCGGCCGGGCCCGGCGGGCCGGGGTGTCCTCGTTCGGCGTCAGCGGCACCAACGCGCACGTCATCCTCGAACAACCCGAGCCCGAGCCCCGGCCCGAGGTCCGTGCGCCCGGTCCGGACGCGCGTCCCGCCCCACCCGCCGGGACACCGCTGCCGTTCGTCCTGTCCGCCCGGGGCGAGGCCGCCCTGCGCGCCCGCGCCGCCGACCTGCTGCCGCTGGCGGCCGAGGCCGATCTCCTGGACCTCGCCCACTCGCTGGCCACGACCCGGGCCGCGCTGCCCGACCGGGCCGTCCTCCTCGCCGCCGACCGCGCCGAACTCCGCGCCGCCCTCGACGGCCTGGCCTCCGGGACCACCCCGCCCACCCCGCGCGCCGACGGCGAACTCGGCTTCCTGTTCACCGGGCAGGGCAGCCAGCGCCCCGGCATGGGCCGCGAACTCGCCGCCGCCCATCCGGTGTTCGCCGACGCCCTGGACGACGTCTGCGCCCACTTCGACCTCCAGCTCGACCGGCCGCTCAAGGAGATCCTGTTCGCCGGCCCCGGCACCCCCGAGGCGGAGCTGCTGCACCGCACCGAGTACGCGCAGCCCGCCCTGTTCGCCGTGGAGGTGGCCCTGTACCGGCTGCTGGAGAGCTGGGGCCTCGCCCCGGACCACCTCGCCGGGCACTCCGTCGGCGAGATCGCCGCCGCCCACGTCGCGGGCGTCCTCACCCTCCAGGACGCCACGATCCTGGTCGCCGCCCGCGGCCGGCTGATGCAGGCCCTGCCCGAGGGCGGCGCCATGGCCGCCGTACGCGCCGCCGCGGACGAGGTGGCGCCCCTGCTCACCGCCCGCACCGGCATCGCCGCCGTCAACGGGCCCGCCGCCGTCGTCGTCTCCGGCGACGCGGCCGACGTGGAGCTGATCACCGCCGAACTCGCCGCCCGCGGCCACGACACCAAGCGGCTGCGGGTCAGCCACGCCTTCCACTCGCCGCTCATGGACCCCATGCTGGCCGGGTTCCGCCGGATCGCGCACGTCCTGGACTACGCCGAACCGAGGCTGCCGATCGTCTCCACCGTCACCGGCGGCCCCGTCACCGCCGAACTGCGCGACCCCGAGTACTGGGTGGAGCACGTCCGCGCACAGGTCCGCTTCCACGACGCCGTCCGCTCCCTCGCCGACGCCGGGGTGCGCACCTTCCTGGAGGTCGGCCCGGACGCCGTGCTGTCCGCCATGGGCCCCGACTGCGCCGACGCACCCGGCACCGCGTTCCTGCCGGTGCTGCGGCGCGAGCGCTCCGAGCCGCGCGAGGCCCTCGCCGCGCTGGCCACCGTCCACGCCCGGGGCGTCCCCGTCGACTGGCGGCGGCACTTCGCCGGCCTCGGCGGGCACCGGATCGACCTGCCCGGCTACCCCTTCCAGCGGCGCCGGTTCTGGCTGGAGCAGCGCACCGGCACCGACGCCACCGGCCTCGGCCAGCTCCCCGCCGGCCACCCGCTGCTGGCGGCCGTCGTCGCCGTCGGCGCCGAGGGCGTCGTCCTCACCGGCCGTCTCTCCACCCGTGCGCAGCCCTGGCTCGCCGACCACGTCATCGCCGGCCGGGTGCTCCTCCCCGGCACCGCCTTCGTCGAACTCGCCCTGCGCGCGGGCGAGCACGCCGGCGCCGGCACCCTGGAGGAGCTGACCCTCGGCGCCCCGCTGGTGCTGCGCGCCGAGGAGGACATCGCCGTGCAGGTCGCCGTCGGCGAACCCGACGCCACCGGCCGGCGCACCGTCACCGTGCACAGCCGCACGGACCGGGCCGCGCCCTGGACGCAGCACGCCACGGGCGTCCTCACCGCCGCCGCCCCGCCCGCCCCGGCCCCGCTCACCGAGTGGCCGCCGCGCGACGCCCGGCCGCTGGACACCACCGGCGTGTACGCCGGACTCGCCGGACAGGGCTACGACTACGGACCCGCCTTCCAGGGGCTGCGCGCCGCCTGGCGGCACGGCGACGACGTGTACGCCGAGGTCGCCCTGCCCGAGGACGCCGCCGCCGGCGCCGGCGCGTTCGGCCTGCACCCGGCGCTGCTCGACGCCGCGCTGCACGCCGCCGACCTCGGCACCCCGCCGCGCCCGGAGGTGCTGGTGCCGTTCGCCTGGACCGGCGTCACCCTGCACGCCACCGGCGCCACCGCCCTGCGCGTACGGATCACCCGCCGGGGCGGCGACACCATCGCCGTACACCTCGCCGACCCCGCCGGCGCCCCCGTGGCCGCCGTCGAGGCCCTGACCTCCCGCCCCGTACCGGACCAGGACGTCCTGTACGCCGTGGACTGGCGGCCGTACCCCCGGCCCGCGACCACCGAGCCCCTGCGGACCGCCGTCCTCACGGACGCCGCGGAGCCGCTGGGGGACGGATCCGCCCCGGACGCCCTCGTGTACCGCGTCCCCGGCCCGGCGGACGCCGGCGCCGAACAGGCGTGCGCCCAGGTCCGCCACGTCCTCGGCCTGCTGCGCACGTGGCAGGGCGACACACGCCTCGCCGGGACCCGGCTGGTCCTCGTCACCCCGCCCGGCAGTCCCGCCCACGCGGCCGTCCGCGGCCTGGTCCGCTCCGCCCAGGCCGAGAACCCCGGCCGCTACGTCCTGGTCGAGCACGAGACGCTGCCCTCCGAGACCGACCTGCGCCGCGTCCTCGCCACCGGCGAACCCGAACTCTCCCTGGCCGACGGCGCGTTCAGCGTGCCCCGGCTGACCGTGCGGCCCCCGGGCGAGGAGACGGCGGCCGACTGGGGCACCGTCCTCGTCACCGGCGGCACCGGCGGCCTCGGCGCGCTCCTCGCCCGCCACCTGGTGGCCGCCCACGGCGTACGCCGCCTGGTGCTCGCCGGCCGCCGCGGCACCGCGCCCGACCTGCACGCCGAACTCACCGCACTGGGCGCCGAGGTGACCGTCGCCGCCTGCGACACGGGCGACCGCGAGGCACTGCGCCGCCTGCTGGAGCGGCACCCGGTGGACTCCGTCGTGCACGCGGCGGGCACCGTCC
Source organism: Streptomyces sp. NPDC029296 (assembly GCF_055569255.1). NCBI lineage: Bacteria > Bacillati > Actinomycetota > Actinomycetes > Kitasatosporales > Streptomycetaceae > Streptomyces > Streptomyces sp. NPDC029296. The sequence continues at coordinate 104,073 of NZ_JBVHXT010000022.1, forward strand.
GCGACGGCGTCGTGGACACCCTCACCGACGCGATGGTCGACGAGGTCTTCCACGCCAAGGCCCTGGGCGCCTGGCACCTGCACGAACTGACCCGGGACCGCCGGCTCGCCCGCTTCGTGCTGTTCTCCTCCCTCGCCGCCGTCCTCGACGGAGCCGGGCAGGGCAACTACGCCGCCGCCAACGCCTACCTGGACGCCCTCGCCGCCCACCGCGCCGCCCTCGGCCTGCCCGCCACCTCCCTCGGCTGGAGCCTGTGGGCCACCGACACCGGCATGGGCGCCGCCCTGGACGACACCGCCCGCGAGCGCATCGCCGCCTACGGCGTGCCCGGGCTGTCCGCCGCCCGCTCCCTGGAACTGTTCGACGCCGCCGTCCGCTCCGGCGCCCCCCACCTGCTCCCGGTGGAGATCGACACCGCCGCCGTCCGCCGCCGCCCCGACGGCGTGCCGCCGCTGCTGACCGGCCTCGTCCGCCCGCCCGTCCGCCGGGCCACCGCGGGCACCGCCCCCGCGCCGGTCACCGACGGACGGCTCGCCGCGCTGCCCGCCGCCGACCGCGACCGCGCCCTGCTCGACCTCGTGCGCACCGAGGTCGCGGCCGTACTGCGGCACGACGGCCCGTCCGCCGTGGACCCCGGCCGGGCCTTCACCGACCTCGGCTTCGACTCGCTCGCCGCCGTCGAACTGCGCAACCGGCTGAACACCGCCACCGGGCTGCGGCTGCCCGCCACCCTCGTCTTCGACCACCCCACCTCCCGCGCCCTGGCCGCCCACATCCGCGACACCCTCTTCGGCGCCGGCCCCGACCCCGATCAGAGTTCCGCCGCCCCCGCCCGCACCGCCCCGGACGACGACCCGATCGCCATCGTCGGCATGAGCTGCCGCTACCCCGGCGAGGTCCGTTCCCCGGAGGACCTGTGGCGGCTCGTCGCCGACGGCGTCGACGCGGTCGGCGGCTTCCCGGCGGACCGCGGCTGGGACACCGAGGCGCTGTACGACCCCGAGCCGGGCACCCCCGGCCGCACCTACACCCGCGAGGGCGCCTTCCTGTACGACGCGGCCGAGTTCGACGCCGGCTTCTTCGGCATCGGCCCCCGCGAGGCCACCGCCATGGACCCCCAGCAGCGGCTCCTGCTGGAGGTGTCCTGGGAGGCCCTGGAGCGCTCCGCCATCGACCCGCACCGGCTGCGCGGCTCCCGCACCGGCGTGTTCGCGGGCGTCATGTACCACGACTACGGCACCTGGCTCGCCGAGGTCCCCGAGGACCTCGCCGCCTACCTCGGCAACGGCAGCCTCGGCAGCGTCGTCTCCGGCCGGGTCGCCTACGCCCTCGGCCTGGAGGGGCCGGCCGTCACCGTCGACACCGCCTGCTCCTCCTCCCTGGTCACCCTGCACCTGGCGGCCCAGGCGCTGCGGCAGGGCGAGTGCGACCTCGCCCTGGTCGGCGGCGTCACCGTCATGTCGACACCGGACACCTTCGTGGACTTCGCCCGGCAGCGCGGACTGGCCGCCGACGGCCGCTGCAAGTCCTTCGCCGCCGCGGCCGACGGCACCGGCTGGGGCGAGGGCGCCGGCATGCTCGTCGTGGAACGCCTCTCCGACGCCCGCCGCAACGGCCACCGGGTCCTCGCCCTGGTGCGCGGCTCCGCCGTCAACTCCGACGGCGCCTCCAACGGCCTCACCGCCCCCAACGGGCCCTCCCAGCAGCGCGTCATCCGCGCCGCGCTCACCGCCGCCGGGCTCACCCCGGCCGACGTGGACGCCGTCGAGGCGCACGGCACGGGGACGACCCTGGGCGACCCGATCGAGGCGCAGGCGTTGCTGGCCACCTACGGCCAGGACCGCGAGGAGCCGCTGTGGCTGGGCTCCGTCAAGTCCAACATGGGGCACACCCAGGCCGCCGCCGGGGTCGCCGGGATCATCAAGATGGTCATGGCGATGCGCCACGGCGTGCTGCCCAGGACCCTGCACGTCGACGCGCCGTCGCACCAGGTCGACTGGAGCACCGGCGCCGTGGAACTGCTCACCGAGCGGCGCCCGTGGCCCGAGACCGGCCGGCCCCGCCGGGCGGGCGTCTCCTCCTTCGGGATCAGCGGCACCAACGCCCACGTGATCCTGGAGGAGTTCCCCGCACCCGAGCCCGCCGAGCCGGACCCCGCCACCGCCCCGCCGGTCCTCGCCCTCCCCGTCTCCGCGCGCTCACCCGAGGCCCTGCGCGGCCAGGCCCGGCGGCTGCTGGAACTGACCGGCACCGCCCCCGCCGACCTCGGCCTGGCCCTCGCCACCACCCGCGCCACCCACCCGCACCGCGCCGTCCTCCTCGCCACCGACGCCGGCCGGGCAGCCACCGCCCTGGACGCCCTCGCCCACGGCACCGAGGCCCCCGGACTGCTGGTGACGGGCACCGCCACCGACGGCGACCTGGCCTACCTGTTCTCCGGCCAGGGCGCCCAGCGCCCCGGCATGGGCCGCGAGTGGTACGACGCCTTCCCCGTCTACGCCGAACACTTCGACCGCGTCGCCGCGCTCTTCGACAAGCACCTCGAACGGCCCCTCGCCGAGGTCGTCCTCGGCGACGATCCCGGGACCCTGGAGCAGACCGCCTACACCCAGGCCGCCCTGTTCACCACCCAAGTGGCCCTCTACCGGCTGCTGGAGTCCTTCGGACTGCGCCCCGACCGGCTGGCCGGGCACTCCGTCGGCGAGTTCGCCGCCGCGTACGTCGCCGGCGTGTGGTCGCTGCCGGACGCCGTCACCGCCGTCGCCGCCCGCGGCCGGCTCATGCAGGCCCTGCCCGCGGGCGGCGCGATGGTCGCCGTCCAGGCGTCCGAGGAGGAGGCCGCCGCGCTGGTGGACGGCGAGCGGTGCGCGATCGCCGCCGTCAACGGCCCCGGGGCCGTGGTCGTCTCCGGCGACGAGGACGCCGTCACCGAGGTCGCCGCGCACTTCGCCGACGCCCGCCGGCTGCGCGTCTCGCATGCCTTCCACTCGCCCCGCATGGCCCCCATGCTGGCCGCCTTCCGGGACGTCATGGCCGCTCTGCCGGCCGCCGAACCGGCCATACCGATCGTCTCCACCCTCACCGGCGCCCCGGCCACCGCCGCCGACCTCGGCTCCGCCGACTACTGGGCACGGCACGTACGGGAGACCGTCCGCTTCGCCGACGCGGTCGCCACGCTGGCCGCGCAGGGCACCGGCACCTTCCTCGAACTCGGCGCCGCTCCCGTGCTCAGCGCCCTCGGCCCCGACTGCGTGCCGGACGCCGGGGACACCGCCTTCGTCCCCGCCGCCCGCAAGGACACCGCCGAACTGCCCGGCCTGCTCGCCGCCCTCGCCGCCGTCCACACCCGGGGCCACGACGTCGACTGGGCCGCGCTGTACGGGACGTACGCGGGGCGCCCGGTCGACCTGCCCACCTACGCCTTCGCCCACCAGCGGTACTGGCTGCCCACGCCCGCCGTCACCGCCGGCGACGCCGCCGGGCACGGGCTCGCCGCCGCCGGACACCCGCTGGTCAGCGCCCGCCTGGACCTGCCCGGAGACGCCGGGGTGCTGCTCACCGGCCGGATCTCCACCGCCACCCACCCGGTCCTCGCCGACCACGCCGTGCTGGGCACGGTCCTGGTGCCCGGCGCCGCACTCGTCGACCTCGCCCTGCACGCCGGACGCCTGACCGGCCGTCCCGTCCTGGACGAGCTGACCCTGCACGCCCCGCTGGCGCTGCCCGGGGACACCGCCGTACGCCTCCAGGTCGCCGCCCGCGCCGACGGCACCGTGGAGATCCACTCCCGCGCCGAGCACGCCCCCGCCGACGAGGGCTGGACCCACCACGCCACCGGCACCCTCACCGACTCCGCACCCGCACCCGCACCCGCACCCGCGGCCGGTGCCTGGCCGCCGCCCGGGGCCACTCCGCTCGACGTCGGCGGCCTCTACCCGCGCCTGCACACCGAGGGCTACGACTACGGTCCCGTCTTCCGGGGCGTCCGGGCCGCCTGGCGGGACGGCGACACCCTCCTCGCCGACCTCGAACTGCCCGCGCGGGCGGGCCAGGACGCCGCCCGGCACGTCCTGCACCCCGCGCTGCTGGACTCCGCCCTGCACGTCACCTCCCTGCTCGACGGCGAACCGGGGCCCGACGGGCCGTCCGACGGCGTCGCCCTGCCCTTCGCCTGGACCGGGGTCGCCCTGCACGCCCAGGCGTCCCTGACCGCCCGGGTCCGCGTCACCCGCCACACCGACGGCACCCGCATCGAGCTGGCGGACACCGAGGGCCGGCCCCTGGCCACCGTCGCCTCCTACGTCACCCGGCCGGTCACCGCCGACCGGCTCACCCGGCGCCGCCGCCACCTCTACGCCGTCACCGAGGCACCCCTGCCCGAGGCCGCCGGGCGCCCCGACCGCCGGAGCTGGGCGGTCCTCGGCGACGACGACCTCGGCCTCGGCGCCCCCGTCCACCCCGGCCTGGACGCCCTCGGCACCCCGGTACCGGACGTGGTGGTCCTGCCCGTGACGGCTCCCCGCGCCGAAGACGTGCCCGGCGCCGTGCGCGGCGCGCTCGGCCGCACCCTGGAGGTCCTCCAGTCCTGGACGGCCGACGACCGGTACGCCGGATCGGTGCTCGTGGTCCTCACCGGCGGCTCGCTCGCCGACGCGGCGGTGCACGGGCTGGTGCGGGCCGCACAGGCCGAGGACCCCGGCCGGATCCTCCTCGTCGAGCGGGCCGCGCCCGACGCACCCGTGCCCGACCGGGCCGCGCTGGCCGCCCTCCTCGACTCCGGGGAACCCGAGGTCCGCTGGCGGGACGGCACGGCCCACGCGCCCCGCCTGGTCCGCGCCGACGACACCGAGACCGCGGACCGCCCGTGGGGCACCGTCCTCGTCACCGGCGGCACCGGCGGACTCGGCGCCCTCGTCGCCCGCCACCTGGCCGCCCGGCACGGCGTCACCCGCCTGGTGCTGACCAGCCGCCGCGGCCCCGACGCGCCCGGCGCCGCCGCACTGCGCGCCGACCTCGCGGACCTCGGCGCCGAGGCCGACCTCGTCGCCTGCGACGTCGCCGACCGCGCCGCGCTCGCCGCCCTGCTCACCGCGCACCCCGTGGACAGCGTCGTGCACACCGCCGGCGTCCTGGACGACGCCCTGATCGGCTCGCTGACCCCGGCGCGGCTGGACACCGTCCTGCGGCCCAAGGCGGACGCCGCCTGGCACCTGCACGACCTGACCCGGGACGGGGAACTGGCCCACTTCGTGCTGTTCTCCTCGGCCGCCGGCACCCTCGACGCCTCCGGACAGGGCAACTACGCCGCCGCCAACGCCTTCCTCGACGCCCTGGCCGCCCACCGCGCCGCCCTCGGCCTGCCCGCCACCTCCCTCGCCTGGGGCCTGTGGTCCGGCGGCGGCATGGGCGCCGCGCTCGGCACGGCCGACGTCCAGCGCATCGAACGCACCGGCATCGGCGCGCTCGACCCGGACGAGGCACTGGACCTGTTCGACGCCGCCGTGGCCGCGGGCACCCCCGCCCTGGTCCCGGTACGGCTGGACACCGCCGCCCTGCGCCGCCGCGCCGACGACGTCCCGGCCGTGCTGCGGCCCCTGGCCGGCGCCACCGCCCGCCCGGACCGCGCCGACCACGCCCGCACCCTCGGCGAACGACTGGCCGCCCTGCCCGCCGCCGACCACGAGCACACCGTGCTGGAGGCGGTCCGCACCGAGGTGGCCGCCGTCCTCGGCCACCCCGGGCCCGCCGCCGTGGAACCCCGCCGCGCCTTCACCGAACTGGGCTTCGACTCGCTCGCCGCCGTGGAACTGCGCAACCGCCTGGGCGCGGCCAGCGGACTGCGGCTGCCCTCCACCCTCATCTTCGACTACGCCACCCCGGCCGCCCTCGCCGGCCACCTCCTCCAGCGGCTGCGGCCGGAGCCCGAGCCGGCCGCGCCCGGCGACGACGACGAGGTGCGCGCCCTGATCTCCCGCATCCCCGTCGCCCGCCTCCGCGCCGCCGGACTGCTGGACAGCCTGCTGAAACTGTCCGGGCCCGCCGCGGAGACCGCCCCCGCCGAACCGGCCAGGGACATCAGGACCATGGCCGTCGCCGACCTGGTGCGCGCCGCCCTCGACCGCACCGCCCCCCAGTGACCCACCCCCGGTGCCGGACGACGCGCCGCGTCCGGCACCGGGCCACCCGCACCGGCGCACCCGCCACCGCGTCACCAGCGCCGCCGAGCCAGCAGGGAGCGACACCGACCGTGGACACATCCGTCGAGCAGATCGTCGAGGCGCTGCGCGAGTCATTGCTCGAGAACGAGCGGCTGCGCGTGCAGAACGAACGGATCACCGAGGCGGCGCACGAGCCCGTCGCGATCGTCGCCATGAGCTGCCGCTACCCCGGCGGCGTACAGACCCCCGAACAGCTGTGGCAGCTGGTCGACACGGGCACGGACGCCGTCGGCGACTTCCCCGACGACCGCGGCTGGGACGTCGAGGGCATCTACGACCCCGACCCCGACACCCCCGGCCGCACCCATGTCCGCGAGGGCGGATTCCTGTACGACGCGGCCCGGTTCGACCCCGGCTTCTTCGGCATCAGCCCCCGCGAGGCCCTCGCCATGGACCCGCAGCAGCGGCTGCTGCTGGAGACCGCCTGGGAGGCCTTCGAGCGCGCCGGCATCGACCCGCACACCCTCAAGGGCAGCCGCACCGGCATCTACGCGGGCGTCATGTACCACGACTACGGCAGCTGGCTCACCGACGTCCCGGAGGGCGTCGAGGGCTACCTTGGCAACGGCAACCTCGGCAGCGTCGCCTCCGGCCGCGTCTCCTACCTCCTCGGCCTGGAGGGGCCCGCCGTCACCGTCGACACCGCCTGCTCCTCCTCCCTCGTCGCCCTGCACCTCGCCGTCCAGGCCCTGCGCACCGGCGAGTGCACCCTCGCCCTGGCCGGCGGCGTGACCGTCATGTCCACCCCGGACACCTTCATCGACTTCTCCCGTCAGCGCGGCCTCGCCCTCGACGGCCGCTGCAAGTCCTTCGCCGACGGCGCCGACGGCACCGGCTGGGGCGAGGGCGCCGGTCTGCTGCTGCTGGAACGGCTCTCCGACGCCCGCCGCAACGGCCACCGCGTGCTGGCCGTCGTCCGCGGCTCCGCCGTCAACCAGGACGGCGCCTCCAACGGCCTGACCGCCCCCAACGGCCCCTCCCAGCAGCGCGTCATCCGCGCCGCCCTCGCCAATGCCCGCCTCGAACCCCACCAGGTGCACGCCGTCGAGGCGCACGGCACCGGCACCCCGCTCGGCGACCCCATCGAGGCGCAGGCGCTGCTCGCCACCTACGGCCGGGACCGGGCCGAGCCGCTGTGGCTGGGCTCGGTCAAGTCGAACATCGGGCACACCCAGGCCGCCGCCGGGGTCGCCGGCGTCATCAAGATGGTGATGGCCATGCGGCACGGCCGGCTTCCCAGGACCCTGCACGCCGAACACCCCACCACCCAGGTCGACTGGGACGCGGGCGCCGTCGAACTGCTCCGCGAGGCCCGGGACTGGCCCACCGACGGCGAGCCCCGCCGCGCCGCCGTCTCCTCCTTCGGCATCAGCGGCACCAACGCCCACGTCATCGTCGAAGCCGCCCCCGAGACCGAGCCCCGTGCCGCGGACCCCGCCTGGAGCGGCCCCCTCCCGCTGGTGCTGTCCGGCAACGGCCCCCGGGGCCTGGCCGCCCAGGCCCGCCGCCTCCTCGACCACCTCGCCACCGGCACCGACCCCGTCCCCGACATCGCCCACACCCTCGCCGCCGGGCGCGCCGCGCTGGACGAACGGGCCGTCGTCACCGCGGCCCACCCACCCGCCCTCACCGCCGGGCTGACCGCCCTCACCGAGGGCGACGACACCGCGCCGAACGTGGTGCGCGGCCGGCCGGCGGGGGAGTCCCGCATCGCCTTCGTCTTCCCCGGGCAGGGCTCCCAGTGGGCCGGCATGGCCGCCGACCTCCTCGACACCTCACCGGTGTTCGCCGCGCGCATGGCCGACTGCGCCGCCGCCCTCGCCCCCGTCACCGACTGGGACCTCCTCGAGACCGTACGGTCCCGGCAGCCGCTGGACCGCGTGGACGTCGTCCAGCCCGTGCTGTGGGCGATCATGGTGTCCCTCGCCGAGGTGTGGCGCGCCCACGGGATCCGGCCGGCCGCCGTCGTCGGCCACTCCCAGGGCGAGATCGCCGCCGCCTGCGTGGCCGGCGCGCTCTCCCTCGCCGACGGCGCCCGCGTGGTGGCCCTGCGCAGCCGGGCGATCGCCCGGGAACTGTCCGGCCGCGGCGGCATGATGTCGGTGGCCCTGCCCGAGGCCCGGGTCCGCGACCTCCTCGCGCCCTACGCCGGCCGGGTCTCGGTGGCCGCCGTCAACGGCGCCTCCTCCGTGGTGCTGTCCGGCGACGCCGACGCCCTCGACACACTCCGCGCGGCCGTCGTGGCCGGCGGCGACCGCGCCAAGCGGCTCCCCGTGGACTACGCCTCGCACTCCGCGCACGTCGAGTCGATCCGGGAGCGACTGCTCGCCGACCTGGCGGGCATCCGGCCCCGGCCCGCCGAGGTGCCGTTCTACTCCACCGTCACCGGCACCCGCCTCGACACCACCGGCCTGGACGCCGGCTACTGGTACACCAACCTCCGGCAGACCGTGCTGTTCGCACCGGCCACCCGCACCCTGCTCGACGCCGGGTACGGCGTGTTCGTCGAGTGCAGCCCCCACCCCGTGCTGCTGCACAGCGTCGAGGAGACCGCCGACACCGCCGGCGCCGCCGTCACCGGCCTCGGCTCCCTGCGCCGCGACGACGGCGGCACCGAGCGCCTGCTGACCGCCCTCGGCGAGGCCTTCGTCGCCGGCCTCCCGGTGGACTGGGCACCCGTCTTCGACGGCCTGCCGGTCCGCACCGCCGACCTGCCCACCTACGCCTTCCAGCGTGAGCGGTACTGGCTGGGCCGGTCCGCCTCCGGCGGCGACGTCACCGCCGCCGGACTCGAGACCACCGGCCACCCCCTGCTCGGCGCCGCCGTCCCGGTCGCCGAGGGCGGCACCGTGTTCACCGGCCGGCTCGCCACCGCCACCACGCCCTGGCTGGCCGACCACGCCGTGTCCGGCACCCCCCTGCTGCCCGGCACCGCCCTGGTCGAACTGGCCCTCGGCGCCGGCCACCGGCTCGGCTGCGGACACCTGGCCGAACTCACCCTCGAGGCACCGCTGACCCTGCCCGAGCGGGGCGCCGTCCAGCTCCAGCTGCACGTGGCCGCCGCCGACGACACCGGACACCGCGCGCTGAGCGTCCACTCCCGCCCCGAGGGCGACGACGACACCGCCTGGACGCGGCACGCCACCGGCCTGCTCGCCCCCCGGGCCGCCGCCCCCGCCTTCGACCTCACGGCCTGGCCGCCGCCGGGCGCGCGGCCCGTACCGGCCGAGGACGCCTACGACCGCCTGGCCGCCCTCGGCTACGACTACGGGCCCGCCTTCCAGGGGCTGCGCGCCGTGTGGCGGCGCGGCGACGAGACCTTCGCCGAGGTCGAACTCCCCGGGGAAGCGGACGGGTTCGCCCTGCACCCGGCCCTGTTCGACGCCGCGCTGCACGCCGACGGCCTCACCGCCGACGGCCGGGACGGCACCCGGCTGCCGTTCTCCTGGACCGGGGTCTCGCTGTACGCGGCCGGGGCCACCGCCCTGCGGGTCCGGCTGCACGGCACCGGGGACGCGCTCGCCCTCCAGCTCGCCGACCCCACGGGCGCCCCGGTCGCCGAGGCCGAGTCCCTGGTCTCCCGGCCCGTCGACCCGGCCGCGCTCACCTCCGCCGCCCGCACCGACGCCCTGTACCGGCTGGACTGGCCGGCCCTGCCCGTACCCGAGGCACCCACGCCCGAGTACACGGTCCTGGACGAACGGGGCCCGGCCGCGCTGGAGACCGTCCCGGCATGGGCGGTGCTGGCCGCCGGCGGCGACGGCCCGGGCACCGGCACACACCGGGCGGCCGAGCGCGTGCTGACCGCCGTACAGGACTGGCTGGCCGACGAACGCACCGCCGGCGCCCGGCTGCTGGTCCTCACCCGGGGCGCCGTGGCGGCGGGGCGGGAGGACGTCACCGACCTGACGGGCGCCGCGGTGTGGGGCCTGGTCCGGGCGGCCCAGGGGGAGCACCCCGGGCGGTTCGTGCTCGTGGACACCCTCGCGGACGCCGGTGGCGCCGACGCCGCCGTGGCCGCCGCCGCGGCGAGCGGTGAAACCCAGCTCGCCCTGCGCGACGGCACCGTGCGCGTGCCCCGGCTCGCCCGTGCCACCCCGCGAGGACAGGCACCGGCCCTCGACCCGGACGGCACCGTGCTGATCACCGGCGGTACCGGTGTGCTCGGCGCCCTGGTCGCCCGGCACCTGGTCGCCGAGCACGGCGTCCGCCGCCTGGTGCTGGCCGGCCGCAGCGGCACCGCCGCCGAGGACTTCGCCGGCCTGGACGCGGAGATCACCGTGGCCCGCTGCGACGCCGCCGACCGGGACCAACTGGCCCGGCTGCTCGCCGAGATACCGCCGGACCGCCCGCTGACCGCCGTCTTCCACCTCGCCGGCGTCCTGGACGACGGCCTGGTGACCGACCAGACGGGCGAGCGCCTGGCCGCCGTACTGCGGCCCAAGGCCGACGCCGCCTGGCATCTGCACGAGCTGACCCGCGACCTCGGCCTCGCCGCGTTCGTGCTGTTCTCCTCCGCCGCGGGCACGGTCGACGGCGCGGGACAGTCCGGCTACGCCGCCGCCAACGCCTTCCTCGACGCGCTGGCCGCCCACCGCACCCACCACGGTCTGCCCGCCCACTCGCTGGCCTGGGGCTTCTGGGAGCAGCGCACCGGCCTGACCGCGCACCTCACCGACGCCGATGTGGCCCGCATGGCCCGCGCGGGCGTCCGCCCGCTGTCCACCGAGGAGGGGCTGCGCCTGCTCGACGCCGCCCTGGGCGCCGCCGAGCCGCTGCTGCTCCCGGTCGGCCTGGACGCGGCCGTGCTGCGCCGGGCCACGGACGTCCCGGCGGTGCTGCGCGGCCTGGTGCCCGCCCGCGCCCGCCGCACGGCGGCCACCCGCGCGGACTCGGCCCCGCTCGCCGACCGGCTCGCCGCCCTCGGCCCCGCCGAACGCGACGCGGCCCTCCTGGAACTGATCCGCACCCAGGTCGCCGCCGTGCTCGGCCACGGCAGCGACATGACGCTGGATCCGCGCCGCTCCTTCCGCGAGTCCGGGTTCGACTCGCTGACGGCGGTGGAACTGCGCAACCGGCTGGGCGCCGCGGTGGGCCTGCGCCTGCCCGCCACCCTGGTCTTCGACTACCCGGACGCGGGCGCGCTCGTCGCCCACCTCAGGACGGAACTGTTCGGCGAGGACGACGGGTCCGCCGCCGACGTCACCGTGCGGGAGGCGGACGAGCCGGTCGCCATCGTCGCCATGGCCTGCCGCTACCCCGGCGGCGTCGCCACCCCCGAGGAGCTGTGGCGGCTGCTGGCCGACGGCGGCGACGGCATCGGCGCCTTCCCCGCCGACCGCGGCTGGGACCTGGACGGCCTGTACGACCCGGAGCCCGGCAAGGCCGGCCACTCCGTCACCCGGTCCGGCGGATTCCTGTACGACGCCGCCGACTTCGACCCCGACTTCTTCGGCATCGGCCCGCGCGAGGCCCTGGCCATGGACCCGCAGCAGCGGCTGCTGCTGGAGACGTCCTGGGAGGCGCTGGAGCGGGCCGGCATCGACCCGCACTCCGTGCGCGGCAGCCGTACCGGCGTGTTCGCGGGCATCATGTACCACGACTACGGCAGCCGGCTGCGCCGCGTCCCGGAAGCCGTGCGCGACCACCTCGGCAACGGCAGCCTCGGCAGCGTGGCCTCCGGCCGGGTCGCCTACGCCCTCGGCCTGGAGGGCCCGACGCTCACGGTCGACACGGCGTGCTCGTCGTCCCTGGTGGCGCTGCACCTGGCCGCGCAGGCGCTGCGGCAGGGCGAGTGCACGCTGGCACTGGCGGGCGGGGTGTCCGTGATGTCGACCGTCGACACGTTCGTGGACTTCAGCAGGCAGCGCAATCTGGCGGCCGACGGCCACGCCAAGTCCTTCGCCGACGCGGCGGACGGCACGGCCCTGTCCGAGGGCGCCGGCATGCTCGTCCTGGAGCGGCTGAGCGACGCCCGCCGCAACGGGCACCCGGTGCTGGCCGTCGTCCGGGGCTCCGCCGTCAACCAGGACGGCGCCTCCAACGGCCTCACCGCCCCCAACGGGCCCTCCCAGCAGCGGGTCATCCGGCAGGCGCTGGCCGCCGCGCACCTCACCCCGGCCGACGTGGACGCCGTCGAGGCGCACGGCACGGGGACGACCCTGGGCGACCCGATCGAGGCACAGGCCCTCCTCGCCACCTACGGCCAGGACCGCGAGGAGCCGCTGTGGCTGGGCTCCGTCAAGTCGAACATCGGGCACACCCAGGCCGCCGCCGGGGTCGCCGGGATCATCAAGATGGTCATGGCGATGCGTCACGGTGTGCTGCCCAGGACCCTGCACGTGGACAAGCCGTCGTCCCAGGTCGACTGGGAGGCGGGCAACGTACGGCTGCTGACCGAGGATCGTCCGTGGCCGGCCGCGGACCGGCCGCGCCGGGCCGGGGTGTCCTCCTTCGGCATCAGCGGCACCAACGTCCACACCATCATCGAGGAGGCACCCGCCGAGGAGCCCGCACCGGGCCCGGACCCGGCCTCGGTCCCGCTGCTGCCGCTCGTCGTCTCCGGGGCCACCCCCGAGGCGCTGGCCGCCCAGGCCGCCCGGCTGCGCGCGGTCGCCGGCCGGCCGCTGCCCGACCTCGCGCGCTCCCTGGCCACGGGCCGCGCCGCCCTCACCCACCGGGCCGCCGTCGTCGCCCGCGACGGGGACGAACTCCTCGCCGCCCTCACCGCGCTGGCCGACGGCACCGGCTCCGACGCCGTGGTCCGCGGCCGGCCCGAAGGCGGCAAGACGGCCGTCCTCTTCACCGGCCAGGGCGCCCAGCGCCCGGGCATGGGCCGGGGCCTGTACGCCGCCCACCCCGCCTTCCGGGAGGCGCTCGACGAGGTCTGCCGGGCACTCGACGCCCACCTCGACCGCCCGCTGCGGGAGGTGATGTGGGCCGAGCCCGGCACCGAGGACGCCGGCCTGCTCGACCACACGCTCTACACCCAGAGCGCCCTGTTCGCCGTGGAGACCGCGACGTACCGGCTGCTGGAGTCCCACGGTGTGCGCCCGGACCGGCTGGCCGGACACTCCATCGGCGAACTGACGGCCGCGCACGTCGCCGGGGTGTGGGACCTCGCGGACGCCGCCCGGCTGGTCGCCGCGCGCGGCCGGCTGATGCAGGCGCTGCCCGCCGGAGGCGCGATGCTCGCCCTCGACGCCACCGAGGACGAGGTGCTGCCCCACCTCGGCCCCGAGGTGTCCGTCGCCGCCGTCAACGGGCCCCGCGCCGTCGTCGTCTCCGGCACCGAGGCCGCCGTGGCCGCGGTCGCCGCCGCCCTCCCCGGCCGCCGCACCAGGCGGCTGCGGGTCAGCCACGCCTTCCACTCCCCGCTGATGGACCCGATGCTCGCGGAGTTCGAGAAGACCGCCCGGGAACTGCGGTACGCGCCGCCCGCGATCCCCCTCGTCTCCAACCTGACCGGAGCGCTCGCCGGCGAGGACGAGGTGTGCGACCCCGGGTACTGGGTGCGGCACGTCCGCGAGACGGTCCGCTTCGGCGACGGCGTCCGCGCGCTGGAGGCCGACGGGGTGCGCACCTTCCTCGAACTCGGCCCCGACGCCGTCCTGTCGGCCCTGGGCGCGCACGCCGTCGCCGACGCCGAACGGTCGGCGTTCGTCCCGGCGCTGCGCCGCGACCGGGACGAGGAGCGGACCTTCGCGGCCCTGCTCGGCACCGCCCACGTGCGCGGGGTCCCCGTCGACTGGCGGCGGGTGTTCGCCGGCACCGGCGCCCGCCGCACCGACCTGCCCACCTACGCCTTCCAGCGGCGGCGGCTGTGGCTGGACGACGAGCCCGGCGCGGTCGCCGACGCGGGCGGCCTCGGCCAGGCCCCGGCCGGGCATCCGATGCTCGGCGCGGCCCTGGACCTCGCCGACGACGACCGGGTCACACTGACCGGCCGCCTCTCCCTGGCCACCCACCCCTGGCTCGGCGACCACGCCGTGGCCGGTGTCGTCCTCGTCCCGGGCAGTGCCCTCGTCGAACTGGCCGTCCAGGCCGGCGACCGCACCGGCTGCCCGCACCTCGCGGAACTCACCCTGGAACGCCCGCTGGTGCTGCCCGGGACCGGCGCCGTCCACCTCCAGGTGACCGCCGCCGCCCCCGGCGCCGACGGGCACCGGAGGCTCACCGTGCACGCCCGCCCGGAGGGCACGGACGGCGCGTGGACCCGGCACGCCACCGGCGTCCTCGCCCCCCGCACCGCACCGGAACCGGCCGCGCTGACCGACTGGCCGCCCGCCGGCGCCGTACCCGTGGACGTCACCGGCACCTACGACCACCTGGCCGCGCAGGGCTACGCCTACGGGCCGCTGTTCCGCTGCCTGCGCGGCGCGTGGCGGCTCGGCGCGGAGGTCTGGGCCGAACTCGCCCTGCCCGAGCCCGCCGCGGCCGACGGCTTCGCGCTGCACCCGGCGCTGCTCGACTCCACCCTGCACGCCATCGACCTGCTCGACGGCCAGGACCCGACCGTGCTCACCCTGCCCTTCTCCTGGGAGGGCGTCACCCTGCACGCGACCGGTGCCACGGCGGTGCGGCTGCGGCTGACCCCGCACGGCACCGACCACATGACCCTGCGCCTGTACGACGGCACGGGCGCGCCCGTGGCCGAGGTGACCGCGCTGCGCATCCGCCAGGTGACCGCCGACCAGCTGAACGCGGCCGCGCCCGAGCCCGGCGACCTGTTCGGGCTGCGGTGGACCGAACTGCCGGTCCCCGCGGGCGGCCCGGCGCCCGCACCGCGTACCCTCACCGTGGATCCCGCCCCCGGCGCCGAACCGCCCGCCGTGGCGCGTGAGACCGCCGTACGCGCCCTCGCCGCGCTGCGACGGCACCTCGCCGGCGCACCGGACGGCGTGCCGCTGGTGGTGCTGACCCGGTCCGCCGTCGCCGTCCGCGCCGACGACGTGCCCGACCCGGCGCAGGCCGTGCTCTGGGGCCTGGTGCGGTCGGCCGCGGTCGAGCACCCGGGCCGCTTCGTCCTCGTCGACACCGACGGCGAGGACGCCTCGGCCGGCGCCCTCCCGGCCGCCGTGGCCACCGGCGCTCCCGAACTCGCCCTGCGCGCCGGCACGGTGTACGCCCCGGAGCTGACCCGCGTCACCGCTCCCGACCCGGAGGGAGCCGCTCTGGACCCGGAGGGGACCGTTCTGGTCACCGGTGGCACCGGGAGCCTCGGGCGGCTGCTGGCGCGGCACCTGGTGACCCGGCACGGGGTCCGGCACCTGCTGCTGGCCGGCCGGGGCGGGCGGCTGCCCGAGCCCGGCGCCCTGGACGACCTGGCGGCCCTGGGCGCGAGCGTGACCGTCGCCGCCTGCGACGTCACCGACCGGGCCGCGCTCGCCGGCCTGCTGGCGTCCGTGCCCCCCGCGCACCCGCTGACCGCCGTCGTGCACGCCGCGGGAATCCTGGACGACGGCCTGGTCACCGACCTCACCCCCGAACGGCTGGACGCGGTGATGCGGCCCAAGGCCGACGCCGCCTGGCACCTGCACGAGCTGACCCGCGACCTCGGCCTCGCCGCGTTCGTGCTGTTCTCGTCCGCCGCCGGCACCCTGGGCGCGGCGGGCCAGGCCAACTACGCGGCGGGGAACGCCTTCCTGGACGCCCTGGCCGTCCGGCGGCGCGCCGAGGGGCTGCCCGCCCTCTCGCTGGGCTGGGGACTGTGGGACACGGGGGAGGGCATGGCGGCCGGGCTCGGCGAGACCGAGCTGCGCCGGCTGGCCCGCGACGGCATCCTGCCGCTGCCCGCCGACCGCGCCCTGGCCCTGTTCGACCGCGCGCTGACCGCCGGGCGGGCGCCGGCCGCCGACCGGGCTCTGCTGCTGCCGGTGCGCGTGCGGGCCACCGAGGACGCCCCCGCCCTGGTACGCGGCCTCGCCCCCGCCGCCGTACGGCGCCCCGCCCGCCCGGCGGCCACCCTCGCGCCCGCGACCGCCGAGCCGCTGGCGGACCGGCTGGCCCGCCTCGGCGCCGCCGACGCGCTGGAGCTGCTGGTGGAGACGGTGTGCGGGCACGTCGCCGACGTCCTCGGCCATGCCTCCGGCAGCGCCGTCGACCCCCAGCGCTCCCTGGGCGACCTCGGCGTGGACTCGCTGGCCGCGCTGGAGCTGCGCAACCGGCTCGGCGCGGACACCGGCCTGCGGCTGTCCACCACGCTCACCTTCGACTACCCGACGTCCGAGGCCCTCGCCCGGCACCTGTTCACGGAGCTGGGCGGCGACCGCGCCGCCGAGCCGGCCGTCGACATCGAGGCCGAGGTGGTGCGGCTGGAGGAGGTGCTGGGGACCGCGCTGGACTCGCCCGCGCTGGACGAGGAGCAGCGCGCCCGGGTGGCGGCCCGGCTGCGCACCCTCAGCGCCCGCTGGGACGGCACCGGCGAGTGGCGGGAGAGCGGCACCGCACCCGCCGGCGGGACGGGGCTGGAGACGGCCACCGCCGACGAGCTGTTCGGCATCCTGGACGACGAACTCGGCAGCTTCAGCTGACCGGGCGGCGCGCGGCACGCGGCCCCACCGGTGACCTCCCGGTGGGGCCGCGTACCGCGCCTCTCGTACGGCGAGGCGCCGGGGGCCGCTCAGCCCGCCGATGTATGGGTGTCGGCCCAGCGGTCCGACAGTTTGGGGATGCGGTGCTCCAGCATTTTCGACGGCAGCTCCGCCCGGCTGGCCACCTGGAGCTTGCGGTAGACCCGGGTGAGGTGCTGCTCCACCGTGCTGATCGTGACGTGCAGCCGGGCGCTGATCTCCCGGTTGGTGTAGCCGAGCGCGGCCAGTCCGGCGACCCGGCACTCGGCGTCGCTGAGGATGGCCGGGCCGTCCTCGGACTCGGCGGCCTCGGGCCGTACCGGGTCCTCCAGCAGGTGCGCGTCGACCGGCGACTCGATCCGGCAGGCCTCGGCCTCCCGGGCGGCCCGCCGGGCCACCAGCCGGGCCCGGGCGTACTCGCCGAGCTCGTAGTGCGCGGCGGACAGGTCGGCGTAGGCCTGCGCCAGCGCGTAGCGGTCGCCGCACGTCTTGAGCAGGTCGATCGTCTCGCGCAGCAGCGAGGCCCGGCGGTGCGGCTTGCTGGTCGCGGCCAGCAGCCGCAGTGCCATGGCCCGGGCCCGGGAGCTGTGCCCGCCCGGCAGCCGCAACTGCTCCTCGGCCCACTCGCGGGCCGTGCGGGCCTTGCCGATCCGCAGATTGGCCAGCGCCAGGTCGGACCGCCAGGGGATGCCCTTCTGCAGGCTGGGATTGCCCTCGCGGAGCAGCCGGCCGCAGGTCTCGAAGTCGCCCAGGGCCGCGAACGGCCGGTCGGTGGCGAGGTAGTGGTGACCGCGGGCGCGCAGGTACTGGATGCCGAACACGGTGCGGAACATGGGTTCCGGCACATCGCGCTTGAGCAGTTCCTCGGCCTCGGCGTGGGAGCCGGTGGCGGTGTGCGCGGAGATGGCCGTCGACAGCGGCAGGCCGATCAGCACCCCCCAGCTCTGCGCGCCCAGGATGCCGAGCGCGTCGAGCGCGCCCCGCGACGCGGTGGTCACGTCCCCCCGCAGCAGGGCGATCTCGGCCCGGATGGAGCCGAGCAGGGCCTGCCAGGTCGTCGCCCCGCGCTCCGCGGCGCACTCCAGCAGCCCGTCGCAGGCCGCGGCGGCGACCGCGGGCCGGTCCGCGTGGGCGATCGCCAGCAGCGACATCGCGACCAGTTCGAGGTTGAGATGGTCCAGTTGGTGTCCTTGCAGGGCCTGGGCGACGGCCGCCGCGGACTCGTCGGTGGCCTCGCCGCCGACCAGCGCCGCCACCCGTGCGGCCAGTCCGCCGCCGTCGGCGCGCACCGGGCGGGGGCGCGGGGCGGGGCCGGCGGCCGGGGCGCCCTTGCCGGGCAGCGCCACGCCGTAGAACCACTGCCGCACGAACTCCACCTCGGCGACGATCTGCACGTCGGCGGGCGACTGGGCGTGTACGAGCGTGGTGACGGCCTTGGCGGCCAGTTCGGTGTCGCCCCGCCACAGCAGGTACCGCAGGACGGTGGCGGTGTCCCGCATGCTCAGCCCGCCGTCCAGCGCGACCTCGCGCAGCGGCTCCAGGTGGGGGCCGGCCGCCGCCGGGTTGGTACGCCACTGGGCGCGGGCCAGTGCCACCGACAGGGCGTGGCGTTCCTGTTCGTCGGCGCAGACGCGCAGGACCATGCCGAGATAGTCGGTGCAGCGCTCCACGTCGTCGGCGGCCAGCGCCTGTTCCGCGGCGGTGCGCAGCGCTCCCGCGCCCCAGCCCGCCGGGACCTGGCCGGCGGCGTGCAGATGCCGCGCCACCTCGACGGCCGGGGCGCCGGAACGATACAGCAGGTGGGCGATCCGGCCGTGCAGTTCGGAGCGGGCGGTGGCGTCCATGTCCTCCAGGACGGCCGCGGCGGCGGTGGGGTGCCGGAAGGCGTGACCGTCCAGCAGTCCGGAGGAGTTGAGGACGGCGACGGCCTCCTGGGCGCCGGCGGGCGTGGTGCCGGCCAGCTCCGCGACGGAGACGGTCTGCGCGAGGGTGCCGAGCGCGGCCAGGGCCCGGGCCACCCGGACCCCTCCCGCCCCGCCGCGGTGCAGCAGGGACAGCACGGCCTGGCGGTAGGCGGCGCCGGCCACGGGCGGGCCGATCTCGGGGCCGAGGCCGGCGCTGTCGTCCAGCAGGGCGTGGATGAGGAAGGGGCTGCCGGCGGTGGCCCGGTGGTAGGCGCCGGACACGAGGTCCGGCAGGGCCCGGCCGGCCTGGGCGGCGAGGAGTTCGCCGACGCCCGCCTCGGACAGCGGGGCCAGCCGCACCCGTTGGTGCGGCTGGCGCAGCAGTTCGGTGTGCGCGTCCGAGCGGGCCGCGCCGAAGTGCCCGGAGGTGGCGCACACCACGAGCACCCGCCGGGAGCGGCTGCGGCGCAGCAGATGGATGACCGTCGTCAGCGACTCGGGGTCCATGGCGTGGGCGTCGTCCAGGGCGAGGACCAGGGGGCGTTCGCCGGGGACGAGGCTCAGCAGGGCCTCGGTCCCCTCGGCCGGCCGGAGCGCCGGGGCGCGGGGTTCTGGGGGACGGGCGTCCCGCGCCGCGGGGCGCGCGGCCGGGGGAGCGTGGTGTGCCAAGGCGTTCTCCGCCTCGGCGTTGCCGAGTAATTGCCCGACCAGGCTCATCGGCTGGTGCCGTTCCGCCGCGCAGGCCGTACCGGCCAGGACCCGCGCGTCGGCACTGTGCAGTGTGGCCAGGAATTCGTGCATCAACTGGGTCTTGCCGGATCCCGGGCCCCCCGTGATGATCACGAGGCGGCCGTTTCCCCGCGCACAGTCGGTGAATGCCTCGGCCAGGGACCGGAGTTCTCTCGAACGGCCGAAGATGTGCATCGTGCCTCTCCCCATGAATTCTTCAAGGCGAACCGGATCGTGCTCCGCTTTCCGCGTGATGAGCGAGGGCGGGGTGTCACGCGACGGTGCGTGGAGAGTTCACAAGGGCGGCGACGGCGCGACAAAGGCGGCGCGCCGAACCGGCCCGGTCCCTGGCGGACGGCTGCTGACCGGCGGCGCCGTGCGTGTGCGGCCGCCGATGTGCTCCCTGCCTGCATCGCGAGGGGCGTTGCATCCTCTGGTCTCCCCGTATGTGCCGCGTACTGTCGACACCCCGAATCGATTTCGGCCAGTAATTGGCCGAAATCGATTCGGGGTGTCCACGGCTTTGCTGGTCGAATCCTGAATTAAAGATTAGAAACACATAGCAGATCGGAACGCTATCTGTCCAGGTCAACGTTGTCAACTGTCGTCATGTATCCGTCAGTTGTGGTGTGCGTGGGCCTCCTGCCTACTGGCCGGACGGTCCGCCGAGGCATCGTTTTACGGGCCGTTTATTTACCGGATGGTTAATGAAAGGATCCGGGCAGGCGCAATCGTGAGATCGGTCACGCGAAAGGCGGTGTGGCTGCCCGTTCGGGCACGGCCCCCGCCCGGAGGTCGGTCAGGGGAGGATCGAGTCGATGTACCCGCCGTCCACGCGCAGGGCCCCGCCGGTCGTGGCCGACGCCTGCTCGGAACTGAGATAGACGACCATATGGGCGATCTCCTCGGGCTCGATCAGCCGCTGCAGCAGGGACTGCGGACGGTGCCGGCGCATGAACTCGCGCTGCGCCTCGTCCCAGGGCAGCTCCCGGTCGACCAGCTCGTATACGAAGTCCTCGACGCCGCCGGTGTGGGTGGGGCCCGCGATGACCGAGTTCACCGTCACGCCCGTGCCCGCGGCCTTCTTGGCGAAGCCCCGGCCCACCGCCAGCAGGGCGGTCTTGGACATTCCGTAGTGGATCATCTCCGCGGGGACGACCACCGCCGAGTCGCTCGCCACGTACTGCACGCGGCCCCAGCCCCGCTCGGTCATGCCCGGCAGATACAGCCGGGTCAGCCGTACGGCGGCCAGGACGTTCACCTCGAAGTAGCGCCGCCACTCCGCGTCGCTGATCTCCAGCGGGTCGGCGGCGCCGAAGATGCCGAGGTTGTTCACGAGGATGTCCACCCGGGGCAGCAGCTTTGCCACCCGGGCCGCGCCCTCGTCCCCGGAGACGTCGGCGGCCACCGGCACCGCCTCGGCACCGGGCACCTGCCTCGTCAGCGCCTCCACGCTCTCGGCCACCCGCCGCTCGTCGCGGCCGTTGACCCCCACCCGGGCCCCGGCCCGGGCGAGCGCGACGGCGATGGCGGCGCCGATGCCCTGTGTCGAGCCGGTGACCAGTGCGGTACGTCCTGTCAGATCGATTCGCATGAGGAAACGAGTTCCCCCCGGCCCGCGGCCCTACCGTGCCCCGCGCCCGTCCGCCTTGAAAAGCGCACGGCCGTGCGCCGGTGTCGACCGGCAGCCGTAAGGGATCCGTCAAAGCCATGGGCCCTGCCGTAAGGGAGGCGTCAACAACGGCCGGATCCGGTCAGAGAGGCGCTTTCCTCGTACACGTCCGTTTCCACCGCACCTCACTCCAGGAGTTCGCGATGGCCGATCCGGCCTTCGTCCTCACCGTGCTCGCCGGTTTCGCGCTGGTGGCTCTCGTCGCCAAGGGGGTGACGAAGCTGTGACCGCCGAGAACGTCGTCGGCCTGCTCGTGGCCGTCGCCCTGCTGGGCTACCTCGTCCTCGCCCTGATCTTCCCGGAGAGGTTCTGAGCACGCACATGGGTCCCGTACTGGCAGGCGTGCTCCAACTGCTCGCCCTCGTCGGCGCGCTGGCGCTCGTCCACATCCCGCTCGGCACCTACATGGCCCGGGTCTACACCTCACGGCGCCACCTGCGGGCGGAGCGGTGGATCTACCGGGCCATCGGCGCCGACCCCGACGCCGAGATGACCTGGCCCGCGTATCTGCGCGGTGTGCTGGCCTTCTCCCTGGCCGGTGTCCTGTTCCTCTACCTGCTCCAGCGGCTCCAGGGCATCCTGCCCGGCTCGCTCGGCTTCGCCTCGGTGAACCCCGCGCAGTCGTTCAACACGGCCGTCTCCTTCGTCACCAACACCGACTGGCAGTCGTACGCCGGCGAGCAGACCATGGGGCACGTCGTGCAGACCGCCGGTCTGGCCGTGCAGAACTTCGTGTCGGCCGCCGTGGGCATGGCCGTGGCCGTGGCACTGGTGCGCGGCTTCACCCGGTCCCGCTCCGGTGGACTGGGCAACTTCTGGGCCGACCTGGTACGCGGCACGCTGCGCGTCCTGGTGCCCGTCGCCGCGCTCGCCGCCGTGGTGCTGGTGGCCTCGGGCGCGCTGCAGAACTTCTCCGGCATCCACGAGGTCGGGCAGTTCACGGGCGGCCGGCAGCAGTGGGGCGGCGGCGCGTACGCCTCGCAGGAGGCCATCAAGGAACTGGGCACCAACGGCGGCGGCGTCGCCAACGCGAACAGCGCCCACCCCTTCGAGAACCCGACCCCGTTCACGAACCTGCTGGAGATCTTCCTCATCCTGGTGATCCCCTTCTCGCTGACCCGCACCTTCGGCGTGCTGGTCGGCAGCGTGAGGCAGGGCTACGCGATCCTCGGCACGATGGCGGCCGTCTGGCTGGGCTTCGTCGCGCTGATGATGTGGACCGAGTTCGCCCACCACGGCCCGGCGCTCAAGGCCGCGGGCGGGGCGATGGAGGGCAAGGAGGTCCGCTTCGGCGTCGGCGGCTCCTCGATCTTCGCGGTGACGACCACGCTCACGTCGACCGGTGCGGTGGACTCCTTCCACTCCTCCTTCACCGGCCTGGGCGGCGGCATCACCCTGCTCGGCATGATGCTGGGTGAGATCGCGCCCGGCGGCGTCGGCTCCGGCCTGTACGGCATGCTGATCATGGCGGTGATCGCGGTGTTCATCGCCGGCCTGATGGTCGGCCGCACCCCCGAGTACCTGGGCAAGAAGATCGGCGCCCGGGAGATGAAGCTCGCCGCCTGCTACATCCTCGTCACCCCGGCGCTCGTCCTGGTCCTCACCGCGGCCTCCCTGGCCCTGCCGACCCCGCCGCACTCGATGCTCGACCCGGGCGCGCACGGTTTCTCCGAGGTGCTGTACGCGTTCACCTCGGCGTCGAACAACAACGGCTCGGCCTTCGCCGGCCTGAACGCGAACACCGACTGGTTCAACACCATGACCGGGCTCGCCATGCTGCTCGGCCGCTTCCTGCCGATGGTGTTCGTGCTGGCGCTCGCCGGCTCGCTCGCCGGGCAGCGGCCCGTCCCGGTGACGGCGGGCACCCTGCGCACCGAGAAGCCGCTGTTCACGGGCCTGCTGGCGGGCGCCGTCCTCATCGTCACCGGTCTCACCTACTTCCCGGCCCTGGCACTGGGCCCGCTCGCGGAGGGCCTGGCGTGACGAGCACCGACATACACCCGCAAGAGGACCCGATGACGTCCGCTCCCACCCTCGCACCCCACCAGGACGCCCCCACGGGGCAGCGGCCCCCCGGGCGCCGCGTCGGCGCGGGTCTCTTCGACCCCGCGCAACTGGTCGGGTCGCTGCCGGAGGCCTTCCGGAAGCTGGATCCGCGGGTGATGGTCAAGTCCCCCGTGATGTTCGTGGTGTGGATCGGCTCGGTCCTGACCACCGTCTTCTCCTGCACGGACCCCGGCGACCGGTTCGGCTGGACCATCAGCGCCTGGCTGTGGCTGACCGTGCTCTTCGCCAACCTGGCGGAGGCGGTCGCCGAGGGCCGCGGCAAGGCGCAGGCCGACACCCTGCGCAAGGCCAAGAGCGGCACCGTAGCGCGCCGGCTGCGGACGGACGGCTCCGAGGAACGCGTCCCGGGCACCGGGCTGACCATCGGCGACCTGGTGGTCTGCGAGGCCGGGGACGTCGTCCCCGGCGACGGGGACGTGGTGGAGGGTGTCGCGTCCGTGGACGAGTCGGCCATCACCGGCGAGTCCGCGCCGGTCATCCGCGAGTCCGGCGGCGACCGCAGCGCCGTCACGGGCGGGACGAAGGTGCTGTCGGACCGGATCGTCGTCCGGATCACGACCAGGCCCGGCGAGACCTTCCTCGACCGGATGATCAGCCTGGTGGAGGGCGCGGCCCGGCAGAAGACGCCGAACGAGATCGCCCTGGACATCCTGCTGGCCTCGCTGACCGTCGTCTTCCTGCTGGCCTGCGCCACGCTGCCGCCCTTCGCGGAGTACGCGGGCACCCGCCTGACGATGGTCGTGCTGGTCGCCCTGCTGGTGTGCCTGATCCCGACCACCATCGGCGCCCTGCTGTCCGCGATCGGCATCGCCGGCATGGACCGCCTGGTGCAGCGCAATGTGCTGGCCATGTCGGGCCGCGCGGTCGAGGCCGCCGGTGACGTCTCGACGCTGCTGCTCGACAAGACCGGCACCATCACCCTCGGCAACCGGCAGGCCGCCGAGTTCCTGGCGGTGGGCGCTGCGACACAGGCCGAGGTCGCCGACGCCGCCCAGCTGTCGTCGCTCGCCGACGAGACCCCCGAGGGCCGCTCCGTCGTCGTCCTGGCCAAGGAGTGCTACGGGCTGCGCGAACGCCACCGGGGAGAACTCGCCGGCGCCGCATGGATCGCCTTCACCGCCCGGACCCGCATGTCCGGCGTGGACGTGGACGGCCGCAGGATCCGCAAGGGCGCCGCCGCCTCGGTCATCGCCTGGGTGCGGGAGCGGGGCGGCACGGTCGCCGAGGACGCGGACCGGACGGCCGGACGCGTCTCCGCCGCCGGCGGCACCCCGCTGCTGGTCGCGGTCGAGGACGACAGGGGCGCCCGGGTGCTGGGCGTCATCCATCTCAAGGACGTCGTCAAGGAGGGCATGCGGGAACGGTTCGAGGAGCTGCGCCGCATGGGCATCAGAACGGTCATGGTCACGGGGGACAACCCGCTGACCGCCGGGGCGATCGCCGCGGAGGCGGGCGTGGACGACTTCCTCGCCGAGGCCACCCCCGAGGACAAGATGGCCCTCATCAAGCGCGAGCAGGCCGGCGGCAGGCTGGTCGCGATGACCGGCGACGGCACCAACGACGCGCCGGCCCTCGCCCAGGCGGACGTCGGCGTGGCCATGAACACCGGTACGTCGGCCGCCAAGGAGGCCGGCAACATGGTCGACCTCGACTCCGACCCGACGAAGCTGATCGAGATCGTGGAGATCGGCAAGCAGCTCCTCATCACCCGGGGCGCGTTGACGACGTTCTCCATCGCCAACGACGTGGCCAAGTACTTCGCGATCATCCCGGCGCTGTTCGCGGCCGTCCACCCGGGCCTGGACAGGCTGAACATCATGCGGCTGTCCTCACCGGACTCGGCGATCCTGTCGGCGGTCGTCTTCAACGCGCTGATCATCCTCGCGCTGGTGCCGCTGTCCCTGAGGGGCGTGCGCTACCGGCCGATGAGCGCGGACCGGATGCTGCGCCGCAACCTCGGGATCTACGGCATCGGCGGTCTGATCGCGCCGTTCCTCGGCATCAAGCTCATCGACCTCGTCATCTCTTCGATCCCCGGGATCGGGTGAAGGACATGAAGAACTCTCTCCTGAACACCGGCCGGCTGCTGGGCGCGGGCCTGCGGGCGCTGCTGGTGTTGACCGTGCTCACAGGCGTCCTCTACCCGCTGGCCGTCACAGGTGTGGCCCAGGCGCTCTTCCCCGGCCCGGCGAACGGCTCGGAGATCAAGGCGGACGGCAAGGTCGTCGGCTCCTCCCTCATCGGCCAACAGGGCTACGGCCTGCGGTACTTCCAGCCCCGCCCGGCACGCGGACTGGCCGGGAACTCGGTCAACACCCGATACCGGCTGCTGGTGTCCGGCGCGACCAACCTCGCCGCCGACAACAAGGAGCTGCTCCGCCAGGTCGAGGACGCCAAGGCCGAGGTCGTCCGGGACAACTCGGTGCCCGGTCATCCGGTCGGGCCCTCCGACGTCCCCGCCGACGCCGTCACCTCCTCCGGCTCCGGCCTGGACCCGGACATCTCCCCGGCCTACGCCGCGCTCCAGGTGCGCCGGGTCGCCGCCAGGAACCGCCTGCCCGTCACCGCGGTGCGCGGGCTGGTCGAGGACCACACCGAGGGACGCACCCTGGGCTTCCTCGGCGAACCCCGCGTGAACGTCCTGGAGCTGAACATCGCGCTCCGGGATCTCGTGGCCAAGCGGCGATGACGGTCTTACGCGGCCCCCGAGCCGCGAACAGGAAAGGCGTACGCCCATGACCCGGGCCGGGACGTCCGCCTCACCGCGCCCGAGTGGGGCAACCGGCCGCACGCCACGGCGGGGGACCGCCCGCCCGGTGGGCGTCCGGGCCGTGGACCCGATCCCGGGCCCCGACACGTCGCCGCGCGCGGCCACCCGAGCGTGGAAATCCGGATCGGACACCGGCTTCCCCCCTCCGGTGGGGGCACCCGGACCCGTCCTCGTCACCGGATCGGATCCGTCCGCGGATCGACGGCCCAGTGGTTGGCCCGCAGCATCCGCCCCGCGAACTCCACCTCGACCTCCGCCCGGAACCGGAACCCGACGGACCGGCAGATACCGTTCGACGCCCCGTTGGCGACCGCCGGGAAGGCGTGCACCACGCCCCACCGCCCCTGCTCCCGGGCCTTCTCCAGGAGGGCGCGGACGGCGCGCTTGCCGAGGCCACGGCCCTGGAACTCCGGCAGCACCATCCACCCGATCTCGGAGACCGGCCCGCCGCCGGGGTCGTGCGACCACAGGGTTACCTGGCCCGCCACCACCTCCGGCCGGCCCGGGTCGGGAACGATCATCTTGATCCACGCCTGGTCGTCCGCCGCCTGCCGGACATCCCGCCCGACCTTGTCCGCGATCCCCTCGCGCGGCAGGGGGCCGCCGAGGCCGGCCATCATGGCGGGGTCGCAGCGCATCCGGACGTAGGCGTCGACATCACCCGGTGACACATCGCGCAGTTCCACAGGTCCCCTCCCTTTTCCCGGGGTTTCCCCGGGACTTCCCCAGGATTTTCCCGGGATCCTCCCACGGGCGGCTCCGGGTGGGTCAGGGGCTGGTGAGGAGCACGAGCCGGCCGGTGGCCCGGGTCATCGCGACGTAGCGGTCCACCGCCCCCTGGACGCCGGTGCCGAAGCGGTCCGGGTCGACGAGGACGACCAGGTCGAATTCGAGCCCCTTGGTCAGCTCGGGAGGCAGGGAGCGGACCCGGGAGGCCGCCGGGAAGGAGGGGTCGCCGATGACGCAGGCGGTCCCGTCGGCGTGCGTGGCGAGCCAGGTGTCCACGACCGAGCGCAGCTCCGCGACGGAGCCGTGGCCGACGGGCACACCGCTGCGGCGCACGGACACCGGCACGTTGGCGTCGGGCAGCACGGCCCGGATCACCGGCTCGGCCCGGGCCATGACCTCCTCGGGCGTACGGTAGTTCACGCTCAGCGAGGCCAGCCGGATCCGGTCGAACCCGACCCGTTCGAGCCGCTGGTTCCAGGACTCCGTGAACCCGTGCCGGGCCTGCGCCCGGTCCCCGACGATCGTGAAACTCCGGGACGGGCACCGCAGCAGCAGCATCTGCCACTCCGCGTCGGTCAGCTCCTGCGCCTCGTCCACGACGATGTGCGCGAACGGCCCGGCGAGCAGGTCGGGATCGGCGGCGGGCAGCTCGCCCTCGTCCACCAGGCTGACCTTCGCGTCCTCCCCGCGCAACATCGCCACCAGGCCCTCGCCGTCGTCCCCGTCGGCCCCGGACGTCGCCACGGCCTGGACGAGGTTGTCGACGACCCGCTCCATGCGCTCCCGCTGCGCCGCGAGGAGCGCCGCGTTCCGCCGTGCGCGCCGCGCCGCCTCCGGGTCGCCGAGCCGCTGCCGCGCCGCGTCCAGCAGCGGCAGGTCCGACACCGTCCAGGCCTGCGCGTCCGCGCGCCGCAACCGCCGGACCTCCTCCGGGCCGAGCCAGGGGGCGCACAGCCGCAAGTAGGCGGGCACCGTCCACAGGTCGCCGACCAGGTCGGCCGCCTCCAGCTGCGGCCACGCCCGGTCGAGGGCCGCCAGCAGCTCCCGGTTCGTCCGCAGCGACCTGCGCAGCAGCTCGGAGGGGGCGTCGCCGTCGTGCTTGTCCTCCAGGATCGTCAGCAGTTCCGCCAGCACCTGCTCACGGGCCTCGTTGTGGGGGGTGCCGGGCTCCGCCGCGTCGAACGCCGCCGCCCAGTCGTCCGCGGTCAGCCGGATGTCGGACCAGGGGGTGGTGACCGTCATGTCCTCGGTGGGCGGTTCCTCGTAGAACCTGACGGCCGTCTCGATCGCCCGCACCATCCGCGCGGACGACTTCAGCCGGGCCGCCTCCGGGTCGGTCTCGGGGACCGCCCGGGCCCCCTCGGCGACCAGGTCGCGCAGGGTGCAGGTCTGCACGCCCTCCTCGCCGAGGCCGGGCAGGACGTCGGCGACGTAGGACAGGTACGGCCGGTGCGGGCCGACGAACAGCACCCCGCCCCGGCGGTGCCCGAGCCGGGGATCGGCGTACAGCAGGTAGGCGGAGCGGTGCAGGGCCACCACCGTCTTGCCGGTGCCCGGGCCGCCGTCCACGACGAGCGCGCCCCGCGAACCCGCCCGGATGATGGCGTCCTGGTCGGCCTGGATGGTGCCGAGCACGTCCCGCATCCGCGTCGAACGGCTGCCGCCCAGACCGGCGATGAACGCGGACTGGTCGTCCAGCGCGGCGTGCCCCACCAGGCCGTCGGCGGTGAACACCTCGTCCCAGTAGTCGCCGATCCGGCCGTTCGTCCAGCGGTACCGGCGGCGGCTCACCAAGCCCATCGGGTGGGCGTGGGTGGCGCCGAAGAACGGCTCGGCGGCAGGGGAGCGCCAGTCGACCAGCAGCCGCCGGCCCGTGCTGTCGGTGAGGCCGAGCCGTCCGACGTACACGGGCCCGGGGTCGTCCGCGGTGACCATGCGCCCGAGGCACAGGTCCAGCCCGAAGCGGCGCAGCGTCCGCAGCCGGGCGGTCAGCCGGTGGATCTCCGCGTCCCGGTCCATCGCCTGCCGGCCGGTGCCGCCGGGCGCCCGGCGTTCGGCGTCGAGCCGCCCGGTCAGTTCGGCGATCGACTGCTCCAGGCACTCCGCGATCGCCGCGAAGTGCCGCTCGTCGTCGCCGATCAGCGCGGGGTCGGCCTTCGCGGACAGCCGGTCGGGAAGGTCGAACGCGCTGGTGGTCAGGTGGGATGTCACGTATCTGTCTCCGATGAGGCCGCGTTCTCGGCCGCGTAGTGGTCGTGTCGGTGGTTCCGGGCCGGTCGCGCCCGGCCGGCGGACGGGCCGGGCGGCCCGGTGCCCGCCGGTTCACCGGTGTTCACCGGTGTGGTGACGCCGGCCGGGCCGGCCGGCGGGTGGGGCGCCCCGCCGTTCCGCCGTCCTGCGTCAGCGGGAAGCCGCGGCGTCCAGCAGCAGCCGCGCGGCCACCGATGCCCCGTCGGAGCGGACCCGGCCCGCCGCGGCGGTCGCCCGCGCGCGGGTTGCGGGAGCGAGCGCCGTGCGCAGCGCGGCCGACAGCGACGCGACGGTGGGGGCGGGGCCGTCGTGGGCCGCGCCGATGCCCAGGGCGGCCACCCGGCCGGCCCAGTACGGCTGGTCCGCCACCTGGGGGACCACCACCTGGGCCGCCCCGGCCCGGGCGGCCGTCGTCGTGGTACCCGCGCCACCATGGTGCACGACGGCGGCCACCCGGCCGAACAGCGCCTGCTGGTTGACCTCCCCGACCACGAAGCAGTCGTCCCCGTCGCCGCCGGGGGACAGGTCGGCCCAGCCGCGCGCCACGATCACGCGGCGGCCCTGCGCGCGGACCGCCTCGACGGCGACCCGGGCCATGTCCGCCGCCGCGTGCAGGGGCATGCTGCCGAAGCCCACGTACACCGGCGGCGTCCCGGCGTCGAGGAACGCCGTCAGGCCGGCCGGGAGCGGCTGGGTGTCGGGCAGGATCCACGCGCCGGTCTGCACGACGCCGAGGTCCGGCGTGCCGTGCCACGGGTCCAGGAACGGGTCGCTCGCCAGCCACGGCCGCTCGCCCAGGACGTAGGCGCGGACGTCGTCCACCGGGGGCAGGCCGAGGGACGCCCGGCCCGTGTCGAGCGCCGTCCGGAACAGCGCGTCGATGTTCCGGGCGTCCAGCTCCCACAGCGCCCGGTTGTCGGTCACCTCCGGCGGGAGCGGGCGGCCCGGGTACGCGAGCGGCCGGCGGTGCGGCGCGGGCAGGGTGAGCTGCTGGAAGGTGACGGACACCGAGCGGACCCCGAGCTTCTCGGCCACCGACAGCGCACCCGCGACGGCGGGCAGCGCACCGGTGGCCACCAGCACGTCGCACCCCTCGGCCGCCTCGGTGACCGGGCCGAGCTGGCCGGCTATCAGCGCGGCCGCGCGCTCGGGCAGCGACGAGGGCGACGGCGCCGCCCTCGTCAGCGCGCGGGCCGACGGGCCTACCGGCACCAGCGGCACCCCCACGTCGGCCAGCCGGCGCGCGAAGTCCTCGTCCGGGGGCGCGCACACCCGCACCCGAGCACCGTGCTCACGCAACCGGACCGCGAGCCCCGCCAGCGGTTCCACGTCCCCGCGCGACCCATAGGTCGACAACACCACACGCACTTCGCAGAACTCCCATTCCGGCGGCTTCCTGGCTCAGGCCGTTGATTCTGCGGTACGACGGGGGCCTTGCCGCAAGGCCCCCCGTGCGCTATAAGTTAAGAGTGGCAAGGAGCGTCCGACCTCCTTGCCTTTGTTCTTTCTCCCTCGGCGACCCTACTCCGCGACGCCGGTTCCGTGTCCGCCCCGGTCCCGCGCGGGCTAGCGTGCTCCCCATGTCCGGAAGAGCACCGCGGCGCCCCGCCAGCCCCCCACGTCCCCCGGCCGCACGCGACTACGACCTGCCGCGCTGGCGGGACCAGGGCAGCCTCGGCCGGGGCAAGCCCTTCGTGCGCAAGGCGACGGAGGTGCACGGCGACCGGGAGGCCGTCGTCAAGCACACCGCCGACCCGCCCGGCGCACGTCTCACCCGGGCCCGGCGGATCCGCCTCCAGCGCTTCCACCAGGAGGCGCTGTACATGCGCCGGATGAACGGCACCCCCGGGATCCTCCCGGTCTGGGACATCGACGACGAGCACGGCGACCGGCCCCGCTGGTACGCCATGCCCCACGCCCGTCCGCTGGCCGGCGCCCTCGACGAGAAGTCCACCCTCCTCGACGTCGTCGCCCACGTCACGGGCCTGGCCGAAACCCTGGCCGCCCTCGCCGAGCAGGGCACCTACCACCGCGACATCAAGCCCGACAACCTCTTCTGGTACGACGGCGCGGCGGTCCTCGGCGACTTCGGGATCGCCGCCATCGCCCGGACGCCCGCCGGACTGACCCGGCAGGGAGAAGGGCTCGGCCCCGCCAACTTCCTCGCCCCCGAGATGCGCCGGGCCACCGGCCCCGGGGCCGGCGCGCGGGCCGACGTCTACTCCCTCGCCAAGACGCTGTTCGTCCTCGCCCACCCCGGCCGCGGCCCCTACCCGCCGTTCGGCACGCACCGCGTGGACGCCGAGGAGTTCAGCCTGTGGCCGCTCGGCGGCGGCGACGCCACCCCGGCCCTCGGCCACGTCCTGGAGGCGGCCACCCAGCACATGGTCCGCGACCGGCTGACCATGGCCGACTTCCACGCCGAACTGCGCGCCTGGCTCGACCGCCACCGCGGTGACGCCGCCCGCTTCACCCCCTTCGGCGCCCGCTTCTTCCCCCGGGGCTGGGACGACCCCTCCCTGTGGGACCGCCACCACCGCGACGAGGAGGCCACCCGGGCGATGATGCTGCCCTGCATCCGCCGCCTGGCCGAGGCCCTGACCGGCGACAGGGGTGCCTGGACCGAGGGCACCGACCACGCGGGCGGCGACAGCACCCTCGGCGAGTACGACTGGCGGCCCAACAGCGAGGAGGGCTTCGTGGCGGAGGGGGCCCTCTGGCTGGCCACGCACGCGCACGGCGGCCGGCGCGTCGTCCTGGAGGCCGTCCTCGACCACGACGTCTGCTTCCTCGCCGAGGTCCAGCGCGGCGGACCCCCGTGGACCCTGGAGCGGCAGTGGGGGCACACCCCCTGGCACCGGCCACGCCTGCCCCGCACCCACGACCGGCTCCGGGAGCTGACCGACGAGGTCGTCGAGTGGATCACGCGCTCCGCGCAGGACGCCCCCGCCGCACCGGACACCTCCGCCGCCCCGGACGCGCCCACCGACCCGGACCGGCCGGTCGCCGACGGTCACCCGGTACCGGTCACAGGCCCATGACGTCGAACAGCAGGGACGGATCCGGCTCCGCCACCCGGTCCAGGGTCTGCTCGGCCCAGATGACCTTGCCCCGCGCGGCGTAACGGGTCCCCCACAGGTCGGCGAACTGGGAGACCAGGAACAGCCCCCGGCCCCCCTCGTCCGTGCTGGCCGCGCGCCGCAGCCGCGGCGAGGTGTTGCTGCCGTCCGACACCTCGCAGACCAGCGTCCGGCCCAGCAGCAGCCGGACCCGCACGGGCGGGGCGCCGTAACGGATCGCGTTGGTGAGCAGCTCGCTGAGGATCAGTTCGGTGGCGAACGCCGTCTCCTCCAGCTCCCAGTCGGCCAGCCGCCGGCTCACCTCGCCGCGCACCCGGGGCACGGCCGTCACGTCGAACGGCACGTCCCAGCTCGCCACGCGGGAGGGGTCGAGCAGCCGGGTCCGGGCGACCAGCAGGGCCACGTCGTCACTGGGGTGCTCGGGCAGCATGCGCTCCACCAGGACGCGGCAGGTCTCCTCCGGTGTCCGGTCCGCGTGGGCGACGGCCGAGGAGAGCGTCGCCAGGCCCTCGTCGACGTCCCGGCCCCGGCTCTCGATCAGGCCGTCGGTGAACAGGACCAGACGGCTGCCCTCGGGCAGCTCCAGCTCGCCCGCCTCGAAGGGGTGCCCGCCCACCCCCAGGGGCGGTGACAGGGGCAGGTCCGGGAAGGTCACCCGGCCCTCGGGATCCACCACGGCGGGCGCCAGGTGCCCCGCGCGGGACACGGCGCACCGCCCGCACACCGGGTCGTACACGGCGTAGAGGCAGGTGGCGCCGGTGAGCGGCACGTGGTCGTCGTCGGCGGCCGCGGTCTGCGAGTCCAGCCGGGTCACCATCTCGTCCAGGTGGCCGAGCAGCTCGTCCGGGGCGAGGTCCAGCGACGAGAAGTTCAGCACGGCCGTGCGCAGCCGTCCCATGGTCACCGCCGCCTGCATCCCGTGCCCCACGATGTCCCCGACGACGAGCGCCACCCGGAACCCCGGCAGCGGGATGACGTCGAACCAGTCGCCGCCCACGCCCGACCGGGCCGGCAGATACCGCGAGGCGATCTCCAGCACGTCCTGCTCCGGCAGGCCCACCGGCAGCAGGCTGCGCTGCAGCGTCACCGCCATCGTGTGCTCGCGGGCGTACCGGCGGGCGTTGTCGATGGCCACGGCGGCCCGGGCCACCAGCTCCTCGGCCACCGCGACGTCCTCCTCGTCGAACCGGGGCGAGCCCGCGCCCCGCCAGAAGTCGGCCATGCCGAGGACCACCCCGCGGGCCCGCAGCGGCACCGTGATCAGCGAGTGGATGCCGTAGTCCAGCACCCGCTCGGCGCCGCCGGCGTCCCGCGCCCGCCAGTCCCGGGCACTGCGCAGATCCGGCACGAGGACGGCCTTGCCCCGGCGCAGCGCCGCCGCCATCGGGGTGTCGGCCATCACGAACCGGATGACCTCGCCCACCGGCTGCAACGGATGACCGGGATGCGCGCCGCGCAGCGCCGTACGGCGCATCTCGCGCACCGCGCCCGTGGGTTCCTCGCCGCGCAGCACGGAGTCCGGCAGCTCCACGGTGACGAAGTCGGCCATGCGCGGCACCGCCACCTCCGACAGCTCCTCGGCCGTGCGCCGCACATCGAGCGTGGTGCCGATCCGCATGCCCGCCTCGTACAGGAACGACAGCCGGCCCCGCGCCAGCTCGGCCTCCCCCGAGAGGGCCCGCAGATCCGTGGTGTCACGGAACGTGGCCACGAGGCCCGGCGCACCGCCGTACGGGGCGGTGGGCCGGATGTTCACCGCCAGCAGCCGGTCCCCGGACCGGACCACCTCGTCGGACACGGCCTCGCCCGCCTCCAGCAGCCTGGTCGGGCCCGGACCCAGTCCCAGCTTCCGCACCGGCCGCCGGTCGGCGTCCGCCGGCAGGTCCAGCAGCCGGCGCGCCTCGTCGTTGGCGAGCAGCACGCGCCCGTCGCCGCCGAGGATCAGCACTCCCTCGCGCACGGCGTGCAGGACGGCGTCGTGATGCTCGTACATCCGGGTCATCTCGGCCGGCCCGAGCCCATGGGTCTGCCGCAGCAGCCGGCGGCTGACCAGGGCCGCCCCGCCGGTCGCCAGGACCAGCGCTCCCGCCGCCGCGCCGAGCAGCGCCGGCAGCTGGCGGACGAGGACGTCGCCCACGTTGGCGTACTCGATGCCCGCGGTGACGACGCCGGCCACGCGCCTGCTCGGGTCCGTCACCGGGACGACGGCGCGCACGGCGTCGGCCGGCCGGCCGTGGAAGGTCTCGGTGAACGTCTCGCCCAAAAGGGCCCGCCCGACGCCCTGGGCCTTCGTGCCGATCAGGTCGGGCCGGCGGTCGGTGAGCCGGACCCCGTGCTCGTCCAGCACGGTGACGAAGTCGACCCCGGCCCCCTTGCGCACCTGCTCCGCCTCCGGCTGCAGCCGGGCCGTCGGATCCGGCGCGCGCAGCGCGTCCGCCGTCCCGGGGGCGTGGGCGAAGGCCTCGGCCACGGCCAGCGACCGGTCCCTGGCGCTGCGCTCGGCGTCGTACAGCCCCTGCACCACCAGGGCGGCGGCGCCCGCCGCCACCAGCAGCAGCATGATCAGCGCCTGGAACAGGAAGACCTGCGCGGCGAGCGTGCGGACGCTCAGGGACGGCGGGATCCGGCGCCCGCGAAACGGCCACCGCACGCGTCGGCGGGGCGGATCGCAGGCCCACCGGGTGCCGGGCGGCGGCGCCGCTTTCGCCCTTGGACGGCGGAAACGTCCGCTCATCTCCCTTTTCTAGCACTGGAACTCGGTGAGCGGCGACCGCTGTGCGGCCGGTCGCGCGCCGCCGGCGTCCCGGCGTCGGCCGGGTGGGGGAGGGGCCGCGGCGGCGGGCCCCGCTCCGCACGGACGACGGCCGTCGCGGCCGCCGCCCCGCGGGCGTGCCGGGTTCCGTACCGAACGCGGCGGAAACATGCCGCTGAGTGGAGCAATGCCGGTGTGCCGCGCGCGGGCGCACCAGGCTGGGGACCTTGTCGTCGTGAGGTCCTGTGATCAGGAGTCCGTGTGCGGAGACCACGTATGCCGAGGCCTGGACCCACCGGTCGGGAGCCGGAGGACGGCACGGGCGCGCGGACACGGTCGCCGGAGCCCCCCGCGTGGCTGCGGTGGCTGCCGGTCCTGTTCGTCGCCGCCGTCCTGCTGCTGGAGCCCGCGACCCCCGTCCAGTGGCCGGTGAGCTTCGTGCTGATCGCCCTGCCCCTGGTGACCGCGTTCGCCTACGGCCCCGCGGTCGTCGCCGGTGCCACCGTGTTCGCCGTCCTCCTGGAAGGCGTCCTGGCCGGCACCCCCTGTTGTGCGGGCCGGCCCGTCGGCTACCTCTGGGACCGCTACTACGTGGCCTCCTACGTCTGTACGGCCCTGGTGGGCGTCCTCGGCACCATCCTGGCCGCGCACCGCACCCACCGCGAGCGCACCCTGGCCGATGTGCGCTTCGTGGCCGACATCGCGCAGCGGGTGCTGCTCCGGCCGGTCCCGCACCGGATCGGCGACCTGCTGCTGGACAGCCTCTATCTGTCCGCCACCGCGGAGGCACGCATCGGCGGCGACCTCTACGAGGCCGTCCCCACCCGCCACGGGGTCCGGCTGCTCATCGGCGACGTACGGGGCAAGGGACTGCTCGCGGTGGAGACCGCCGCCGCCCTGCTCGGCGCGTTCCGCGAGGCCGCGCACGACGAACCCGCGCTGCCCGCTTTGGCCGAACGGGTGGAGACCAGCATGGACCGCAGGGCGGCGCTGCTGGGCGGGAACGAGGTCGGCGAACGATTCGTCACCGCCGTCTTCGTGGAGATCCCCCCGTCGGCACCGGTGCTCCGCGTCGTCAACTGCGGCCACCCGCCGCCCGTCCGCATCCGCGCCGGCGAGGTCCGCGAACTGGACAGCGGACGGTCGGCCCCGCCGCTCAACCTGGGCATGCTGGCCGGGGAGCCGTACCACGTCGACGAGTACTCCTTCCGCCCCGGCGACGAGCTGCTGCTCTACACGGACGGCATCACGGAGACCCGCGATCCGTCCGGCTCCTTCTACCCCCTCCTCCAGCGCCTCGGCTCCTGGCGCACCCTCCCGCCCCGGGGCCTGCTGGAGCGGCTCCACCACGACCTGCTGGCCTACAGCGGCGACCGCCTCCAGGACGACATCGCGGCACTCGCCGTCTGCCTCCCCGCCGACAGCGCCGCGTCCGTGCCGCCGTCGTCGTCCGCCGGCTGAGCGCCCGCCCGGCACACACATGACGTGTGCGGCACTCACATAAGCTGGGCGCGCGCGATGCGCGACGGAACGCCCTCAACGAGTAGAGGTCACACCTTGCGTGCCATACAGTTCGACCGCTTCGGTGGACCCGGAGTGCTGTCCCTCGTCGACCTGCCGGAACCGGAACCCGGCCCGGACCAGGTGCTGATCACCGTGGAAGCCGCGGGCATCAACTTCGCGGACACCCACCAGGTCGACGGCTCGTACCTGAGCGCGGACCAGCTGCCCTTCGTGCCGGGCAGCGAGGTCGTCGGACGCACACCGGAGGGCCGGCGCGTCCTCGCCCGGGTCCGGCGCGGCTACGCAGAGCTCGCCGTGGCCGACCGGACCGCGGTGTTCGACGTCCCCGAGGACTTCCCCGCCGCCCACGCCCTGTCCACGCTGATGCAGGGCCTGACCGCCTGGCACCTGCTGCGCGGCGCCGCCCGGGTGCGGCCGGGCGAGCGGGTCGTGGTGCACTCCGCCGCCGGCGGGGTGGGCAGCATCGCCGTGCAGCTGGCCCGTCTCTGGGGAGCGGGCGAGGTGTGGGCGACGGCCTCGACCAAGGCCAAGGCGGACCTGGTGACGAGCCTGGGCGCCGCCGGGGTGGTCGAGTACCCCCTGCCCGAACCGGCCGACGTGATCCTCGACGGCGTCGGCGGCCCGCTGTTCGACCAGGCACTCGGCTCGCTCGCGGACTTCGGCCGCATCGTCACCTACGGCAACGCCTCCCGCGAGGCGTTCACCCCGCTCGACGACGCGCGGCTGCGCGCCCTGAACGCCGCGGTCGTCGGATTCTGGCTGCGCCCCACCCTGGCCCGCCCCGGGGCCTTCGCGGAGCCGGTGCGGGAGATGCTGGACATGATGGCGCGGGGGGTCCTGCGCCCCGTGGCCGGCGAGGAATACCCGCTGGCCGACGCGGCCCGCGCCCACACCGACCTCCTGGCCCGCCGCACCACGGGAAAGATCCTGCTGCGCCCCTGACACCCCCTGCCGCACCCCTGACACCTCCCGCGCCGGCCCGTCACCTTCCGGCCGGGAGGTGTTCCGCTAGGACAGCGGGCGGGTCGTCACGGTGCTGGAGAAGACGAGTCGGTCGCCCTGGTGGGCGTCGATCACGGTCCGGCCGTGCCCGTCGGGGTCCTCGGCGGGGTCGGTGACGCCGCGCGCCGTGATGTGGCAGGGCTGGTCGAATTCGACGTAGCGCGTGAACGTGGTGTCGAACTCGACGGGCACCACGGGCCGGGATGTCACCGCCTGCGCGGCCTGGCACGCCGCCTCCAGCAGCACCATCCCGGGTATGTGGTCGTGCGGGTGGTCGAAGAGGACCTGGTGCGAGGTGTCGACGCGCAGTTGCCAGCGCCGCGGTTCGGCCGTGGGGGAGAGCACCACGTCACGTTCCCGGGCGCGGCCCACCAGGGACGCGGGTACGGGCGGGGTGAGGGGGAGCGCGCGGGCGAAGGCGTCCCCGGCGTCGGCGTACGGGCCGCGCAACCGGTCGTAGATGGCCGGAGGATGGGTGCTGTAGCGCAAGGTGGCCGTGCCCAGGGCGGCGCCGGCACGCGTGGCCTCCACCCGGGACACCAGGTGCGCACTGCCCAGCCGGCGCCGGGTCACCTCCGTGTGGGTGATGACCAGTTCGACCTCGGCGGGCTCCGGGCCCACCTCCAGTGCCGTCGGGACGACGGCGGAGCGTATGTGCTCCCATCCGAGCCGATGACTCAGTGGTATGTCGTGCACGGTATGGGTCAGGAGCGCCAGCGCCTGCCGCAGGCTCTCCGTGGCGAGCAGCGGCGTGTACCGCCCCCCTTCGACGTAGAAGCGGTGGTCCGTCGGCCAACGAGCGGTCACCACCTGGCAGTTGTCCGTGAGCGGGCGCCAGCCGGTGACCAGTGCCTCGTCGTGGACGGATTTGCGCACGAGCGCGCTGTGCGCACCGAGCGGATTGTCGTGTGTGGCCGTCATGACCGGTGCTCCCCCTGATATTTCTCTGTCCCGGACCTTGGTA
This sequence comes from Streptomyces sp. NPDC029296, assembly GCF_055569255.1. Classification (NCBI taxonomy): domain Bacteria; kingdom Bacillati; phylum Actinomycetota; class Actinomycetes; order Kitasatosporales; family Streptomycetaceae; genus Streptomyces; species Streptomyces sp. NPDC029296. The sequence continues at coordinate 142,305 of NZ_JBVHXT010000022.1, forward strand.
CTCAGGCGTCATGTCTCTTGTAAGGTAAAGAATAGTATTCACTTTTTTCTAGTGGTGAACGGGCGATTGCACATGACAGGTCGGGTAGTGAAACAGGAGAGAGCGGCGCGGACCCGAGCCGCTCTCATTCGGGCGGCGGCCGAGACGTTCGCGGAGTACGGCTTCGCCGGCACGACCGTCTCGCGGATCGCCGAGCGGGCCGGACTGACCCTGGGGGCCATGTACTTCCACTTCAAGTCCAAGGAGGAACTGGCGCGGCTGATCGTCACCGGCCAACCGGAACTGGTGGTCCCGCCGTTCGACTCGCAGGGACTGCAGCACGCCGTCGACGTGACGCTGACCTGGGCCTACCAACTGCTCGACGATCCGGTGCTCCAGGCGGGCGCACGCCTGGTGATGGACCAGGAACACTTCCTCGACCCGAGTGTGAACTCCCACCAGCAGTGGGCGGGCATCCTGCTGAGCGACTTCGAGCAGGCCCGGCGCCGCCGCGAGCTGCGGGCCGACGTGGACACCGAGGCCTATGCCGCACTGGTCGTCAGCTGCTGTACGGGAGCCCAGATCCACGCCCAGCTGGAGACGTCGCACCGGGATCTGCCCGCGCGCGTCGAGGAGATGTGGCGATGTCTGCTGCCCGCGCTCGCCGTACCCAGCGTGGCCAGGACGCTGCTGTTCGGCGAGGAGCGGGCCAGAGCGACCTCGTCCTGAGGGAGGGGAGCGGGAGGACGGCGGGCGCTGCGGACACGCGGCGCCTCTTTTTCGTCGTCCGGCTACGGTGTGGGGACGAAGATCGGCAACGCACCGAAGGGAACGATGGGGTGGACTTGGGGCTCGGCCTGTTCGCGGGCAGAACTGTCATGGTCACAGGAGCGTCCAGCGGGATAGGCGAGGCCGCCGCCCGGCTGTTCGCCGAGCAGGGCGCGGCGGTGGTGCTCATGGCGCGGCGGGCGGACCGGCTGCGCCACCTGGCCGGGGAGATCGAGGCCGGCGGGGGCCGGGCGCTGGTGACGGCGGGGGACGTGACGCGGGCGGCGGACGTCGAACGGTCCGTGGCCGCCGCGGTCGACACGTTCGGCGGGCTGGACGCGGCCTTCAACAACGCCGGTTGGGGCTCCATGGGCACCCCGCTGCACGAGACGGACGACGCCGTCTACGAGCAGATCATGGACGTGAACGTACGCGGTGTGTGGAACTGCCTGAAGCACCAGCTCCCGGTGATGCTGGACCAGGGTGCCGGCGCGATCGTCAACACCTCCAGTACGGCGGGGCTGTTCGCGACCGGGGCCGTCGCCCCCTACGTCGCGGCCAAGCACGCGGTGCTGGGCCTGACCAGGGCGGCCGCCGCCGAGTACGGCGGGCGCGGCATCCGCGTCAACGCCCTCGTGGTCGGCAGCACCCGCACCGAGCTGATGGAGGAGGCCCTCGCACGGGTCCCCGGCCTGGAGCGGGCCGCCACCGCCCGGGCCGTCCAGCACCGCCTCGCCGAACCGGTGGAGGTGGCCCGGGCGGCGGTGTGGCTGTGCAGCGACCAGGCCTCGTTCGTCACGGGGGCCGCGATGCCCGTCGACGGGGGATGCAGCGCCGTCTGAACGGCGCGGCCGGCCAAGGGGAGCCCTTCCAGGGGGGAGCCCGGTCCGCGGACCTGCCCGGCCGGCTCCCGTCGGCAAAAAAACAAAAAGAATACTATTATTGATGTGGGTGGCACCGAAAGTGACCTGAGTCGGGAGGGCAACGACATGGAGCTGAGGATGCTCGGGGAAGTGGCCGTGAGCGTGGGGACCTTGCCCATCTGTCCCGCCGAGGTGCCGACCAGGCAGGTGCTCGCGCTCCTCACGGCGGCGGCCGACGGTGTCGTACCGGCGTACGCCCTCGCCGACGAACTGTGGCCGCAGGCACTGCCGGACGGCGCCCAGGACGCCCTGGAACACCACATCGGCCGGCTGCGCACGGTCGTCAACGCGGCGCTGCGGGCGGCGGGCAGCGAGCGGACGGCCGAGGACGTCCTCGCCTCCGTGCCCGGCGGCTACCGGCTCGACACCGGCGGCGGCTCCAGCGACCTCAGGGCGTTCAAGCGGCTGACCGGAGCCGGATACCGGGCCATGGAGGCGGGAGACCTGCACCTCGCCGGCCGGCGGCTGCGCGAGGCGCTCGCCCTGTGGAGCGGTGCCCCGCTCTCCGGCGTACCGCACGGCCCCCAACTCCGCGCCCACGCCACCCGGCTGACCTGCTCCTGGCAGCGCGCCGTGGACCGGTGGATCGACGCGGAGCTCCGGCTCGGGCGCTGGCGGGAACTGTGCGCGGACCTGGCGCAGGCACTCACCCGCTACTGCCCCGCGACACCGCTGTACGCGCAGCTGAAGGCGGACCTGGACCACCGGGGCCAGGACCGCGACGTCATCCGGGACTACCTGCGCAGACGCCGTGAGGGACGCACCGCGCCCGGCCGCTCCCTGCCGGGCCGGATCCCCGCACAGCAGGGGCCCGCCCGGCGGACGCACTGCGCCGACCTCGAACTGAGCACGCTGCCCCGCATCCCCCTCGGCGACCTGCAAAGCGCCTGAGGCCCGGCGGGCCGACGCGTCCCCGCGCACAGGTCCGGGTGCGCGCGGGGACGCCCCGGCGGACCGTTCCGGAGCGGCCGTCCGTACGGCCGCCCGGCCGGGGCGGCCCACGCCCCGCACGCACCCCTCGCCGGCTCCGCCACGTCGCCGTGGTCGCCGACGCCTGGCGGCATCCATGCCCGTCACACCGGGTGTGCCCCTCGACGTGCCGTACCGTCCCCGGCCCACCGGGCCCGCGCACCGTCGGCCGTCCCGGGGCGGAGCCGGCGTCGGCGGCCCGGGCCTGCCGGTGCACCAGGCGTGCTCCGAAGGGAACCGGGGACGGGACGGTGGCCGGCGTCATCGAATGGCCGTGGTTGACTCCTCGAACACCGTCCGTCTAAGTTCTGTTCGCAAACGCGAAAGGCCAGGCCGGCGGGGGTAAAGGCGATGACCGACGCAGCAGACAGAGACCGTCCGGACCTGCTCACCGTGCTCCGGCTGCTGGCCGAAGAGGTGCCGTCCCACCGTTTCGAGGAATTGCTGCTGCGGGCGGAGCGGACCTGCACGCCCGAGGAGCGGGACCGGATGGAGCAGGCGGTCCGGCTGGCCCATGTCGTGCACGCCTCGCAGCACCGGCGCCGGCAGCGGGAGGACGGACTCGCCGAACTCGTCGACACCGCCCGCGACATGACCCAGCCGCACGACCTGGGCGAGCTGATGCGGGTGATCAGCCGTCGGGTCAAGCGGATCATCAAGGCGGACATGGCGTGCATCGGTCTGTGCGAGGACGACGGCACCTTGAGCCTGCACGCCGTCGAGGGCGCCACCACCGGGCTGTGGGCCGAGATGCGCCTCGCCATGGGCTCGGGACAGCAGGCCGTGACGACCGGGGCGCCGATCTGGACGGCCGACTATCTGCAGGACGACCGGTTCGAGCACTGCCCGCGGGCCGACGAGATGGTCCGCGCGGAAGGCATCACCTCGCTGCTCGCCGTGCCGCTCGTGCACGGCGACAGCACCCTGGGGGTCCTGTTCTGCGCGACCCGCACCGTGCGCCACCTCACCCCGGACGAGATCGGCCTGGCGTGCTCGCTGGCCGCGCTGGGCGCCGTGGCCCTCAAGCGCGCGGAACGGCTCCAGGACGCCAGCGTCGAGGTCAGCGAACTCGAATCCGACGGCTTCCGCACCCGGACCACACTGGCCCGGCTGCAACAACTCGCCGATGTCAACGGCCACTTGATGGGGCTTCTGCTGTCCGGAGCGGACCTCGACATCCTGGCGCAGGCCGCCGCCGACGCGCTGGACGGCACCGTGCAACTGCGGAATCCCGCAGGCCGCGTCATCACCGCCACCGCGCCCCTGCCCGACCTCGACGACAACGCGGTCACCGAGGTGTCCTGGGACGCCCACGCACAGCGCACCCCCCTGCCGTACGGCGAGGACACCTGGGTGGCCCCCGTGGCGGCGGGCGCGGAGAACCTGGGCTTCGCCGTCCTGCGCCCGGCCACCCCGCTGGTCGGCGAGGACGAACGGCTGCTGCACCTGATCACCGCCGTCTTCGCGCTCCACCTGCTCCTCCAGCACGGCACGGCCGCGGCGGAGGGTCCCGTCCACGACGAGCTGTTCGACGAACTGATCGCCCTGTCCGCCGGCGGATCACGCCGGGCACACCGCCTGGAACAGCGCCTCGGCAGGGCCGGCCTGGACCCGGCGGCACCCCATGTGCTGCTCGCCGTCCGCATCGAGGGCGGGTCGCACGGGCGCGCGATGATGTGGGCCTCTTCCTACGCGTACCGGCAGGGCGGCCTCAAGACCGCCCGGGACGGCAACATCGTGCTGCTGCTGCCCGGCACCGACGCCTCGGACACCGCGCGATCGGTCGCGGGCGAGCTGTCCGCGGTGCTGGGCCATCCGGTGACGGTGGGCGCCTCCGGGCCCGGCCGCGGTCCCATGGAGGCGGGCCGGCTCCACCAGGAGGCGGTGCGCTGCCTGGAGGCGCTGACCACCCTGGACGCCATCGGCAGCGCCGCGGCGCTCGACGACCTCGGCTTCGTGGGACTCCTGCTGTCCGACGGCCACGACGTGGGCGGTTTCATCGACAACTCCATCGGGCCGGTCCTCGCCTACGACCGGGACAACGACACCGAGCTGGTGAAGACGCTGGAGGCGTACTTCGCCACGGGCGCCAGCCCGAGCAGGGCCGCCGACCGGCTCCACATCCACGCCAACACCGTCGCGCGCCGGCTGGACCGGGTCGGCACACTCCTCGGCCCGCGGTGGCAGCAGCCCGGCCGGGCCCTCGACATCCAGCTCGCCCTGCGGATCCACCGGATGCGGGCCCTGCTGCGCCCGCACACCGCGGACGTCCCGGACGCCTGAGACAGCAGTCTGGTCCCGCCGGCCCTCCGGGACCACGGCGGGCCGGCAGATGTGTCAGGTCGGACGGCACCACCGCCCGGAGGTGACGTATTCCCCCGCGCGGACGCGGGCACGGCCGCGTCGATCACTAGCGTGACGTGGATGGACACACACATACACGTGGGTACCGGCCGGGACGCGTACGACGTGCGGGTGGGCCACGGCCTGCTGCGCGAACTCGCCGGCATCCCGGCCGTGTCGGAGGGCGGGGCGGTCTCGCGGGTGGCCGTCCTGCACCCGACCCGGCTGCGCGAGACGGCCGCCGTCGCGGCGGGGCTGTTCGCCGGCCGGGGCCTCGAACCGACGCTGATCGAGCTGCCGGACGGCGAACAGGCCAAGACCGCCGACACCGCCGCCCGCTGCTGGCGCATCCTCGGAGAGCACGGCTTCACCCGCACCGACGTGATCGTGGGCATCGGCGGCGGCACCACCACCGATCTGGCCGGCTTCACGGCCGCCACCTGGCTGCGCGGGGTGCCCTGGATCGCCGTACCGACCACCCTGCTGGGCATGGTCGACGCGGCGGTCGGCGGGAAGACCGGCATCAACACCGGCGAGGGCAAGAACCTGGTGGGCGCCTTCCATCCGCCGGCCGCCGTCCTGTGCGACCTCGACGCGCTCGCCACCCTGCCGGCCGCCGACTACACGGCGGGCCTCGCCGAGGTCGTCAAGGCCGGCTTCATCCGGGACACCACGATCCTTGACCTGATCGAGGCGGACCCGGACGGTGCGCGCACCCCGCACGGCCCGCACACCCGGGAACTCGTCGAACGCGCGATCCGGGTCAAGGCCGAGGCCGTCACCCAGGACCTGCGCGAACAGGGCCCGCGCGAAGCCCTCAACTACGGCCACACGCTGGGCCACGCGATCGAGAAATGCGAGGGCTTCACCTGGCGGCACGGCGAGGCGGTGTCCGTGGGCATGGTGTTCGCCGCCGAACTCGGCCGCCTCGCCGGCCTGTCCGACGACGCCGTGGCGCACCGCCACCGGACCGTGCTCGGCGCGCTCGGCCTGCCCCTGCACCACCGCGGCGGGCGGTGGCCCGAACTGCTGGACGCCATGCGGGTGGACAAGAAGACCCGGGGGAACACCCTGCGCTTCATCGTCCTCGACGGCATCGGGCGCACCCGGGTCCTCGCGGACCCCGCACCGGACCACCTCGCCGCCGCCTGGGCGCGGGTGTCCGGCTGACCGGACCGCACACCACGAACGAAAGGACGTCATGCAGTTCGGGATCTTCTCCGTGGGCGATGTCACCCCGGACCCGGCGACCGGCCGGGCCGTCGGCGAGCACGAGCGGATCAAGGCGATGGTCACCATCGCGCTCAAGGCGGAAGAGGTCGGCTTCGACGTCTTCGCCACCGGGGAACACCACAACCCGCCGTTCGTACCGTCCTCGCCGACGACCCTCCTCGGCCATGTCGCGGCGCGGACGAAGCGTCTGATCCTGTCCACCTCGACCACCCTCGTCACCACCAACGACCCGGTGAAGATCGCCGAGGACTACGCCATGCTCCAGCACCTGGCGGACGGGCGCGTGGACGTGATGCTCGGCCGGGGCAACACCGGCCCCGTCTATCCCTGGTTCGGACAGGACATCCGGCAGGGCATCCCCCTCGCCGTCGAGAACTACGCGCTGCTGCACCGGCTGTGGCGGGAGACGGACGTCGACTGGGAGGGCCGGTTCCGCACGCCGCTGCGCGGATTCACCGCCACCCCCCGCCCCCTGCACGGAATCCCGCCCTTCGTCTGGCACGGTTCCATCCGCTCGCCCGAGATCGCCGAGCAGGCCGCCGTCCACGGGGACGGCTTCTTCGCCAACCACATCTTCTGGCCCCCGGCCCACACCAGGAAGATGGTCGCGCTCTACCGCAGGCGGTTCGCCCACCACGGTCACGGCACACCCGAACAGGCCATCGTCGGCCTGGGCGGGCAGACCTTCGTCCGGCGCCGCTCCCAGGACGCGGTCCGGGAGTTCCGGCCGTACTTCGACCACTCTCCCGTCATGGGCGGCGGTGTCTCCCTGGAGGACTACATGGCGGCCACCCCGCTGAGCGTCGGATCGCCCCAGGAGGTCATCGACAAGACGCTGGCCTTCCGGGAGTACTGCGGCGACTACCAGCGCCAGCTGTTCAACGTGGACGCCAATGGGCTGCCCCTGAAAACGGTGCTGGAACAGCTCGACATCCTGGGCGAGGAGGTCCTGCCCGTGCTGCGCGGGGAGTTCGCGCGCCTGCGCGCACCGGGCACGCCGAAGGCCCCGGAGCACCCGGCGGTGCGGCACGCGGGGGCCGTGGCCCCCTGACGACGCCACCACCCCCCGCGCGGTCCGGCCGGCATCCCGAGGGCACCGGCCGGTCAGGCCCCCATCAGCCGGCCGGCCCGCCGGGGTCCGTACCCGGCGGCCCGCAGGGCGAGCGCCGTGTGCGCCACCGAGGCCAGCGTCATATGGCGGTGCCAGCCGCGGAACGAACGCCCCGCGAAGTCGCGCAGCCCGGCCTGCTCACCGACGAGGTCGCGGTCCCGCTCCACCCGCCCGGCCAGCTTCGCGGTCCGCACCAGCGACGCGGCCGGCACCCGGGGCAAGGAGGTGAGCCAGAGGGCGGACGGCGGCCGTCCAGGGTCGGCCCACTCGCCCAGCAGGAAGAGCCGCCGGGGCGCCCCGCCGACGGCTCCCGGCAGCGCCACCGGGACCTTCGCCGCCCAGGAGGCGCGGGCGAGGTGCGGCTCGGCCGGGTCCTGCCAGGCGGCGCGCACCCGCATCCCCTTGAGCAGGTCCAGGATCCGCCGCGCGGGCAGCGGCCCCGCCCGGTGCCCGGGCAGCGCCGGATCGGCGACGGACAGCGGGCAGGACGGGCTGATCCGGGTGAGGAAGGGCACCCCGCCCGCGGCCAGCCGGCGCGTCGCGGCGGCCACGTCGCAGCGGCGCAGGTCCAGGACGGCCGGCCGCCGCGGGAGGTCCCACAGCCGCGCCATCTCCAGGGCCACGGTCACGGCGCACTCCTCCGCGCTCTCCGGCTCCGCCCGCTCGGGCACCTCCGCCCGGGCCCGCCGCTCGGGGTCGTTGACCCAGCTCTCGGGCAGCACCAGCCGCCAGTCGACGGGAGCGCTCACCGCCGGCGCGGCCAGCCAGGCGCCGACCACCTGCTGGCCCCGGACGACCTGCCCCAGATGCGGGGCGAACTGCTCGTCCACGCCCACCGAGTACTTGCCGGCCTTCGGTATGTGCATGGGCTGTATCACCCATGCCTGCGGCGCGATGGTGTGTTCCAGGTAGCCGGCCAGCGCACCGCGCAGCGGCCGCCAGTCCCAGGTCGAGCTGGCGATGAAGTGGTGCAGGCTCTGTTCCAGGCCGGGCCGGCCGAGATGGGCGGCGATGTTGCGGATGGACTTGCGGCCCCGGGTGGCCAGCAGCCCGCGCAGATACTGCTCCGCCTGGCGCCGCTGGTCCTTGCGGCCCAGCAGGGAGAACAAGGTGGCACACAGCTCGGCGACGATCTCGTCGGGCGCCTCGCCACCGGGAGTGACGGAGCGTTGGCGGGGCACGGACAGCGTGTGGGGGGCGTCGAGTTTCCTGAGGACAGACGTGTTCACGATGCTCCAGCCGGGTCGGGAAGCTCTTTTCGGCTACATGAGCACCATGGCTGGCGCGGCCCCGGCGGGACGAGGTGCTCCTGCCACCCGAATATGCCGGGTCGTGCGTGGAGGACCACCCGTGCGCGACCGGCGGGCATCGGCCATATCCGCACGATGGACGCCCCGTTGACAGAGCATGGCGTCCTCCGCCCGGCGGGTGTGGCGGGACCACCGCCTGCCCGGGCGGGTGTGGGGGCCGCGCCCCACACCCGCCCGCCCACCTCAGCGGATGGTCAGGTGGTCGAGGTACGACCGGGCGTTGCGGCGGGTCTCGGTGACGCTGTCCCCGCCGAACTTCTCCGCCACCGCGTCCGCCAGCACCAGCGCGACCATGGCCTCGGCCACGATCCCGGCGGCCGGCACCGCGCACACGTCGGAGCGCTGGTGGTGGGCCTGCGCGGCCTCGCCCGTGACGACGTCCACCGTCCTCAGCGCCCGGGGCACGGTCGCGATCGGCTTCATCGCCGCCCGCACCCGCAGCGGCTCACCCGTGGTGAGACC
>NZ_JBVHXT010000023.1:0-126269 GCF_055569255.1 Streptomyces sp. NPDC029296
GGGGGGCGCCTAAGGGAAAAAAAGAGACGACCAGGGCGGGGCGCGGCGGGGCCCGCCCCCCCCCCCCCCCCCGCACCGGGAGGGCCTCGCCCATCTGCGGCTGAACCCGAACGCCGTCCTGCGCACCTCCACCGGGCAGTGGCGCATCCGCGGCCTCGCCGTGAACGCGGCGCTGCGCGGCATCGGCTCCGACACCCCGCAGCGCACCGACACCGAGGCCATCGGCGCCCTGCTGTACGCGGCGCTGACCCAGCGCTGGCCCTACGAGAGCGACGCCTACGGCCTGGCCGGCCTCCCCAAGGACATCGGTCTCATCCCCCCGGACCAGGTGCGGGCCGGTGTGCACCGCGGCCTGTCCGAGCTGACCATGCGTGCCCTCGTCAACGACGGGGCCACGGCGTCCCGGCACGAGGCGCCGTGCACCACGCCGGAGGAGCTGGTGAAGGCGATCGGCGAGATGCCGCGCATCCGCCCGCCCGAGCCGGCGTTCGCCGCGCCGCCGGACTACCAGCGCACGACCTACCAGCAGGGCAGCTACGGCCGCACGGCACCGCACGCCGCCGCCACCCAGACCATCGCGCCCCCGCCGCCCCCGCTGCAGAGCCGCACCGGCAAGGCCCTGAAGTGGGCGGTGTCGGCCCTGCTCATCGCCGCCCTGGGCCTGGGCAGCTGGCAGCTGGCGGACGCCCTGATGGACCAGGGCGACAAGTCGGACGACACCAACAAGAGCCAGACGACGGACGGCGACGACAAGAACGTCGTGAAACCGAAGCCGGTTCCGATAAAGATCCGGAACGGGCAGGAGTTCGTCGCCAAGGGCGGTGCCCAGAGCCCCGGCAACGTCCCCAACACCTACGACGGCAACGCGTCGACGTACTGGAAGACCAAGAGCTTCAATGAGGGGCCGCCGATCGCCCCGTACAAGCCGGGCGTCGGCATCGTGTACGACCTCGGCTCCGCCAAGAAGCTCAGCACGGCCACCGTCGACCTCCGCTACGGCGGTGACCACACGACGGTCGAGCTGTATGCCGCGAACTCCCTGTCGCCGGCCTCGCTGGACTCCATGACGAGGATCGGCGGCGCCACGACCACGGGCACCACCGCCACGGTGAAGGTCACCAAGCAGGTCAAGACGCAGTACGTCCTCGTCTGGCTGACGGCCGTGCCGAATTCGGGGTACGACTCCACCCTGTACGCCAGCGCCGGATACAAGCAGGCCATCGGCGAAGTGAAGTTCACGGGCTGACGTCTCACCCGGACCGGAGGGGGCAGATGGCGGAGGGCGCCGGATACGACGCGGTGGACGACCGGGACCTGCTCGCCCGCCACGTGGAAGGCGACCCCGAGGCCTTCGGTGAGATCGTGCGGCGGCACCGGGACCGGCTCTGGGCGGTGGCCCTGCGGACCCTGGGGGACCGGGAAGAGGCGGCGGACGCGGTCCAGGACGCCCTGGTGTCGGCCTACCGGGCCGCCCACACCTTCCGGGGCCAGTCGGCCGTCACCACCTGGCTGCACCGGATCACGGTGAACGCCTGCCTGGACCGGGTCCGGAAGGCCGCCTCCCGGAAGACGGCACCGGTCGACGACACCGAGCGGCTGGAGCAGCTGCTGGAGCCGCACGAGTCGGCCTCGGCGCCGGCCGAGCGGAACGACGTGCACCGCCAGCTCCTCGAAGCACTCGGCACCCTTCCCCCGGAGCAACGTGCCGCTCTGGTCCTGGTGGACATGCAGGGCTACCCCGTGGCGGAGGCCGCGCGGATCCTGGACGTGCCGGCGGGAACGGTGAAGAGCCGGTGCGCCCGTGGCCGGGCCAAGCTGCTGCCCCTGCTCACGCATCTGCGGCCCGAGGGCGCCGGAGGCCCACCACGGGGCGACACCGGGAGCGGGAAGGAAAACGACCCGGGGCGGAACCGGGACCAGGGCCCATCCGTCCCACCGGCAGCGGAGTCCCCGAGCGAACGCCCCAGGGGCGCGGGACCGAGCGATTCAGCCGTAGTGAAGGGCGGAGGTGGGCGAGCGTGACGTCGACGACGGAGACGGCCGGGCACCCGGACGTCGCGGAACTCTCCGACCTCACCGAGGGCCTGCTCACGCCGGACCGGGACACGGACGTACGGCGCCACTTGGACGGCTGCGCCTCCTGCGCGGACGTGTACGCCTCGCTGGAGGAGATCCGGGGCCTGCTCGGGTCCCTCCCGGTGCCGGAGCCCATGCCGGACGAGGTCGCCGCGCGCCTCGACGCCGCCCTCGCCGCAGAGGCCGCCTTCGCCATCGAGGCCGCGCCGATCGCCGGAGCCGAAGACACCGCAGACCACGTTTCACGTGAAACATCGCTCGCCGGGAACCGGCCCGCCGAACGTCCCGCCGATTCCGCCGCCGACCGCCCGGCGGGCCGCCCCCGAGCGGCGACCGGGCCGGGACGCAAGGGGTCCGGGCGCGGACGGCGACGCGGCCGGTTCGTCCTGGGCGCCGTTCTCACGGCCGCGGTCCTGGGCGCCGGAAGCCTGATCGTGACGTCCCTCCCCGACAGCGCCGATCACCCGTCGGCCCATGGGACGCCGACCGCCTCGGCCGGCGCCTTCTCCGGGGACAGCGTGGAGCATCAGGTCCACTCCCTCCTGACCGCCGACGGACACCGGCAACGCCCCGACGACGGGTCGCGCTCGTCCGGAACCGTCGAAGGCCCCCACACCTTGCTCCGGACCGCGGTCCCGGTCCCCGACTGCGTCCGGCAGGCGCTGCGGCAGGGCGCCGACGTCCTCGGCGCCAAGACGGGAACGTACGCGGGCAGGTCCGCCTATCTCGTGGTCGTGGCCGACGCCCACGACAGCGAGCGGGTCACGGCCTACGTGGTCGACGCGAGTTGCGTCCAGCAGCAGTCGGCGTCGGCCGGCACGGTCCTGCTGCGGCAGTCCCTCGCCCGTCGCTGAGTCCGCCGGACCACCCCTTCGGCCGTCCCGGGGCAGGCGTGTGCCCGGACACACCGGGAATGCACGCCCCGTAGGATCCGTTGGGTGGGGTGTGAGTCCCGAAAGGTGCTCACCCCGGTCGACTGACGCAGACCAGAGACGAGGAATCAAGCCGTGAGCGATGTCCGTAATGTGATCATCATCGGCTCCGGGCCCGCAGGCTACACGGCGGCGCTGTACACCGCCCGTGCGTCGCTGAAGCCCCTGGTGTTCGAAGGCGCCGTCACCGCGGGCGGTGCGCTGATGAACACCACCGAGGTGGAGAACTTCCCGGGCTTCCGCGACGGCATCATGGGGCCGGACCTCATGGACAACATGCGCGCCCAGGCCGAGCGCTTCGGCGCCGAACTCGTTCCGGACGACATCGTCTCCGTCGACCTGACCGGTGAGATCAAGACCGTCACCGACACCGCGGGCACCGTCCACCGGGCGAAGGCCGTCATCGTCACCACCGGCTCCCAGCACCGCAAGCTGGGCCTGCCGAACGAGGACGCGCTCTCGGGCCGCGGTGTCTCCTGGTGTGCCACCTGTGACGGGTTCTTCTTCAAGGACCACGACATCGCCGTGATCGGCGGCGGCGACACCGCGATGGAGGAGGCCACGTTCCTCTCGCGGTTCGCCAAGTCGGTGACGATCGTCCACCGCCGGGACACCCTGCGCGCTTCCAAGGCGATGCAGGAGCGGGCCTTCGCCGATCCGAAGATCAAGTTCGTCTGGGACAGCGAGGTCGCCGAGATCCAGGGCGAGCAGAAGCTCTCCGGGCTGAAGCTGCGGAACCTCAAGACCGGCGAGCTGTCCGAGCTGCCCGTGACGGGCCTGTTCATCGCGATCGGTCACGACCCGCGCACCGAGCTGTTCAAGGGCCAGCTGGACCTGGACGAGGAGGGCTACCTGAAGGTGGCCGCGCCGTCCACCCGTACCAACGTGACCGGTGTCTTCGCCGCCGGTGACGTGGTCGACCACACCTACCGCCAGGCGATCACCGCGGCCGGCACCGGCTGCTCCGCCGCTCTGGACGCCGAGCGGTTCCTCGCCGCCCTCGCGGACGAGGACCAGGCGGAGCCCGAGAAGACGGCTGTCTGACCTTCCCCCCTTCCCCGCCCCACCGCGTAACCGAGGTAAGGAGCCCACTGTGGCCGGCAACGTGAAGACCGTGACCGACGACACCTTCGAGGAGGAGGTCCTCAAGAGCGACAAGCCCGTTCTGGTGGACTTCTGGGCCGAGTGGTGCGGCCCGTGCCGCATGATCGCCCCGTCCCTGGAGGCGATCGCCGCGGAGCACGGTGACAAGATCCAGATCGTCAAGCTCAACATCGACGAGAACCCGGACACGGCCGCCAAGTACGGCGTCATGTCCATCCCCACCCTGAACGTCTACCAGGGCGGCGACGTGGCCAAGACCATCGTGGGCGCCAAGCCCAAGGCGGCGCTCCTTCGCGACCTCGATGAGTTCATCACGAAGTGACGTTTCACGTGAAACATGAAGGGGCCGACCCGAGCGGGTCGGCCCTTTCGCTATAGCGGCCTCAGCGCGGGTTCCTTCTGGACCGCCCCCAGAAGCCGGTCGAGCGCCATCTCCACGTCTTCCTTCCAGGAGAGCGTGGACCGCAGTTCCAGCCGCAGCCGAGGATGGGCGGGATGCTGCCGGACGGTCTTGAAGCCCACGGCCAGCAGATGATCGGCGGGCAGCAGACAGGCGGGCTCCTGCCAGCGGGCGTCGCCGAACGCTTCGATCGCCTTGAAGCCCCGGCGCAGCAGATCCTTGGCGACCGTCTGCACCAGCACCCGGCCGAGGCCCTGCCCCTGATAGCCGGGCTGTACGGACCCGGTGATCAGCTGGACGGCGTCCGGTGAGAGCGGGCTCGTCGGGAAGGCCGTCGAGCGCGGGACATAGGCCGGCGGGGCGTAGAGCACGAAACCCGCCGGGACGTCGTCGACGTACACCACCCGCCCGCACGACCCCCAGTCCAGCAGGACGGCGGAGATCCAGGCTTCCTTCTCCAGCGCGGTGGTGCCCGCCGTCACCGCCGCCTCACCGCTGACCGGATCCAGCTCCCAGAAGACACAGGAGCGGCAGCGTGGGGGAAGATCCTGAAGGTTGTCCAGCGTGAGCGGCACGAGCCGACGCCCCATGGAGGCTGATCCTCGCTTCCTTCACCCGCCGCATCGCGAGCGGCTGTCAGCTGCTGACCGGTGGATATGCCCTAGCTGATCGCATCGTATCCACGATCCGATTCACTCGATACCGTGTCAAAGCAAAGAGCGGGCCGTGATCCGGTACACACCGGACACGGCCCGCTCCATTGACCCGGCAGGCGCTGCCGCCTGGGAATCAGACCTGCGTCTCGCCGTCGCCGCCGTCCTGAAGGCTCTTCTGGAGAGCCAGCTTCTCACCCGGGGCGAAGGTGCCGAGGATCCTCTCGAGATCCTCCGCCGAGGCGAACTCGACGGTGATCTTGCCCTTCTTCTGGCCCAGCTCGACCTTCACCCGCGTCTCGAAGCGGTCCGAGAGCCGGGTGGCCAGCTCGCTCAGCGCCGGAGAGGGAACGGAGCCCGCCCGGGGCCCCCGGGACCGCGAGGCCTTCTGGGGGCGTGAACCCATCAGCGTCACGATCTCTTCGACGGACCGCACCGACAGGCCCTCGGCCACGATCCGGTGCGCCAGCCGGTCCTGCTCCTCGGAGTCCTCCACCGCCAGCAGTGCCCGGGCGTGACCGGCCGAGAGCACCCCGGCGGCCACCCGCTTCTGCACGGTCGGCGACAGCTTCAGCAGACGCAGCGTGTTGGAGACCTGCGGGCGGGAGCGCCCGATCCGGTCGGCCAGCTGGTCGTGCGTGCAGTTGAAGTCCTTCAGCAGCTGGTCGTAGGCAGCGGCCTCCTCGATCGGATTCAGCTGCGCACGGTGCAGGTTCTCCAGCAGCGCGTCCAGGAGGAGCTTCTCGTCCTCCGTGGCCCGCACGATGGCCGGGATGGACTCCAAGCCGGCCTCACGGCACGCGCGCCAGCGACGCTCGCCCATGATCAGCTCATAGCGGCCGGGCCCCAGCGGCCGCACCACGACGGGCTGCAGCAGGCCGACCTCCTTGATGGAGGTGACCAGCTCCTGAAGCGCGTCCTCGTCGAAGACCTCGCGCGGCTGGCGCGGGTTCGGCGTGATGGCGTCCAGGGGGATCTCGGCGAAGTGGGCCCCCATCGGCGGCGCGGGCACCTCCACCGCGGGGCTCCCCTGGACCGTCTGGATGTCCTGGGCGGCGGGCGGCAGCGTGGCCACCTTCGCCGCGGCCACCCCCCGGTCGCTCGTCAGCACCGGGACGGCCGCGGGGGAGGTGGACCCTCCGCCCAGCGCCATCGGGGCCGGCGTCCTCTCGGTCGGGGCAGCGGGGATCAGTGCGCCAAGACCACGGCCCAGCCCCCTCCGTCGTTCACTCACTGAATCCCCTCCACCATGCTCTGATCTTTCTGGGCGCCGATGTGGGCCTGGCTCGCGTCATAGCTGATGCCGACACCCCTCAGCGCGATTTCCCGGGCCGCCTCAAGGTACGAGAGGGCGCCGCTCGATCCTGGATCGTAAGTCAGCACCGTCTGCCCGTAGCTCGGCGCCTCGGAGATACGGACCGAGCGGGGAATGCTCGTCCGCAGCACCTCGTCGCCGAAGTGGCTGCGCACCTCTTCCGCCACCTGGGAGGCGAGACGCGTCCGGCCGTCGTACATGGTGAGCAGGATGGTCGACACATGCAGTGTGGGGTTGAGGTGCCCCCGCACCAGGTCGACGTTGCGCAGGAGCTGACCGAGGCCCTCGAGCGCGTAGTACTCGCACTGGATCGGGATCAGCACCTCGGCGCCCGCGACCATCGCGTTGACGGTCAGCAGGCCCAGCGAGGGCGGACAGTCGATGAGGATGTAGTCCAACGGCTGCTCGTACGCCTGGATGGCCCGCTGCAGCCGGCTCTCCCGCGCCACCAGGGACACCAGCTCGATCTCCGCACCGGCGAGATCGATGGTGGCCGGGGCGCAGAACAGGCCCTCGACGTCGGGGACGGGCTGGACGACCTCGGCGAGCGGCTTGCTCTCCACCAACACGTCGTAGATCGAGGGAACTTCGGCGTGATGGTCGATCCCGAGGGCGGTGGACGCGTTGCCCTGCGGGTCGAGGTCGATCACCAGGACCCGGCCACCGTGCAGAGCCAGCGAGGCGGCAAGATTGACGGTCGTCGTCGTCTTGCCCACGCCGCCCTTCTGGTTGGCAACCACGATGATGCGGGTCTGCTCCGGCCGGGGCAGGCCTGCGCCGGCGCGGCCGAGAGCCTCCACCGCCAGTTGGGCCGCACGGCCGATGGGAGTGTCGTCCATCGGAGGCGGTGTTTCACGTGAAACATCCGCCCCCATCGACTCGGTACGGGGACCGGGGACCGGATCGGTCATCGGTCCCGCGATGTTGGCGTCGGACCGCAAGGATTCACTCTCCTCGACTTCAGGCTCGCGATGAACAGAGCCTCCCATGTCTTCGGGGTCGTGAACCAGTGAGGTCTGGCGATCTGTGGAGAAATACACCTCTGTGGACAACTCCGTACCCCCGGAGAGGGATGGAGTCTCCGGAGAGACGGGCTCCTCTCCGAGTGCACCGAGAGGCTTTCGGTCGCGGGGTTCGGCCGCAGCGCGGCCACGACTGATGATGCCGTGCAGCAGTGAGCGACGTTTCACGTGAAACACGATGCACAGCGGCTGCGACCGGGCCCCGGCGACACTCCGACTTGTCCCGGTTCGGCAGCTTGTGTGGAGTACGTCTTGTCGTCAGGACGGGTCAGCGCCGGCCGGCCTTCCGGCCGCCGACGCACCCCTGTCCGTCCTCCGGTTCACCGCCGACGGCGGGCCCGGCCCGTACGGGCCGCCTTGGCGCGCTTCGCGGCGAAGCGCACCCCGCCCGGGCTCTCCCCGACCTCGACGCGGACCACGGTGGACAGCGGATCCACCACGCCCTCGCCCACATGCAGGATCGATGTCTCCACCGCTCCCAGCTTGCTCAACGCGGTGGCCGCCGCCTTCAGCTCCTCCTCGGCGGTGTCGCCCTTGAGCGCCAGCATCTCGCCGTACGGACGCAGCAGCGGGATGCCCCAGGTGGCCAGGCGGTCCAGCGGGGCCACGGCACGCGCCGTCACCACATGGACCGGCGGCAGCTTGCCCATGACCTCCTCGGCCCGGCCGCGCACCACCGTGACATGGTCCAGGCCGAGCAGCTCGACGACCTCGGTGAGGAAGTTGGTGCGCCGCAGCAGGGGCTCCAGCAGGGTGATGTTCAGGTCGTCGCGGACCAGGGCCAGCGGGATGCCGGGCAGCCCGGCGCCGGAACCGACGTCGCAGACCGTCACCCCCTCGGGAACGGCCTCGGAGAGCACCGCGCAGTTCAGCAGGTGCCTCTCCCACAGGCGGGGCACTTCCCGCGGGCCGATCAGGCCACGCTGCACGCCTGCCTCGGCGAGCAGCTCCGCATAGCGGACCGCATCGGCGAAGCGATCACCAAACACTTCCCGCGCCTGCTCGGGCGCGGGGGGAAGCTCCGCTGCCTCCGTCACGGGGACCGTCCTTCCGTACAGCGCCGGCGCGTCGCGCACCGGCCACCAGAACTACCAGGCTGACAAAGTTCGGCCCCGCCTGCTCAACAGACGGGGCCGGTGGAACGGGGGCCGATCAGGCGGGCAGCACGACGACGAACCGCTGCGGCTCCTCGCCCTCGGACTCGCTGCGCAGCCCCGCGGCCTTGACCGCGTCGTGCACGACCTTGCGCTCGAACGGGGACATCGGCTTGAGCTTCACGGGCTCGCCGGTGCCCTTCACCTCGGCCGCGGCCTTGGCACCCAGCTCGGACAGCTCGGCGCGCTTCTTGGCGCGGTAGCCCGCGATGTCCAGCATGAGCCGGCTGCGGTCACCGGTCTCCCGGTGCACGGCGAGCCGCGTCAGTTCCTGCAGGGCCTCCAGCACCTCGCCGTCCCGGCCGACCAGCTTCTGCAGGTCACGGGTGCCGGTGTCACTGATGATCGACACGGAGGCGCGGTCCGCCTCGACGTCCATGTCGATGTCGCCGTCGAGGTCGGCGATGTCCAGCAGACCCTCCAGGTAGTCCGCCGCGATCTCACCCTCCTGCTCCAGGCGGGTGAGGGTGTCTGCACCCTCGGCAGCGGCGGAGGTGGTGCCTTCCGTCACGGGATGGACTCCTTCTTACTTCTTGGACGGGGACTTGGGCCGCTGCGGGCCACCCTTGCGCTGGCCGGACTGGGCCTTGCTGCGGGTGCCGGAGCCGGGCTTCTGGGGCTGCTTGGCGGCCGCGGGCTTGGTCTCCTGCGGCTCGTCGGACTTCTCCAGCGACGGGGAGTCACCCGTCCTGGTCCCGGACTGACGCTGGGACTTGCTCTGGCGCTTGGGCTGCTGACGCCGGGCGGCGGCCGCGGCCGTGCCGGTGGCCGCGCCTTCCTCGGTCTCGGCCTCCGCCGCGGTCTGGGCCGCGCTCTTCGTCACGGTGCCGTCGGCCTGGGCGGCGAGGCCGGCCTTGGTGAGCGCGTTGACGAACTTGCGCTCGAACTCGTTGCGGTCGCGGCCCTTGGCCACGATCGCCTTCACGATGGCCTTCTCGCTGCGCCGGCGGATCTTGCCGTGCTGCGTGACGTGCTTGGTCAGGCGCTCCAGGTAGGCGGCCTGGGCCTTGGAACCCGGGGTCGGGTTGTTGTGGATGACGTACATCTGCTGGCCCATGGTCCACACGTTGGTGGTCAGCCAGTAGATGAGGACACCGACCGGGAAGTTCACACCGAGGACGGCGAACATGATCGGGAAGACGTACATCAGCATCTTCTGCTGCTGCATGAACGGCGTCTTCACGGTGGTGTCGACGTTCTTCGTCATCAGCTGGCGCTGCGTGTAGAACTGCGACGCCGACATCAGCACGATCATGATCGCGGTCACGATGCGGACATCGGTCAGCGAGGCGTGGAGGGCGCTGACCTGGCTTTCGCTGCTGAAGAACTTGGCGGCCAGCGGGGCGCCGAAGATGTGCGCGTTCCGCGCGCTCTCGAGCAGGTCGGCGTCGATGACGCCGATCTTCTTGCCCGACGCGATGCCGGCGAGCACGTGGTACAGGGCGAAGAAGAACGGGGACTGCGCCAGGATGGGAAGGCACGAGGAGAGCGGGTTGGTACCCGACTCCTTGTACAGCTTCATCATCTCTTCGGACTGGCGCTGCCGGTCGTTCTTGTAGCGCTCCTGGATCTTCTTCATCTCCGGCTGGAGCGTCTGCATCGCGCGAGTCGCCTTGATCTGCTTCACGAAGAGCGGGATCAGGCAGATGCGGATCAGGATCACCAGGGACACGATGGACAGGCCCCAGGCCCACCCGGTGTCAGGTCCGAAGATCGCCCCGTACACCTTGTGGAACTGGACGATGACCCAGGAGACGGGCCAGGTGATGAAACTGAAAAGGCTGGCAATCGTGTCCACTAATCATGCTCCTTGGGCATGGGACGAGGTCTCTGCGGCCGGGCTCGAAGGAGACTCCGTTGGGGGCTTCGCTTCGGTGGCCGTTTCGGCGGCGGAGGACCCGCCCCTGCGTGCGCGCCAGGCGTCGCGCAGCATTTCGTGCCACCGCGGACGCTTACGCGGCGGAACATGGTCCACGCCACCCGGCGACCACGGATTGCACCGGAGGATCCGCCAGGCGGTCAATGCGGTCCCTTTGACCGCACCGTGCCGGTCGATGGCCGTGTAGCCGTAGTGGGAGCACGACGGGTAGTACTTGCATACCGGCCCCAGCAGTGGACTGATCGTCCACTGGTACAGCTTGATCAGAGCCAGCAGCGGGTACTTCATCGCGCGCCCCCTCCCAGCAGCCGCTGTAGGGCGGCGTCCAGGTCTCGGGCCAGCTGTGCGTGGTCTGCGTCGCCCGCTCCGGGCAGCGCTCGTACGACTACCAGGCTACCGGGGGGAAACAGGGCGACTCGGTCACGCATCAGGTGGCGCAGTCTGCGCTTCACTTTATTGCGCACGACCGCCCTACCCACGGCCTTGCTGACGACGAAACCCGCACGCGTCGGGGGAGCGCTCTCCCCAGGCGCGTGCGGGTCCGTGGCACCGCTTCGAAGGTGCACGACGAGTGTCGGGCGGCCTGCCCGGCGACCCCGTCGTACCGCGGTCGCGAAGTCCTCGCGCCGCCTCAGCCGGTTCTCGGTGGGCAGCACGATGTCATGACCTGACCGGGATCAGGCGGACAGACGGGCGCGACCCTTGCTACGGCGGGACGCGAGAATCGCGCGGCCGGCACGGGTCCGCATACGCAGCCGGAAGCCGTGGGTCTTCGCGCGACGACGGTTGTTCGGCTGGAAGGTGCGCTTGCTCACTCGGGGGCTCCAGAAAATCGGTAGTGGCGGGGTGCCGTCCTGGCTGTCACCGTGCGCCCACGAGTAGCTCGCGTCACGCCCGAGTGCACCGCTTCCCGATCACCTGACGTGACCTGTGCCCATCGGAGGCAGGCGGCAGCAGCCATCGACAACTCGACCTGGTTACGGTACGCGGGGCTGCGCCATCCGGTCAAACCGAGGGCTGCCGGGGGACACTGTCCACAGGCTGGGGACAACAACTTGAACCGTACCCGCCGCGCTGACTACCGTGGCTGGACTCCGATTCGTTCCCATATCCCCGCCCGACCCGATTTTCATCCCGACCCGTCCCTGAACCACACGTTCGTGGGACCTGTGAGAGAGCGTGTCCCTGTGGCTGACGTACCTGCCGATCTTGCCGCAGTGTGGCCGCGAGTACTGGAACAGCTGCTCGGTGAGGGCCGCGGACAGGGTGTGGAGACCAAGGACGAGCACTGGATCCGGCGCTGCCAGCCGCTCGCGCTGGTCGCCGACACCGCCCTGCTCGCCGTGCCGAACGAATTCGCGAAGGGCGTACTGGAAGGCCGTCTGGCGCCCGTCGTCAGCGAGACCCTGAGCCGTGAGTGCGGCCGTCCCATCCGGATCGCGATCACCGTGGACGACTCCGCGGGCGAACCGCCGGCGCCCCCCGCGCAGCAGCCCGCGAAGCCGCGCTACGAGGAGCCGGAGCTTCCCTCGGGGCCGTACGAGGGCTACGGCCGCTCCCGCGGCGCCGAGCAGCACCCGGGCGGCGAGCAGCGCTCCGAGCAGCGCCCGGGCGGCCGCCCGGACCAGCTCCCCACCGTCCGCCCGGTCTACCCGTCCGAGTACCAGCGCCCCGAACCGGGCGCCTGGCCGCGCCCGGGACAGGACGACTACGGCTGGCAGCAGCCCCGGCTCGGCTTCCCGGAGCGGGACCCGTACGCCTCGCCGTCGTCCCAGGACGGCTACGGCTCCGGCGCGGACGCGTACGGCGCGCCGTCCCAGGACTACCGTCCGCAGGGCAGGGACCGGCCGCCGTACGAGCAGCAGCGCGGCGAGTACGACTCCGGGCGCCCGGACTACGACTCCGCGCGGGGCGAGTACGACCCGTCCCGGACCGAGTACGACCAGCGCGACCCGGTCCGCCGGGAGCTGCCCGACCCGGCGGCGCACCGCGGCGGCCCCGGCCGCCCGGACCTGCCCGCCGCCGGTGCCCAGGGTCCGTCCGCCGCGCAGCCGGCACCGGCCGGCGGTCCCGGCGAGCCGACCGCGCGGCTGAACCCCAAGTACCTGTTCGACACCTTCGTCATCGGCGCGTCCAACCGCTTCGCGCACGCGGCGGCGGTCGCGGTCGCCGAGGCCCCGGCGAAGGCGTACAACCCGCTGTTCATCTACGGCGAGTCGGGGCTCGGCAAGACCCATCTGCTGCACGCCATCGGGCACTACGCGCGCAGCCTCTACCCGGGCACGCGCGTGCGGTACGTCAGCTCGGAGGAGTTCACCAACGAGTTCATCAACTCCATCCGCGACGGCAAGGGCGACAGCTTCCGCAAGCGCTACCGCGAGATGGACATCCTGCTCGTCGACGACATCCAGTTCCTCGCGGACAAGGAGTCGACGCAGGAGGAGTTCTTCCACACCTTCAACACGCTCCACAACGCCAACAAGCAGATCGTGCTCTCCAGCGACCGGCCGCCCAAGCAGCTGGTCACGCTGGAGGACCGGCTGCGCAACCGCTTCGAGTGGGGCCTGATCACCGACGTCCAGCCGCCCGAGCTGGAGACACGGATCGCGATCCTGCGCAAGAAGGCGGTGCAGGAGCAGCTGAACGCGCCGCCGGAGGTGCTGGAGTTCATCGCCTCCCGGATCTCGCGGAACATCCGTGAGCTGGAGGGCGCGCTGATCCGGGTCACGGCGTTCGCCTCGCTCAACCGGCAGCCGGTGGACCTGGGCCTGACGGAGATCGTCCTGAAGGACCTGATCCCCGGCGGCGAGGACAGCGCGCCGGAGATCACCGCGACGGCCATCATGGCGGCCACCGCGGACTACTTCGGGCTGACGGTGGAGGACCTGTGCGGCACTTCGCGCGGGCGCGCGCTGGTCACCGCGCGGCAGATCGCGATGTACCTGTGCCGCGAGCTGACGGACCTGTCACTGCCGAAGATCGGCGCGCAGTTCGGCGGCCGGGACCACACCACCGTGATGCACGCCGACCGAAAGATCCGCGCGCTGATGGCCGAGCGGCGCTCGATCTACAACCAGGTCACCGAGCTGACCAACCGCATCAAGAACGGCTGAGCCGGCCGTACACGGGCGCGGAGGGCGCTCCGGGGCACACACGCCTCCGGAGCGCCCTCCGGCGTTTCCGGGGTCTCCGAGGCCAGGCCATCGGACGGTGCGGGCGCCGGCACCCGCACCGCACCCGCACCCGCACCCGCACCCGCACCCGCACCCGCACCGACGGTCCCGCGCCCCGGTGCCCCGGCCCACGCACCCAGGACCTGCGGAGGGGCTCCGACGGGGCTTCGGAGCCCCTCCGGAGGCCTCGGCGGGCTTCGGAGGCGCCGGATGCGGGCTGTGGGGCCGTTTCCTCACCGTCATCCCTTGTTCGATTACCTGCCTGGTTACGGCCTTCCTCCACAGATTCGGCGACTTTCTTCCGTCCACAGACTGGGGACTGCGAAGTTGTCCCGAACCGTGTCCACAGGGAGGCTGGCTCCTGGGCGTCCGCCCAGCTCAAGGGCCTGTGGATTCGTGGACGAAGGATCTCCACAGACTGTGGATAACCTCGCCGCCCCCAGGCCCGGCCTCGCGTTTTCCACCGGTACCCCACAGGCTGGGGGCGGTTGTCCCCAGTGAACCCGGGCTTCTCCACATGGCTGTCCACTGTTCGGCAACGCGACGCCCGCGCTCACCGCGTCGAGTGAAAGGCGTCACAGGAAGCTGCCGGATTGGGCTGTGGGAAACGTGGGTATTCCTGGGGACACAGCTGGGGAGAACTGCCCTCAGCCTGTGGGCGGTGTGTGCAGAACTTTCCGTTCTCCACAGACAGGCCCGGTTTTCCACTGGCTCCACCCACAGGGGCGGTGGATAAAAAACCCGTGCTGAGCTGGGCAAACGTGGTTATCCACCGTATCCACAGGCCCTACTACTACTCCCGACTAGAGAGAGCTCGGCAATCGCTTTGAAGCGGGGCCTGTGCACAACTCGCCCGTTCGGGCCCGGCTGCCCCTCGGACCGACTTGACCCCGACGGGCACCTACTGTCAGTGCCGTGCGTCAGACTGGTCCCCGGTGTCCTTCCCGTCACAGAGGGCGGTGACACCGAGTCGGAGGACTCAGTAGCAACAGCAGGAGGCGGCTTACGGTGAAGATCCGGGTGGAACGCGACGTACTCGCGGAGGCAGTGGCCTGGGCGGCACGCAGCCTCCCGGCCCGTCCGCCGGCGCCTGTCCTCGCCGGCCTGCTGCTGAAGGCCGAGGACGGCCAGCTGAGTCTGTCGGGCTTCGACTACGAGGTCTCCGCGCGGGTGAACGTCGACGCCGAGGTCGAGGAGGAGGGCACCGTCCTCGTCTCCGGCCGGCTGCTCGCCGACATCTCGCGTGCCCTCCCCAACCGGCCGGTGGAGATTTCCACAGACGGTGTACGGGCGACCGTGGTCTGCGGCTCCTCCCGGTTCACCCTCCACACCCTGCCTGTGGAGGAGTACCCGGCGCTGCCCCAGATGCCGAACGCGACCGGCACCGTCCCCGGCGAGGTCTTCGCCGCGGCCGTCTCCCAGGTGGCCATCGCCGCCGGCCGGGACGACACGCTGCCGGTGCTGACCGGTGTGCGCATCGAGATCGAGGGCGACACGGTCACCCTGGCCTCCACCGACCGCTACCGCTTCGCGGTCCGCGAGTTCCTGTGGAAGCCGGAGAACCCGGACGCCTCCGCCGTCGCCCTGGTCCCGGCCAAGACGCTGCTGGACACCGCGAAGTCGCTGGGTGCCGGGGACAGCGTCACGCTGGCGCTGGCCGGCGCGGGCGCCGGTGAGGGCCTGATCGGTTTCGAGGGCGCCGGGCGCCGCACGACCACGCGGCTGCTCGAGGGCGACCTGCCCAAGTACCGGACGCTGTTCCCGACCGAGTTCAACTCCGTCGCCGTGATCGAGACCGCGCCGTTCGTGGAGGCGGTCAAGCGCGTGGCCCTGGTCGCCGAGCGGAACACCCCGGTGCGGCTGAGCTTCGAGCAGGGCGTGCTGATCCTGGAGGCCGGGTCCAGCGACGACGCACAGGCTGTGGAAAGGGTCGACGCGCAGCTGGAGGGCGACGACATCTCGATCGCCTTCAACCCGACCTTCCTGCTGGACGGTCTGAGCGCGATCGACTCGCCGGTGGCGCAGCTGTCGTTCACCACGTCCACGAAGCCCGCGCTGCTCAGCGGCAGGCCGGCGGTGGACGCCGAGGCCGACGACGCGTACAAGTACCTGATCATGCCGGTCCGCCTCAGCGGCTGACGTTCTCCACAGATGTGCACGGCGCCGGGCGTCCCTGTGGGCGCCCGGCGCCGTGGCGGGACCTCCGGGTGGGCCACATCGGCCCGCATCCACGTCTTCGCAGGTCAGTGGGCTCCTCGCATGAGCGCGTATGCCCACAGCTGTGCGTGCGCGTCCGGGTTTAGGCTCGGCTCGGCACCCCGGTGCCTCTCACGCCACACAGCGACCTAAGGAACACAACTGATGGAGCTCGGTCTCGTCGGCCTCGGCAAGATGGGCGGCAACATGCGCGAGCGGATCCGCCGCGCGGGCCACACCGTCATCGGATACGACCGCAACGCGGACGTCGCGGATGTCCACAGCCTGGAAGAGCTTGTGAGCAGGCTCAGCGGCCCGCGCGTGGTCTGGGTGATGGTCCCGGCGGGCGAGCCCACCCAGTCGACCATCGACCGGCTCGCCGAGCTGCTGGAGCCCGGCGACGTCGTCGTGGACGGCGGCAACTCCCGCTGGACCGACGACGAGCGGCACGCCGGGGAACTGGCCGCCAAGGGCATAGGCTTCGTCGACTGCGGCGTCTCCGGCGGCGTGTGGGGCCTGGAGAACGGGTACGCGCTGATGTACGGCGGCGACGCCGAGAACGTCGCCAAGGTGCAGCCGGTCTTCGACGCGCTCAAGCCGGAGGGCGACTTCGGCGCGGTGCACGCGGGCAAGGTCGGCGCGGGCCACTTCGCGAAGATGGTCCACAACGGCATCGAGTACGCCATGATGCAGGCCTACGCCGAGGGCTGGGAGCTGCTGGAGAAGGTTGACTCCGTGGAGAACGTCCGCGAGGTCTTCCGCTCCTGGCAGGAGGGCACGGTCATCCGCTCCTGGCTGCTGGACCTCGCGGTCAACGCCCTGGACGAGGACGAGCACCTCAAGGACCTGCGCGGTTACGCACAGGACTCCGGCGAGGGACGCTGGACG
Source organism: Streptomyces sp. NPDC029296 (assembly GCF_055569255.1). NCBI lineage: Bacteria > Bacillati > Actinomycetota > Actinomycetes > Kitasatosporales > Streptomycetaceae > Streptomyces > Streptomyces sp. NPDC029296. Next base: position 16,793 of record NZ_JBVHXT010000023.1, read on the forward strand.
GTGGAGGCGGCCATCGACAACGCCGTGCCGCTGCCGGCGATCACCGCCTCGCTGTTCGCGCGGTTCGCCTCCCGGCAGGAGGACTCGCCGCAGATGAAGATGATCGCCGCGCTGCGCAACCAGTTCGGCGGCCACGCCGTAGAGAAGAAGTAAGCCGCACAAGGGAGGTCGGCGGGACGACCATGCACGTCACGCATCTTTCGCTGGCCGACTTCCGCTCGTACGCCCGGGCCGAGGTCCCGCTCGACCCGGGCGTCACCGCCTTCGTCGGCCCCAACGGGCAGGGCAAGACCAACCTGGTCGAGGCGGTCGGGTACCTGGCCACGCTCGGCAGCCACCGGGTCGCCTCCGACGCGCCGCTGGTGCGCATGGGCGCCGACCGGGCCGTCGTCCGGGCCCAGGTCCGGCAGGGTGACCGGCAGCAGCTGATCGAACTGGAGCTGAACCCGGGCAAGGCCAACCGCGCCCGCATCAACCGGTCCTCGCAGGTCAGACCGCGGGACGTGCTGGGGATCGTCCGGACCGTGCTGTTCGCGCCCGAGGACCTCGCCCTCGTCAAGGGCGACCCCGGCGAGCGGCGGCGGTTCCTCGACGAGCTGGTCACCGCGCGCTCCCCGCGCATGGCGGGCGTGCGCGCCGACTACGAACGGGTGCTCAAGCAGCGCAACACCCTGCTGAAGAGCGCCGCCCTCGCGCGGCGGCACGGCGGGCGCTCCATGGACCTGTCCACGCTCGACGTGTGGGACCAGCACCTCGCGCGCGCGGGCGCCGAACTGCTCGCCCGGCGGCTGGACCTGGTCGCCGCGCTGCGGCCGCTGGCCGACAAGGCGTACGAACAGCTGGCCCCCGGCGGCGGTCCGGTCGGGCTGGAGTACAAGCCGTCGGCGCCCGGCGAGGGCCACGCGCGCGAGGAGCTGTACGAGCAGCTCATGGCGGCCCTGGCGGAGGCGCGCAAGCAGGAGATCGAGCGGGGCGTCACCCTCGTCGGCCCGCACCGGGACGACCTGGTGCTCAGACTCGGTCAGCTGCCGGCCAAGGGCTACGCCTCGCACGGCGAGTCCTGGTCCTACGCCCTCGCCCTCCGGCTGGCCTCCTACGACCTGCTGCGCGCGGAGGGCAACGAGCCGGTGCTGATCCTGGACGACGTCTTCGCCGAGCTGGACGCCCGCCGCCGGGAGCGGCTGGCGGAACTGGTCGCGCCCGGCGAACAGGTGCTGGTCACCGCCGCCGTGGACGACGACGTACCCCATGTGCTGGCCGGCGCCCGCTACGCGGTGGCCGACGGGACGGTGGAGCGCGTATGAGCACCGACGGACCCGCCCCAGGGAAGGGCCCGGAGCCCTCCGGAGTCGACCTCGCGCGCGTGGCGTTGCGCGCCGCGAAGGAGCAGGCCCGCGCGCGGGGGGACGCCGCCCGGCAGAAGAAGCAGGCCCGGCGCGGCGGCGGGCTGCGCTCGGGCGCGCGTGCCGACGGCCGTGACCCGCTGGCGCTCGGGGCGGCGATCAACCGGCTGATCACCGAGCGCGGCTGGGAGACGCCCGCCGCGGTCGGCGGCGTGATGGGCCGCTGGCCGCAGATCGTCGGCGAGGACCTGGCCAAGCACTGCGTGCCGCAGCGGTACGACGAGGACGAGCGGGTGCTGGTCGTGGCGTGCGACTCCACGGCCTGGGCGACCCAGCTGCGCCATCTCGCGCCCGCGCTGGTGGCCCGGCTCAACGAGGACCTGGGCCACGGCAGCGTACGGATGATCAAGGTGCTCAACCCGGGCGGGCCGGCCCGCCGCTACGGCCCGCTGCGGGCACCGGGCAGCACCGGGCCCGGCGATACGTACGGGTGACGTACCTCACGTCCGCACGGCCGCGCGGGAGGGCCGTCCAGCCCGTATGCCCCGGTGCGGACCGCGCCCGGATCGTCCCCGGATGGCCTTCTGACCCGCCAGTAGCCAAGGGTTGACGGCTCGAAGCGCTGAGTGCCGCTGTGAGCCCCTTGGAGCCCCCATCCATATATCGGGACCCGGCGGAGACCGGTTCAGGGCGGCACATGGGAGCTGAGGTGCCCGCAAACCCCCATCGATGTCAGTGCTACCGGTAGACTGGAAGGCAATCCCGCCCCAACGTGGGGACCGCCCGGGAAAAGCTGAGCAACGCTGATCAAGGCTTACCAACGCAACATGCCGCAGCCGCTCCGGCAACCTGCCGCCGAGCCCGGCTCGTGCTGTGCCAGAAAGGGCGCTTCGTGGCCGATTCCGGCAACCCCAACGAGAACATCCCGTCCACCGACGCCGGCGTGAACGCCGAGGCCGCCGAGACCGGCACGGCCTCCGCCTCCTACGACGCCAGCGCCATCACCGTGCTCGAAGGGCTGGACGCGGTCCGCAAGCGGCCCGGCATGTACATCGGCTCCACGGGCGAGCGCGGCCTGCACCACCTGGTGTACGAGGTCGTCGACAACTCGGTCGACGAGGCGCTGGCCGGTTACGCGGACACCATCGACGTGACCATCCTCGCCGACGGCGGCGTGCGCGTGATCGACAACGGCCGCGGCATCCCGGTGGGCATCGTGCCCTCCGAGGGCAAGCCGGCCGTCGAGGTCGTGCTCACCGTGCTGCACGCGGGCGGCAAGTTCGGCGGCGGCGGGTACGCCGTCTCCGGCGGTCTGCACGGTGTGGGCGTGTCCGTGGTGAACGCGCTGTCCACGAAGGTCGCCGTCGAGGTGAGGACCGACGGGCACCGCTGGACGCAGGACTACAAGATGGGCGTGCCGACGGCCCCGCTGGTCAAGCACGAGGCGACCGAGGAGACCGGCACGTCGGTCACCTTCTGGGCCGACCCGGAGATCTTCGAGACCACCGAGTACTCCTTCGAGACGCTGTCCCGGCGTTTCCAGGAGATGGCGTTCCTCAACAAGGGCCTGACGATCCGGCTCACCGACGAGCGCGAGTCGGCGAAGGCGGTCGCCGGCGCGGACGAGGCGGGCGCGGACGAGAAGGCCGAGGTCAAGACCGTCACGTACCACTACGAGGGCGGCATCGTCGACTTCGTGAAGTACCTCAACTCCCGCAAGGGAGACGCGGTGCACCCGACGGTCGTCTCGCTGGAGGCCGAGGACAAGGACAAGAGCCTGTCCCTCGAGGTCGCCATGCAGTGGAACAGCGGATACAGCGAGGGCGTGTACTCCTTCGCGAACATCATCCACACCCACGAGGGCGGCACCCACGAAGAGGGCTTCCGCGCGGCCCTGACCAGCCTGATCAACAAGTACGCGCGCGACAAGAAGCTGCTCCGCGAGAAGGACGACAACCTCACCGGCGACGACATCCGCGAGGGCCTGACCGCGATCATCTCGGTCAAGCTGAGCGAGCCGCAGTTCGAGGGCCAGACGAAGACCAAGCTGGGCAACACGGAGGCCAAGACCTTCGTGCAGAAGGCGGTCTACGAACACCTCAACGACTGGCTGGACCGCAACCCGGTCGAGGCCGCGGACATCATCCGCAAGGGCATCCAGGCGGCCACCGCGCGCGTGGCGGCCCGCAAGGCGCGCGACCTGACCCGCCGCAAGGGCCTGCTGGAGACGGCGTCGCTGCCGGGCAAGCTGGCCGACTGCCAGTCCAACGACCCGGCCAAGTGCGAGATCTTCATCGTCGAGGGCGACTCCGCCGGCGGCTCGGCCAAGTCCGGCCGGAACCCGCAGTACCAGGCGATCCTCCCGATCCGCGGCAAGATCCTGAACGTCGAGAAGGCGCGGATCGACAAGATCCTGCAGAACCAGGAGATCCAGGCGCTGATCTCGGCCTTCGGCACCGGCGTGCACGAGGACTTCGACATCGAGAAGCTCCGCTACCACAAGATCATACTGATGGCGGACGCCGACGTCGACGGCCAGCACATCAGCACCCTGCTGCTGACCTTCCTGTTCCGCTTCATGCGGCCGCTGGTCGAGGCCGGGCACGTGTACCTGTCCCGCCCGCCGCTGTACAAGATCAAGTGGGGCCGGGACGACGTGGAGTACGCCTACTCGGACCGCGAGCGCGACGCGCTGATCGAGATGGGCCGCCAGCGCGGCAAGCGCGTCCGCGAGGACTCCATCCAGCGCTTCAAGGGTCTCGGCGAGATGAACGCCGAGGAGCTGCGCGTGACCACCATGGACCAGGAGCACCGGGTCCTCGGCCAGGTCACCCTCGACGACGCCGCCCAGGCCGACGACCTGTTCTCGGTCCTCATGGGCGAGGACGTGGAGGCCCGCCGCCAGTTCATCCAGCGCAACGCCAAGGACGTCCGCTTCCTCGACATCTGAGTCGGTCTCAGCTGACCGCACCAGGAAGGATCTTCACCAGCAATGGCCGACGAGAACACTCCCGTCACCCCGGAAGAGGGCGGCGAACTCGTGATGCGTGTCGAGCCCGTCGGGCTCGAGACGGAGATGCAGCGCTCGTACCTCGACTACGCGATGTCCGTCATCGTCTCCCGCGCGCTGCCGGACGTCCGGGACGGCCTCAAGCCCGTCCACCGCCGTGTGCTGTACGCGATGTACGACGGCGGCTACCGCCCCGAGCGCGGCTTCTACAAGTGCGCCCGTGTCGTCGGCGACGTCATGGGCAACTACCACCCGCACGGCGACTCCTCCATCTACGACGCCCTGGTGCGCCTCGCCCAGCCGTGGTCGATGCGGATGCCGCTGGTGGACTCCAACGGCAACTTCGGCTCCCCGGGCAACGACCCGGCGGCGGCCATGCGGTACACCGAGTGCAAGATGGCGCCGCTGTCGATGGAGATGGTCCGCGACATCGACGAGGAGACCGTCGACTTCACGGACAACTACGACGGCCGCTCCCAGGAGCCGACCGTCCTGCCGGCCCGCTTCCCGAACCTGCTGATCAACGGCTCGGCCGGCATCGCGGTCGGCATGGCGACCAACATCCCGCCGCACAACCTGCGCGAGGTCGCGGCCGGCGCCCAGTGGTACCTGGAGAACCCGGAGGTCTCCCACGAGGAACTGCTGGACGCGCTCATGGAGCGCATCAAGGGCCCGGACTTCCCGACCGGCGCGCTCGTGGTCGGCCGCAAGGGCATCGAGGAGGCGTACCGCACCGGGCGCGGCTCCATCACGATGCGCGCGGTGGTCGAGGTCGAGGAGATCCAGGGCCGCCAGTGCCTGGTGGTCACCGAGCTGCCGTACCAGGTGAACCCCGACAACCTGGCGCAGAAGATCGCCGACCTGGTGAAGGACGGCAAGATCGGCGGCATCGCGGACGTCCGCGACGAGACGTCGTCCCGTACGGGCCAGCGCCTGGTGATCGTCCTGAAGCGGGACGCGGTCGCCAAGGTCGTGCTGAACAACCTGTACAAGCACACCGACCTGCAGACGAACTTCGGTGCCAACATGCTGGCGCTGGTGGACGGCGTGCCGCGCACCCTCTCGCTGGACGCGTTCATCCGGCACTGGGTGACGCACCAGATCGAGGTCGTCGTCCGCCGGACGAAGTTCCGGCTGCGCAAGGCCGAGGAGCGGGCGCACATCCTGCGCGGCCTGCTGAAGGCCCTGGACGCCATCGACGAGGTCATCGCGCTGATCCGGCGCAGCGACACCGTCGACATCGCGCGCAGCGGCCTGATGGGCCTGCTGGAGATCGACGAGATCCAGGCCAACGCGATCCTCGAGATGCAGCTGCGGCGCCTGGCGGCCCTGGAGCGGCAGAAGATCGTCCAGGAGCACGACGAGCTCCAGGCGAAGATCAACGAGTACAACGAGATCCTGGCCTCGCCGGTCCGCCAGCGCGGGATCGTCAGCGACGAGCTGGCCGCGATCGTCGAGAAGTACGGCGACGACCGCCAGACCAAGCTGATCCCGTACGAGGGCGACATGTCCATCGAGGACCTGATCGCCGAGGAGGACATCGTCGTCACCGTCACGCGCGGCGGTTACGTCAAGCGGACGAAGACGGACGACTACCGTGCGCAGAAGCGCGGCGGCAAGGGCGTGCGCGGCGCGAAGCTGAAGGAAGACGACATCGTCGACCACTTCTTCGTCTCCACCACGCACCACTGGCTGCTGTTCTTCACCAACAAGGGCCGGGTGTACCGGGCGAAGGCGTACGAGCTGCCCGAGGCCGGCCGGGACGCGCGCGGTCAGCACGTGGCGAACCTGCTGGCCTTCCAGCCGGACGAGGCGATCGCCGAGATCCTCGCGATCCGGGACTACGAGGCGGCGCCGTACCTGGTGCTGGCGACCAAGTCCGGTCTGGTCAAGAAGACGCCACTGAAGGATTACGATTCGCCCCGCTCCGGCGGTGTCATCGCGATCAACCTGCGTGAGCGCGAGGACGGCGGCGACGACGAGCTGATCGGTGCCGAGCTGGTCTCCGCCGCGGACGATCTGCTGCTGATCAGCAAGAAGGCGCAGTCGATCCGGTTCACCGCCTCGGACGACTCCCTTCGCCCGATGGGCCGCGCCACCTCCGGCGTCAAGGGGATGAGTTTCCGCGAGGGCGACGAGCTTCTCTCGATGAATGTCGTGCGACCCGGTACGTTCGTCTTCACTGCCACCGACGGTGGGTACGCGAAGCGGACCGCCGTCGACGAGTACCGCGTCCAGGGCCGCGGCGGCCTCGGTATCAAGGCCGCCAAGATCGTGGAGGACCGTGGTTCGCTCGTCGGCGCGCTGATTGTCGAGGAGCACGACGAGATCCTCGCGATCACCCTCTCCGGCGGTGTGATTCGTACGCGAGTCAACGAGATCAGGGAGACGGGCCGTGACACGATGGGCGTCCAACTGATCAACCTGGGCAAGCGCGATGCCGTGGTCGGTATCGCACGTAACGCCGAGGCCGGGCGCGAGGCGGAGGAAGTCGACGGCGACGTGGCCGTGGACGAGACCGCCGAGGATGCCGGGACCACCGGCACGGACGAGGGTGAGGCACCCTCGGCCGAGTAGCACGAGGAGAGAGTCATCGTGAGCGGAGCCACGGGCGCCGGATCGGCCGGTACCTCCACGGGTACGGAAACGGACGGCGGCGGCCGTGGCTCCGCCGCGCGTACGGCAAGTGCGAGCGACCCGCACACGACCAATCTGAAGCCGGTGAAGGCGTCCGAGACGGACTCTTCCCGTACGTCTGGACCCCAGGGGGGAACGGTGACGGACACCCGAGGCCCGGCCGCGGCCGGCGAGGCACGGGCGGCGTCGCCGCTGCCCGGCGAGCGGCACCCGGAGCAGCCCGACGGCCCGTACCACCCGCCGCAGGCCTATCCGGCACAGGACGCCATGCGCAAGCCGCGCACGGGTGTACGGCTGACGGCGCCGCGGACCCGCAAGGCGCGGCTGCGGGTGGCCAAGGCCGACCCGTGGTCGGTGATGAAGGTCAGCTTCCTGCTGTCCATCGCGTTCGGCATCTGCACGATCGTCGCCTCGGCGGTGCTGTGGATGGTCATGGACGCGATGGGGGTGTTCTCGACGGTCGGCGGCACGATCTCGGAGGCGACCGGCTCCAACGAGGCCAACGGCTTCGACCTCCAGGCGTTCCTGTCCCTCCCGCACGTCCTGACCTTCACCTCGGTCATCGCGGTGATCGACGTGGTCCTGGCGACCGCGCTGGCGACCCTCGGCGCGTTCATCTACAACCTCTCCGCGGGCTTCGTGGGCGGCATCGAGCTGACCCTCGCGGAGGACGAGTGACGCCCCGACCAGCGGCGTCGTGACGGTCCCCCGACAACCGATTTTGGGACTGGCGGTGTCGTGCGCTAATCTTCAGGAGTCAGCGCGCGGGACACACACCGCACGGCGCGGCGGGGCTATAGCTCAGTTGGTTAGAGCGCATCCCTGATAAGGATGAGGCCACAGGTTCAAATCCTGTTAGCCCCACCAGCGAGAAGACCCCCGGTCCGATGGGCCGGGGGTCTTCTGCTGTTCAGGGGGTGGAGGGTGCGGAGGTGGCCGGGGGTAGGCCCGGACATGGGGATGCCCGACCGCTGGCGACGGGGGATGCACCAGCGATCGGGCTATGGCCAAGGGTAACAAGGTTGTCGGTTGTGTGGGGCCAAGTCCAGGATGAATCAGGCAGGTTGGCCGGTCATCGACCGCACGGGGGGTCGTAGGAGAGGCGCGACAGGTACTCGTGCCAGCGCTCCTTCGTCAGGACGCCCCGGGTGACCGCGCAGATGTGGCGGATCGCCGTCTGCGCGTCCAGGTTCCACAGGCGGACCGTGTCCGTGCCGCTGGAGACGCCGAGGACGTGGCTGTTGGGGCTGAAGGAGAGGAAGTTGCCCGTCTTGGCGTTGGGGCTCATCGACTGGCCGATCGGGGTCGCCCCGGCCGGGTCGGCGACGTTCCACAGGCGGACCGTGTTGTCGTTGCCGCCGCTGGCCAGGGTGTGGCCCACGGTGCTGAACGTCAGGGACGTCACCGCCTCGCTGTGACCGGTGAGCGGCCTGCCGAGCGGCTCGGCGTGCCGGGGCTCGGCGACGTTCCACAGGCGGACCGAGTCGTCGTCGCTGCCGCTGGCCAGGGTCTGCCCGTCCGCGCTGAAGGCGAGCGCGTTCACGGGGCCCGAGTGCTCGGTCAGCGGCTCGCCCAGCGGGGCGGCGTGCGCGGGGTCGGTGACGTCCCACAGCCGGATCGCGCTGTCCGCGCCGCCGCTGGCCAGGGTGCGCCCGTCCGGGCTGAAGGCGAGCGCGTTGACATAGCCGCGGTGGCCGGTGAGCGGCTTGCCGAGGCGTACGGCGCGGGCCGGGTCGGAGACGTCCCACAGCTGGACGGTGCGGTCGTCGTAGGCGGTGGCCAGGGTGTGCCCGTCCGGGCTGTAGGCCAGCGCGTCGGGGCCCATGAAGCGGGTCCGCAGGGTCAGCGGCGGGCCCGCGGCGACCGGGTGCGCGGGGTCGGAGACGTCCCACAGGTACACCGTGCGGACACCGGTGAGGACGGCCAGGACGCGGCCGTCGGGCGAGAACACGAGCGAGCGCTGGTCGCCGTCCGCCCGCATGAACGGCTTGCCCAGCGGTACGGGCCGGCCGGGCCGCGTCACGTTCCACAGCCGCAGCCTGCCGTCCCGGGCGGCCGTGGCCAGCACCCGGCCGTCCGGCCGGAACGCCCCGCTCCGGCCGACCATGTCCGAGGTCGGCACCGACCACAGCCGCACCTTGCCGTCCCCGCTGCCGGTGGCGAGGGTACGGCCGTCCGGGCGGAACCCCAGCGCGTACATCTCCCCGCTGCTGCCCGCGAGCGGCTCGCCGACCTGGGACGGGGCCGCCGGGTCGGCGACGTTCCACAGGCTCGCCGTGCTGTCCGCGCTCGCGGCGGCCAGCCGGCCGCCGTCGGGACTGAACGCCACCGACCAGATCGGGCCGGTGTGACCCGTCAGCGGGGAGCCGAGCGCCGTCGCGCGGCCGGGGCGGCGCACGTCCCACAGCCGGATGGTGTCGTCCGCGCTGCCGCTGGCCAGGGTGCGCCCGTCGGGGCGGAAGGCCACCGAGTGCACCAGGTCCGTGTGCCCGCGCAGCGTCGTGAGCGGCCTCGGCCGGTTCCGGTCGGCGACGTCCCACAACCGGATCGTGTCGTCGTCGCCGCCGGTGGCGAGCGTGCGTCCGTCCGGGCTGAAGGCCACGCAGCGCACCGCGGCCGTGTGCCCGCGCAGCGTCCTGAGCGGGCGCGGCCGGCGCGGATCGGCCAGGTCCCACAGCCGTACGGTGCTGTCCTCGCCGGCCGTGGCCAGGGTGCGGCCGTCCGGGCTGAACGCCACCAGGTAGATCGTGCCGCGGTGGCCGGCCTGCGGCTTGCCGAGCGGCCGGGGCCGGCTCCGGTCGGCCATGTCCCACAGCCGGACCGTGCCGTCGTCCCCGGCCGAGGCCAGGGTGCGCCCGTCGGGGCTGAACACCGCGCTGCTCACCCAGCTGGTGTGGCCGGTCAGCGGCCTGCCGAGCGGGGCCGGGCGGTGCGGGTCGGCGACGTTCCACAGCCGGATCGTGCGGTCGTAGCTGGCCGTGGCCAGGGTGCGGCCGTCCGGGCTGAAGGAGGTGAGGTAGACGGCACCGGTGTGGCCGGACAGCGGGGTGGCCAGCGGCGCGTTCACGATCGAGAGCAGGCGGCTGTACGTGCCCTCGTCACCGGGGCGCAGCTGGTGCGCGACCAGGTCGAGCTGGGCGGCCAGCGACGGATCGCTGTGCTGGACCCGGTCGGCCTCGGCGAGCACCTGCGCGAACTCGGCGTCGTCGCGCTGCTTCCAGGCGATCACGGCGGACCCGGCGGCCAGCAGGGCCAGCACCACCAGCGCCGCCACCGCGGCCCGGCTCAGCCACACCGTCCGCTTGCGCAGCCGGACCGAGGCGGCCAGGAACTCCATCGCGCTGCGCGTCAGATACGTGTCCCCGGCCGACCGGGCCCAGCTGCGGGCCTGCTCCAGCCGCGACCCCCGGTACAGCAGCGAGTTGTCCCGGTCCGAGTCCTCCCAGGCCCGGCCGTCCTCCTCCAGGCGCTGGCGCAGCAGATGGTCGCCGCGGCCCTCGTCGATCCAGTGCCGCAGCCGGGGCCAGGCGTGCAGCAGCGCCTCGTGGGTGATCTCCACGGTGTCCGCGTCCAGCGTCACCAGCCGGGCCCGCACCAGGGCCTCCAGCGACTCCTCGGTCTTGCCGGGATCCGCGGACTCCTCGGCGAGCTGGCGCCGGGTGCCGCGCCGCCGGGTGGCCTGGGTGTCCTCGCCCAGCCGGACCAGCCGCAGCAGCAACAGCCGGGCGGCGGCCCGGGCCGCCGGGTCCAGACCGGACCAGGCCCGCTCGGCGGTCGCCGCCACCGCGCCCTGGATGCCGCCCGCCGCGCGGTAGCCGGCCAGCGTCAGCCGCCCGGCCTTGCGGCGCTGCCAGGTGGCCAGCAGGGCGTGCGACAGCAGTGGCAGCACGCCCGCGTCGTGCGCCCCGCGCGGGCCGTCGGCGCTGACCTCGCGCACGATCAGCTCCGCGAGACCCGGCTCCAGCTCCAGGCCCACCGCCTTGGCCGGGCCGGTCACCGCCTCGCGCAGCTCGGCGCTGGTCAGCGGGCCGAGCACCATATGCCGGTGCTGGAGCGCGTCGGCCAGTTCCGGGTAGCCGAGGCACTGCTCGTAGAAGTCGGCCCGTATGCCGAGGACGACCCGGACCGGGGCGGGCCCGGCGGAGCCGGCGGGCGGAGTGCAGGCCGCGTGCAGGAACTGGATGAAGGTGCGCCGGTCCGCCTCGTCGGCGCAGAGGGTGAACGCCTCCTCGAACTGGTCGACGATGAGGACCGGCCGGGTGTCCGGGGCGCAGGCGCGGCGCGCCCAGGCCGCGACGGCCGCGCGTACGGCCCGGGTGAGGTGCGGGGCGTCGCTGCCCGGCAGCGCCGGGTTCCGTGCGGCCTCCCGCTCGGCCCGGCGCGCCTCGCCGGCGACGTGGGCCAGCTCGGGGATCCGGCGGACCAGTTCGCCCAGCGGGTCGGCGCCGGGGACGAGCGGGTGGACCGGGTCGGGGGTCTGGGGGAAGCCGGGGGACTCGGGAGGGTTTTCGGAGGGGGCCCCCGAGGAGGCTGCGGGCTCGTCGGTCCGGGCGGCGGCGCTGCGGGGCGTGGGCGTGCCCCGCCGGGCGGGGCCCGTACCGTCGGCCGTCGGGTGGCCCGGGCCGGCAGGGGCACCGGCCGCCGGGCCGGCCGAGCGAGTGCCGGCGTCGGCCGTCGGACCGGTCCGGTCGGCACCGGCCTCGGTCAGGGCGCCGCCCCGGATCGCGGGGACGAGGCCGGCGTTGAGCAGGGACGACTTCCCCGCCCCGGAGGCGCCGACCAGCATGATCAGTCCGCCGGACCGCTCGGCGGCGCGGAGCTGGGCGACGAGGGCCTGGGTGCTGCGCTCCCGGCCGAAGAACCACCGGGCGTCCTCCCGCCGGTACGGCGCCAGCCCGCGGTACGGGCACACGCCCCCGGCGACCGGCGGCGCCTGCGCCGGGGGCCGCCGGTTCTCCTCCGCGGGCGGCGCGGCCCGGTCGCCGGCCGGACCGGCCACGGCCAGCTCCCACAGCCGCTGCCAGTGGGCCGGGTCGTACAGGCCGGCGGAGACCGGAGTGGGCCGCAGCCGCCGGGCCTCCGGGATCAGGATGTGCAGGACCGCCGCGAGGGCGGTGAACTGGGCCGGTACGTTCCGGGCCCGCCGCCAGTCGCTGATCCGCTGCGCGGACACCCGTACGGGCCGCCCGCGCTCGTCGACCCGCTGGAGCCGTACGACCGCCTGGGCGACGCTCTTGAGGGGAGGATTTCCGGCCTCCTTGTAGAGCAGCGCGAGCCGCTCGGCGAAGGCTGTGCGTGCCCCTGAGTCGGAACTCAAGGTTCCACCCCTTACTTCCCCCGCGTGCTGGACGTCCGGACCGGAAAACTCACCCTATACGTCTGACCTGCGGTTAAGGGGTGGACCAGGGTCCGGAACCTCCCCACGGGCGGTGACAAATGGCAGGATCCGAACCCGGTAGCGGACCCGTCACACACCGTCCGGACAGGCCACCGGCTCGGTGCTCGGAGAGAGCGCCCATGGCGCCGTACGTTCTCGGTCAAATTCGGCCAACCTGTGCCGCGCCCGGCGGCTGAGCCGCGGGCGCCCGGAATCCGTCCCCGTACTTCGATCCGCGCCGCGCCGACATGGCGTGGGTCGATGTTCCCGCACCGTTCGGCACCGGTCCCCGCGAGGGGAGGGACCGGTGCCGGGCGGGCGGGAGATCCGACGGCATGACCACGACTCCGGTCACCGCCGGCCACGGGCCCCCGCGGGCGGTTGGGCGGGCGGTCCGGCGGGCAGTGACGTCCTGAAGGCCACCGCCGACGGCTGGAGGACGCGTGGAGGTCTCGGTCGACCGCTCCCGGTGCTACGGCTCGGCCGAGTGCGCCCACCGGGTGCCGGCCCTGTTCGCGTTCGAGGACGGCTACGGCGTCGTACGCCCCCGGAGCGCCGACGCCCTCGGTGATCCGGGGATACGCGAGGCGGTGCGGGCGGCGGCCGAGGCGTGCCCCGCGCAGGCCATCGTGCTCGGGTAACGGGCCCTCACGCGGGTGCCGGGGCGGCCGGCGGCGTCGGCGGCCAGGTCCAGCCGAGGCCGGCGAGCGCGCGGGCCCGGGCCTGGGCGACCGCCGTGCGGGCCGCCCGCTCGGCGGGGTCGACATGGGCCGCCTGGCCGGTGACCTGCCCGTCCCACTTGCGGTACAGCAGACCGGCCTGGGCCGAGAACCAGCCGCGGCTCACCGCGTCCAGCGCCAGCAGCAGCCCGGTGTCCTCGGAGGCCGGCAGCGCCATCCAGCCGCCGAGGGCGAGCAGCAGGTCGCGCCGGACGCACAGGGTCGCCGGATGGACCGGCAGGCGGAAGCCGCCGCGCTGCCAGCGGTCGAGGACCGTGCCGCGTTCGACCGGGCCCTCGTCGGGATCGCCGGGGAAGCCGGCCGTGGAGCCGTCGGGCAGCAGGTCCAGGACGCGGGAGGTGGTCCACCCGACGGCCGGGTGCTCCTCCAGCACGGCCAGGTCGCGGGCGAGCGCGCCCGGGGTGAGCCGGTCGTCGGCGTCCAGCACCTTGACGTAGGTGCCCTCGGCGCGGGCCAGCGCGATCGTGCGGGCCACGCCGGGACCGCCCGGCCGGCCCTGGCAGAACGTGACGCGCGCGTCGTCCGGGACGTACGGGCGGACCTCGTCCGTCGTGCCGTCCTCCCGCACGATCCACTCCCACTCCCAGCCGGCGGGCAGCCGCTGCGCGCGCAGCGAGGCGTACGCGTCCGGCAGGAACCGGGCGGACGGGCCGTGGACAGCGGTGACTACGGTGACGCGCCGGGTCACGGCAGCGCTCACCACCTTTCCGTGCGGTCGGGGCGTGTGGTCGCTGCCAGCATGGCCTACGACGGGCCCGGGAACGCCAACGGCCCGCGAACAGCGCGAGACCCCCGGCCGGATCGGCCGGGGGTCCTCCGTGTCGACTGGTGCGTACGCAAGTCGCCTTGTTGTCGAGACGTTGCGGTACTGCGTGAGGGGCGGGGGCTCAGCAGTCGAGGGCCGCCGGGGCGTGGTCGGGGGCCGGTACCTCGTTCTGGTCGCGGGACCGGGCCCGGGGCTGCTTCTGGAGTTCCGTCTCGGTCTGCCCGGTCTCGTCCAGCGGCCGGTGCCGGCAGCTCGGGGACTTTCCGTGGGCCTCGGCCCGGATCCGCTGCTTCATCGTGGGGGGCAGGGCCCTGGCATGGGACCAGGCCCAGTGGTGTGGTGCCGGGATCGTCGCGGGTGTGCGGTGCGCGGTGCCGGTTCCGGTTCCGGTGGTCTCGGTCCGGGGTCCCGCCGGGGCGGCGGTGGCGGTGCCGGCGGAGACGAGTCCGAGCGCCGTGCACAGCGCGAGGAAGGCGGTGACGATGGCGGTCCACAGCTTCATGACCTTGGTCCGGGTCATGGTCCCCTCACTTTCGGGTCGGGCGATTTGCGTACTTTGTTCATGATGTGTATGGGGGCCGCGATGTGGTGGACCGACGCCCGTGGCGCGTCGATGTTCCGATGAACACCACCCGTATGGACGCAAGCGGGTAGAAAAGCCCTGAAAGGCGACGAATGGGAGTGAAGAGGGAGCAAAGTGACTGCCCGTGGAGGCCCGGTCACGCTCCGGCCGAGGCGGCTCCCGGCCCGGGCTAGTGGGCCGCCGGGGGCGGGAGTTGGGCGCCGACGCAGGTCACCGACCGATATCGGTCGGTGTGTATAGTCGGGCGCCAGAGGTCCCCTACGTCAAGGAAAGACGAGGTCGCGCGGTGAAGAAGCTGCTCCTGGTCGCACTGGCCGCCATCGGCGGGCTCCTCGTGTACCGCCAGATCCAGGCGGATCGCGCCGAGCAGGACCTGTGGACGGAGGCGACTGACTCCGTGCCCACGGGTTCGTGAGTCCTGGTACCGAAGCCGATACCGAATCTGTACAGACCCCGGTCGCCCGAGCGGCCGGGGTTCTGCGTTGCCGGGGGCCGTTCCGTGTTGCGGGGAGCCGCGGGCCGGGGTAGGCGGGGCGGGGCGCGGCGCCGGGCGGGCCGGGCGTTTCGGACGGGTGTACGCGTTGCCCGGATGGCGCAGGGCCGGCCGGGGCAGGATGGAGCCCGCGGTGCGGTGGTCCGTCCGACGACTGGGGGTGGGGCGCGTGCGGGGCTGGAGGCACACCGGCGCTGTCCGGTGCGGGGTGACGATCCTGCTGCTGGGGCTCTGGACCGTCGCCGCCCGGCCGGCCGGCGCGTGGGCCGCGGGTCCGTCCGCCGGAGTGCGGGCCGCCGCGGGTCCGCCCGCCGCCGCGCGGGCCGAGGGGGATTACGCCTTCGCGCCCGGCGCCCGTGGCGTCGTGGGCGCGCCCGACACCGCGGGCGCGGTCCCGCTGGACGCCCGCCACACCTACCGCAGCTCCCTGCCCCGCGACGCCAGGCTCTACTACCGGCTCCGGCTCACCGCCGCGGACACGGCGTACGTCCCCGTCACCGCCGTACCGCCGCCGGACGCCGCCGTCTCCGCCACCGACGGCATCCGTGTCTCGCTGCGGGACGCCGGCGGCACCTCCTGCTCCTACGCCTCCGCCCGCTTCGGCGCCGGGATCAGCCCGCGCCCGGTCACGGCCGTGGGCCGGCGCGAGCGGGGCAAGGCGCTGTGCCAGGGCGGCGGCACGTACTACCTGCTCGTCGAACGGCTCGACGCCGGTGCCCCGGGCACGGCGGACGGGGGCGGGCGCTGGGACCTGGAGATCGCGCCCACGACGGAACCGGGCCTGGTCCGGGCCGGTGCCACGACCGCCCCGCGCACCTGGGACTCCGCCACCCCCGAACCCCCCGCCGGCCGGCCCCGCGAACGCTCCGGCGGCACCGGCTTCGCGACCGCGCGCCCCCTGGGGCCGGGCGTCTGGCGGACGGCGCTCGCACCGGGCGAGACCCGGTTCTACAAGGTCCCGATGGACTGGGGCCGACGGCTGGGCGCCTCCGTCGAGCTGGGCGGCGCCCAGGGCCACGGTTATGTCGGCGGTGCCCTGACCCTCTCCCTCCACAACCCCGTCCGCGCCCTGGTCGACGCCGCCTCCGCCGGTTACACCGGCACCGCCAGGCACACCGCCCTGCGGCCGCTGCCGCCGGTGGAGTACGCCAACCGGTACGCCGTCCCGGCCGGGGTGACCTCCGTACGGTTCGCCGGTGACTACTACCTCGTCGTCCACCTCAGCACCCGGCTGGCCGAGCCGTTCGGGCCGGGGCCGTACGACGTGACGCTGCGGGTGCGGGTGGACGGCCGGGCCCACGCGGGCCCCGGGTACGACGGCGTCCCGGTGCCGAAGGACGTCTTCACGGTCACCGGTCAGGACCGTGCCGCCGCGCTGACCGGGGGCTTCGCGCCCGGGGCCACGGGCGCGGACACGGGGCCGGGAGACGGCGGGCGGAACGGCGACGGGACGCTGCGGCTGGTCGCCGTCGGCGGGATCGGCACGGGGACCGCGCTGCTGCTGGTCCTCGGCGGCTGGACGGTGGCGGCCCGGCGGGCGCACACCCGGACCCGGTGACGGCCGGGCGGCCCGCTCAGAGGCGGGTCAGCGCCCAGAAGCCCACCGCGTAGCAGACGAGCGCCAGCAGCAGGATCGGGAGCACGGCCTTCGCCGGCGGCCCGGGACGACGCGGCGCGCGTCGCGCCCGGTGCCGCCGGCCGGGCGCGGGTGACGGCACCGGGAGGGATGGCGCGGGGGGCGCCGGATGGGGATCGCGGGCGGTGTAGGCGGCGGTGACCGTGTCCACGGGCGGGACCGGCGGGGGCCCCGGCACCGGTCCCGGCACCGGGAAGGGGGGCGGGGTCGCGGGAGCGGGCGGGAGGGGCGGGGGCAGATGGAAGCTTCCGGTGTCCGACGGGGAACCGGTGGGGCTCGTGTCCGTACGGGGACTCGGGCCCGGGCCGGTACCCGTACCGGTCTGCGGGGCCTCTTCCGGGGCGCTTGGGGAGGCCGTTTCCGAGGTGGCCCCCGGGACCGGTGCCAAGGCCACGCCGGAGGCCTGCCGGAGGGGGCCGTCGAGCGTGAAACCGGGCGGCAGGGGCCCGAGTTGGTCGAAGATTTCGATGAGTTCGTCGTCCGGGCCCGGCTCCGGCAGGAGTTCCGCGGCGGCGGCGAGCGCCTTGCGCGCCCCCGTGGCCGTACGGAAACGGCGTGCCGGATCGGGCTGGAGCAGCGAGGAGACCACCCCCCAGAGGGGTTTTGGGATGCCCTTGGGCGGGCCGGGCGTGCCGTGCTCCAGGAAGTACCGCACCAGTTCCTTGGTGTCCGGCTTGGCGCCTTCGAGGAGGTAGAGGGCGACCAGGCCCACGGCGAACAGGTCGGCCGGGAAGTCGGGTTCGGCGCCGAGCAGCTGCTCCGGGGCGAGGTAACCGGGCGTCCCCACCACGAGGTTGGTCTCCGTCAGCCGGGGGTCGCCGAGCCGCATGGCGATGCCGAAGTCGGACAGCCTGAGCCGGGGGCGGCCGGTGCCGGTGGCTTCGAGGAGGACGTTGGCGGGCTTGACGTCCCGGTGGACGACACCCTCGGCGTGGACGGCGCCGAGCCCGGACAGCAACTGGTCGAGCAGCGTGCACACGAAGGCGGGCGGAAGGGGGCCGTAGTCGCCGACCAGGCGGACCAGGGAGCCGCCGGTGACCAGGTCCATGGTGAACAGCACCTTGTCGTCGTCGGCGGCCCAGCTGGCCGGGGCGAGGACGTGCGGGTGGTCGATGCGCAGGCCCTGCTCCCGGACGAAGCGGAGCAGGGAGTGGGCGTCGCTCTGCTGGAGGACCTTCGCGGCCACGTAACGCCGCCGGCGGTGGTCCCAGGCCCGCCATACGGCGCCCACGCCACCGCGTCCGATCGGGTCGGCCAGCTCGTACCGGCCGGCGAAGACCTCACCCATGGCAGCCGCCGCTCCTCCTCCTGGCCCTGTGCGCCCCCGCTGGTGCCCTGTGCCCCGTGCGCCGGCCGGATCAGCCCCGGTGGTGAACCGGCCCGCGGTTCAGTTCTGGTGGGACTGGTAGTGCGCGACGGCGTCGGCGGTGCGGCCGGCGCCGTAGACGCGGAGGAACTCGGCGAGTTCGGGGTGGCTCGGCGCGAGGGCGTCGGCGGCGTCGATGATGTCGCCCGCGGCGGCCACCGAGCGCAGCAGCGACTGGATCTCCCGGACCACGCGCTTGACCGTGGGCGCCCCCGAGCCGCCGGTGGTCTGGGTGGTGTTGCTGAGCACGGATCCCCCTTGCGACTTCTTGATCTCCTCCATGCGCTCGGTCGCCTCGGCGGCGCTGACGCTGCCGTCCGCGACCTGGGACGCCAACTCCTGCAGCAACTGCACCCGCTGGACGACGGCGGGGTTGCCGATCTTCGCGCGCTGGCCGCTCATCAGCTGGGAGAGCATCGGGGCAGACAGGCCGAGGACCGCCGCGAGCCGGGCCTGGTTCAGCCCGAGATCGTCGATGAGCTTGCGGAAGAGCGCCCCCAACGGCTCCCCGTACCAGTTCCGCTGCAGCTCCCGCGCTCTCGCGGTGGCTTCCTGCTGTGCGGCGTCCATTGCGTCTCCCCATCGCTTCCCCTGAAAACCGCGGTTCGCTGTAGCGAACCACGTCGAGCATCTTACGGAGAGTGGTCATCCACGGGGACCCCCAATCTTTTTGCGGGATACGGGGGGTGACCCGGTACTCTGGTCTGCGGCACCCGCCGGAACCCGATCCACCCGGCCGGTCGCTGCCTTCCCGGGGCCTTAGCTCAGTTGGTAGAGCGCCGTCTTTGCATGGCGGATGTCAGGGGTTCGACTCCCCTAGGCTCCACCGGGTTTAACGCGCAGGTCAGAGGCTCCGCACCCTCAGGGGTGCGGGGCCTCTTCGCGTGGCGAGTCCACAAAGAGTCCACAATCCCCAATGATCTTGTCCGCGTGATCGATCACGCGAGGGGCTGGACTTATTGCACAGGCCACGTACAGTGAGGCGACGGAGCGGGCAGGTGCGTCTCCCCACGCGCGCCTGAGACGCGCGCTCCGTAGTCCTGAACGGTGCTGGCGGGGAGGCCGGCCCGAGCAGGCGGAGGGCCCCCGTCGCAGTCGCCGACGGGGGCCCTTCTGTGTACCAACGTAGACCGCCCCGGGCGCTGGTGCACCCGGGGCGGGACGCCTTGACCAAGTCGTGGCGTCTAACGGCCGAAAGGGGCGGAGACGCGTAACGCCCCACCGGCCGCTCCTTGCCGCCCACCCCGTGGCAGTGGGGGCGGGCGGTGTCTGTGAAGCTGTCCACCGCAAGATCATCAAATTTGCCCGGCCAGGCAAAGACAAGCGAGCAAGATCGTTACAGCGTGGGTAGGTGCCACTCGACCCGATGCCCGACTGGGTGCTCACCCGCCGCCGGGAGATCGGGGCACGCATCCGCGCAGCGCGCCAGCACGCCGGCCTCACCCAAATACAGCTCGGTGACCACATCGGCCGGGACCACCGGACCATCCACCGCTGGGAGTACGCGCAGCGCGTCCCCACGCTGGAAGACCTGCTCCTCCTCGCCGACGCCTTAGGACTCCGCCCGAGCGACCTCTTCGGTGACGACACCGCGAGATAGCCGCAGCCCATCGCGCACGGCCGCCCCCGACGGGGGCGAGGGCGGCCGCACGGCTCCAGCGCTCACGTCCCCCGCTCGAGGAACTGCGCTGGAGCCTGGCCCGTGCCCGGCGCTGCCGGGCACGGAGTCTGTTGGGAGGCTCGGATAACCTCGGTCTCCTCGTCGGCCAGGGCGTCGAGGTCGGTGACGGGGGTCACCTGCTCCAGGGTGACGATGAGGCGGGTGGCGAGGACCCAGCGGATACGCCTGGTGTCGCTGAACGGGACCCGGTGCAGCTTCTTGGCGGCCAGCGCCTCCAGGGTGTGCGGGTGGAAGATCGGGCCGGCCACGCCCCAGACCGGCGTGTACCCGACGAGCGCCGCCGCCCAGCCGCGGTCACGCAGCGGCGGGCACTCCTGGACGGCGAGGCGGGCGCAGATCGCGTGCACGGGCGGCGACATCGTCTCCTCCCCCTCCGCGATGGGCCGGCCGCCGGCCGAGCCGGTCAAGAACAGAGTGCGCTCGTCCGTCCGGGTCCCGATCGTGGGCCCGCCGCAAACCTGGCAGAGCAGGCGACTCATCGCCATCCTCTGCCGCAGGGCGTGGACGATCACGAAGTCGGGCCGGCCGCCCCGCACGGCTGGCATGCGCAGCCAGGGGACGCCGTAGTGCCGGTCGATGTTGACCTCGTCCCGGAAGCCGAGGCCCCGTCCGCCGCGGCCCTCGATGACGGTGACCGGCTGGGGCGGGGCGGCCTCCTTGGTCCAGGAGGTGATGAACGGGACGGGGGTGCCGTTCCAGTAGCGGACGGGGCGGATAGGGCTGGCGGCGGTGGTCATCGGGTGCTCGCCCTTCTGGTCAGGCACCGCAGGTGGGCGTACCCGAGGTTGAAGCCGTCGGTCCCCTCCCAGCGCACGGGGGCGACCAGTTCCGTCGGCAGCAGCGGGGTGGGACAGGACAAGCACACGGCCTTCTTCTCGATCGGCAGCATGGTCTGCTCGTGCAGGAGGCGGCGTCCGTGTCCGACGAGGCAGGTCTGCTGCTGCCGGCAGGGCGTGCAGGCGGAGTAGTGCCGGTGCCAGTCGTACCAGGTGATGTACCAGGTGAGCCGGGCCGAGTAGCAGCGCATGCACGCCCGGCGCGGGAGCCCGGCCGACGGGTCTAGCTCCACGGCGGCGGCATCTGCCGGGCTGGCGCACCAGACGCACGCCTCGCCCGCCCGGGCCGCCTCGGGCAGCCACCGGGGCAGCTCGTACCAGGAGACGAGCCGGTGCAGACGGGCCAGCTCTGCGGGGACTTGTACGGTCATCGGGGCAGCTCCAGGAGCAGAGTCCGCAGAGCCTCCATGACCGGGCAGGGCTTCAGGTCGTAGACGCACTGCCGGCAGGGGCCGGGGTGGGCGATGTACGCCTGGGCCGCGGCCCGCAGGGTGCAGCGGCGGCAGCCGCGTGGGAACAGCGTGATGCCGCCCTGGGCCGGGCGCTCGCCGAGGTCCACGGCGGTGGCGATGGACAGCTGCTCGTCGCACCAGGTGCACTCGGCTCCGCGCGCCTTGGCGGCGGAGAGGTCGTCCAGAGGCGGCAGGGGCAGCAGCGGGCGGAGGTCGGCGGGGATGCGGGACAGGGTCCTGGCTGGCGAAGTCGTCATGCCGGGCTCCCAGCATCAATCTCCAGGTCGGCCCACACGTGCTTCTCCCAGGGCCAGCGGGTGCAGCCCCAGCCCTTCGTGACGGCGTCCACCACAGCCAGGCCGCGCCCGGAGGTGTCGTGAGGGCCTGCGATCAGGAGGGCGGGCCAGACGTCAGGGCGCTTGTCGATGACGATGACCCGGACCACGCCCGACGGCAGCCGGCGCACGATGACGCGGATGGTCGGCGTCTCGGTGTGCTGGACCGCGTTGGTCACCAGCTCGGTCACGACGGTCGCGGCATCGTCCAGTACGCCGAGCATGCCCCAGTCCTTGAGGACGTCGACAACGAAGTGCCGGGCGTCCGGTGGGGCAGACGTCTGCCGGGGCAGTACGCGGACCTGCGGCAGCTGACGGTTCACCGGACGGCCTCCAGCCCGCGCTGGCCGGGCACCTCCTGGGGCGCCAGGCCGAGCGCATCGGCGAGCCCGGTGAACAGGCGCTGCGCCTCAGCGCGGGATAGGACCAGGTCGATGTCGCCGCGGGCCTCGTCCAAGTCGTAGAGCGTGATCGGGACGCGCACCTCGCCGGTGTCCCGCTGGATCTTCAGCGGCTCATCACGGCGCACGGACGTATGCAGTCGGGTAGGAAGCATCGACCCCTCCGTAGGTGATTGAACGCGGTGCGTCACCGTAGAGGGGTTGACGAGAGGGAAGGGGGACAAAGTGTCCCCCTGTCCCAGAGTGTCCCTGGCTCAGCCGGTCGTGATGCCCACCGCGGCAGCCAACGTGCTGGCCTCTCCCCGCATCGCGCGAGGGGCGGTGCGCCACAGTTCGGCTGCCACAGTCCTCGCTGACGGCGTGTACGAGACGGTCTCGGATCCGATCTCCTGGGCCATCTGCATCACCTTGAGGGCAGCCGTGCGCTCGCCACGCTGAAGATGGCCGCGAGCAACCTCCACCCACAGACGGGCCTGCCGCTCCACCGAGGGCATGACGGTGGGGTCCACGTCGTCGGCCAGCCCGATCGCCTTCCGGGCTTGCTGGAGGTCGGTCGCCACAGAAATCTCGTGGAAGTCGACGTTCGCGCGCCCGAAGACGGTCGATGGGTGCACGTAGTTGGCTGGCAGCGATTTGGCGATCTGGTCACCCTTCTTCCAGTACCGCCAGGCATCGCCCTCACGGGCCTCGCGTGCCGCTGTGACCGCGGCGTGCAGCTGGAGCGCGCCGTACACGCCTCGCCAGTCGTCCGGAGCTGTGTCCAGGTGCGGGCGAAGCAGGTCGGCCGCCTCGGTGACGACGCGCAGCGCTTCCTCTGGGTACGACGTCTCCCTGAGGATGTTGCCCATGTTCCAGGCGGCAGCCGCTATGGCGGCCGGCTGGTCGGCGTCCTGGGCGGCGGACAGCGCGCGGTCGGCGACGACCCAGGCCAGTTCCGCAGGTGCGACGTAGGCCGTGGCCTGCCCGGTGAGCCGGTAGACGTCGGAGAGGGCGACCAGCGCGGCCCGGCGGGCGTCGCCGTCGAGGGCGCGCACAGCGGCCTCGGCGTCGCGGATGAGCGCCGGCAACACGGCTCCGACCTCCGTGCGGTTGTGCTTGGAGCTGTGCCACAGGTTCCATGTCTGATCGACGCGGCCCTGGAGGATTGCGGGGTCCGCCGGGCCCGCGGCGTGCGGCGTCAGCGTCCGCTGCATGACGGCAGACCAGATGTCCGGCATCGACGGGTGATTGAGTCTCCCGGTTGGCACCGTCGCGGTGGGGCCGGTGTCGCTGCCGGTGATGACGGAGAGATCCCGGACCTGGAGAGCGGCGCCCAGACGCAGTAGCAACGTGTGCGAGCGCAGCGGTCGCTCGCCCGTCTCGATCTTCTTCAGCCAGTCCGGGCCGCGACCGCACAGCTGGGCAAGTGTGGGACGCGACATGCCGCGAGACTCTCTCAGTACCCGGATCCGTTCGCCGACGCTGAGGTCTGATGACAGGTCCACGCGTGCCCCCTCGGGTGACGGTGCTGGTGTCGCCAGGGTACGGCGGCCGTCAACGCCTGGGCATGACGAAGCGGCCCCCTCTCGCCCGAAAGGCGAGAGGGGGCCATGGTCAGACGCCCGTACGGTCGTACTCCTCCACCCGGGACGGCGGGGCCGGCGGCTCGATACCGCTCTGCCGCATCAACCCGGTCAACTCCGCGACGTACCCGGCGTACGCGCGCACCAGCGAGGTCAGCCCCTCGATGCGCCGCTCGCTCCGATCCACCCGCCGTTCGAGCGTCTCGCGGATCTCCCGGAAAGCCGCGAGGTCGGCCGCGCGCTGCTGCGGCTCCGCCGCGGCCTCGGCCGCCGTCCGCTGCGCCTCAGCCGTGGTCCGGGCCGCCGCCCGGGTCGCCCGGGCCGCGAACAGACCCGACCCCAGTAGGGCGACGGCGCCGAGCACCGACCCGATGATGCCGGCGACGACCCCCCACGCTCCGCTCACGGTGCCTCCCGACGGACGGTGTGGGGCACCTCGTACTCCGGCACGCTCGCGGCCCACAGGATGATGCCGACGTGGCTGGTGGCATACCAGCCGAAGATGGCGAGCCCGCGCGGGAAGTCACCGGCGGCTGACGCCCAGAGGAACGCCGCGCCCCAGACGAACGGCGGGACCAGGGCGGCGATGAACCCGAACCGGTCCCGGCCGATACGCAGCCAGGCGGAGCCAGCGGTGACCAGGCCACACACCACCCAGATCAGGGCCCACCAGCCGATGGGCGCCCAGTGGGTGAGCAGCTCCAGCCCCCGCGTCTCGGGCTGCGGAGTGAGGATGTAGCCCGTCCCATAGCAGATCTTCCCGATGCCGAGGAGTGCGAGCGCGTGCCCGCGGCGGCCCAGCTTCTTGCGGAGCCGCCGGGCCGCCGCACGCATCAGACGCCCGTCGGCGGGACCGGGCCGCGCGGGGTGTGCCGTGCCGCCCATCCGGAGACGAACGTGATGGCAGCCGGGACCAGGGCGAGGACGAACGGGGCCAGCGCCGGCGGCATCCAGCCCACCAGCTCGGCGTGGTCCTGGACCGCTTCCAGGGAGGCGAGCAGGCCGGTGCTGCCGACGTAGGCGGCGGCGGTCGCGGCGGTGACCTTCTTCTCTACGGGTGCAGCCATGGGTCAGCCCTTCTTCTCCAGCGCGGTGATGCGCTTCTCCAGATCGGTCAGCCGGTCCTCGACGGTGCGGGCCGGCGGCTTCGGGGCGGGCGGCGGCGTGGAGGGCGACCAGCTGGCGGAGTGCTTCAGCCGCTCGGCGACGTCCGCGCGCAGCTGCTTCATGCTGAAGTCGAACCGGCCCCTGGCGCCGTACCCCTCCACCGGACCGCGGGGGTCGACCTTCCCTTCGACGCTGGTCTCCAGGTGCCCGGCAACGGAGCCGGCGCCCCAGCTGTGGTGGCGGCAGATCGCCGCGTTCCAGCGGACCCACGCGTCGTACTGGGCCCGGGTGTAGGTGTCCCTGCCGTCCCCGCGGTTTTCCGTCTCGACGCCGTACAGGCAGTCGTTGCCGTCGACCGTCTCGGACCTGTCCTGCTTGGGCAGAGGCTTCTCCGCGGTGATCGCGGCGACGACGTTGGCGGCGGCGAGGCCGGCGTGGTTGGCGCGGTGGCAGGAGACCAGCACGGCGATGCCCGACTTGGGCAGGAAGGTGTGACAGAGCGGGGCGGGCAGGCTGGGCGCTCCGCCAACGGCCACGGCGCGCAGGCTGTCACTGCCCGCGGTGTGGTGGTTCAGGACGCCGTGGACGGGCCCGAAGGTCTTGCCGGTGGCGGCGTCGCGGCCGCGGGTGGTCCATCCGTCGTACTCGGTGAAGCGGACGCCCTCGGCCTTCAGGGCGGCACGCCACTGGGCTGGGGTCATCGGGTCGGACATGAGGGCTCCAGACATGGCGAACGCCCCGGCCGGACGGCGCGGGGCGTGGGCGGGCTGAGGGAGGGGTCAGTGGCGTGGCGGCCAGGTCCAGTGGCCCGTCTCGGTGCCCTCGGCGCGCGAGGTGGCCCAGTAGGTGTCGCTGCCGTCGAGCAGAACGTGGAGGTTGCAGGTGACGGTGCTCTCGTCCCACAGGCGCACGATGATCGCTGGGTACACGTCGCCCTCGGCCGCGTGGTTACCAACGTGGCCGACGAACCCGGTCCGGTCTTCGGCACCGCAGCTTTCGTGGAAGTCCTTACGCCGGCGGTTGATGTCGGTGGCGTCCTGCTCTGTGAGCCGGTAGTGGACGATCCGTCCGACGGACGGCTGTTGTTGGGGCATGGGCCCTCCAGGGGCATAGAGAAGTCCCCGGCCGGGGGCACGGGGGCGGGGGAGCCAGACGATGGAGCTGGGGCTCAGTGGCTGTGGGGGATCTGGAGCGCCCGCCAGATCGTCTCGGACGGGACGCCGGTGTAGGCGCCGCCCGGCGAGCCGCACGTCACGTGCCAGTTGCCCCAGGCGGTGAGGTCGGCCGAGCCGATGTCGGCGGACGGTGTGTAGCTGCCGGCGCCCACGGCCACGAGACGCTTCGCGGCGGCGAGGACGAGCGGAGACGTGCGGCCGATCTTGAAAAAGTCCGGGCCCGGGTAGGGCGCGTAGGCGGGCGCGGTGCCGGACGAGGTCTTGATCAGGGCCGGGTCGTCCACCCACGAGGTGTCCGCGGTCACCATCGGCGAGCAGTACTTCGGGTACCCGTACCCGTACACCGCGGTGTCGCCCCGGTTGCGTTCGCGCAGGTAGACGCCGTCCCCTTCCGCCGCGCCCGTAACGTTCGTGTTGAACTCGATCGTCCAGATCTTGGTGGCGTCGTACTTCCAGACCAGGCCGGTGTGCTGGGAGCCGTCCGGGCCCAGCATCACCTGCGCGCCGATCGCCGGCTTCCAGCTCCAACGACCCCACGATGAGTACGTGCTGACGGCCTCGGCGCAGTCCGGGGTCTGCGGCATGATGCTGATGTCCCCGGCCCGGTACGCCAGCCAGAGCAGCCCGATCACACACCAGGACAGCCCCTGGTACGGGGACATGCCGGGCGTCTCGGCCGCGTACTTGTTGATGTTCGTCCAGGTCGAACCGGACCGGTCCTCCTGATACTTGATGAGCGCTTCCTGCGTCCCCAGCTCGATCAGCGTCTGCGGGGCGATCGCGGCGACCATGAGACCTCCCTCAGGACGGGTCGAGGATCCGCCAGCCGACCGTGCTCGTGTCGCTGGCCGAGGTGGACTTGATGACGAACGAGGCGCCCGCCGTGCGGGTGTTGACGTACGGGGCGCCAACGGTGCCGCCCGGTGTCTGGATCGTCAGCACGATCACGCTGGTGGCGGTCACCGCCGTGGTGTTCACGGTGACGGTGCCGGCCGCGAGGACCGCGGTCCCCATCCGGGCCGCGGCACCGCCGGACGGCACGACCGTACGACCGGCCATGACGAGGGAGCCGTCGCCCGGGTCCAGCCTGTTCACCGTGCCGGACAGCGCGTTCGGCTTCGAGCTGGATAGGCCGAGCACGGTCGCCACGGTGCCCGCGTCCGTGCGCAGGCACGTCGTCGCACCGGACCCGGGCGCCACCTCGGTCACCCCGGCCAGGACCACGCCGGCCGCACCGTTGGTCAGCCAGATGCTCGTGCCGTCGCTCGCCTTCGTCACGAATCCCTGGACCGTGTTGCCCTTGCCCCCGTACACCTCCAGCCCGGTCGTGACCTGCTCGGCGCCGCAGCTCGTCAGACTCACCCCCGTGCAGGAATCCAGCCGGTAGCCGACCGGCGAGCCCTGCACGGCGCACGCGGCCAGGCTGCTGTACGCCATGCCCTCCAGCCAGATCCCGCCGGTGACGCAGCCCTCCACGGACACAGCCGTCATGGAGACCGAGGCGCCACCGAGGACGGTGTCCTGCGGCGCCTGGGCGTGGACGCCGACACCACCGCAGGTCCGCACCCGGACCCTGTTCAAGACCGTGTTGGCGAGCTGGTGGCAGAAGATGCCGTCCCCGCCCCACGACTGGATGAGCACGTCCCGCAGGGTGACGCTCGGGGTGGACGGCGCGCTGAACCTCGTGAACCGGACGGCGCTCCCGAACCCGCGGCCGGGCCCGGACAGTTGCAGCCGCTCAAGAGTCACGCTGCCGACGTCGGTCCCGACGATGCAGTCCTTGTTCTGGTCGGTGGACTGGAGGATGGACACGCGGGGGCCCGCGCCGATCGCGTTGACGCCGCTGGCCCAGGTAAGCGCGGTGGTCAGGATGTACCGGCCCGCCGGGAAGTAGAGCGTCCCGCCCCCGGCCGTGCCAGCGGCGTTCACCGCGGCCTGGATCGCCGCGGTGTCGTCTGTGACCCCGTCGCCCTTCGCGCCGAAGTCCCGGATGACGTTCAGCCAGTCGAGAGTCATCTGGCTCGGGGTGCCAGCGGTGACGACGTGCGCCTCCACCCACACGCGGGCGGGCCCGCCGACGTCCGCCCACATCCCGGTCACGCCGTCCGGGCCGAGCCAGCGTGGCAGTGCGCCGTACTCGTCTGCGCGGATCTCCGTCACGGCGGCGCCGCTCGCGTCCTGGAGGTCGGTGTACTGGGTGCCGCCGTCGGCCGCGGACCACAGCGTGATCACCTGGCCGGCCGCCACACCCCACAGGCCATCGGACGGACGGACCACGTAGTCGGCGATCCCGCGCCCGTACTCGTAGCGGGCCATCAGGTGCTCACCGCCCAGCTCATGCTCTCGGGGTACACGACGTCTCCGGTGTCGATGGCCGGGTGCTGCGTCAGCAGCACCTGCCCGGGGGTGTCGGAGGACGCGGCGCAGACCGTGACCCGGGCGATCTGCACGCCCGTGACGTAGGCCACGCCGTACTGGTCCCGCGAGGGGTGCGCGTAGTCGAGCGGGACGAAGAGCGGCAGGCGGCTGGGGGTGGCCGCCGCCAGGGTCGCGGCCGTACGCCGGAAGGTCCCGAGTCTCAGGTGCGTGGTCCCGGACCTGGTCTCAAGCACGGAGCTGGTGATGATCTCCCAGTTGGGGGCGGCCTTGTCCACCGAAATCACGCCGCTGGCCTCGTAGATCAGCACCCAGGAGACGCCGTTCCAGACGCGGACCCGGCCGGTATCGGTCTCCACCGCCAGCTCGCCCGCGACCGGGCGCGGGTTGAGCGACTTCGACGTCGCCGGGCGGCAGCGGGCGCCCGCGTACAGCTCGGCCCGGGTCACCGTGACCGTGCCGGCCCCGGCCGCCACCGCCACGGTGGCGAGCGGGATCTCGTAGATCCCGGTGTCCCCGGTCTGCTGGACGATGTCCGGGGTCATGCTGCTGGCGCCCTGCCGGACGGCCGCCCGGACCGTCCACGTGGCGCGGTCCAGGCGGAGCACGATCCGGTCCCTGCGGGTGTCCCCGGAGGAGTTCGCGGCGATCGGGAGGGTCACGGTCGACGTCCCGGAGTACCAGGCCTGCCCGCGCACGCTCGCGTAGACGTCGGGTCGGATCGTCACCGACAGGCCCGTCCCGGCGGACACCACCGGTGCGTCCAGCGGTGAGCCGTACACCCCGTCGTCGGAGAAGCGAGCCGCCAACTTCTCGTACTCGACGTCCGTGACGAACCGGGCGTTGTGCGCCGGGGACGGCCATGAATCGTCGGCCACGCTTACCTCGCTTCCAGTCGGCCGAGTCGACGACTCAGCTCGCGTACTAGCCGCACCATGCGGGGGTCTGTGGTTGCGTCCGGCGAGCCGATCAGCGATGTGACCTGCTCGCCGTCCGCCGGGGATGCTTGGAGACGGATGGACCGCACCAGGTCGCGCACCTCCAGGCCGGTCGGCAACGCCACGGTGACCCGGTCACCGAGCCCGAAGTCCCTGCCTGCTCGCAGGTCGTCGGTGTCGACGGTGACCGTGGACAGCTCCACCGGGGCCGCACCCTCGGCGAGCGCCTGGCGGCCCTCCTGCGTCAGCTCGCCGTTGTCGTTGCTCGCGGCGCTGGAGTCGACCAGCTGCTCCACCCGCCACCAGGCGCCCGCGGCCGCCGAGTCGGAGACCTCGACGTACGGGCGTGGGAAAGCCTGCTCGGAGCCGGTGACCAGCGCATGGGTGACCGTCGGCGCTGACCGTTTGAAGGTGAAGCTTCTGAGGTTGCCCAGGCCGGCCGAGAAGCGGGCTGTCGCGGTGCGGTCCGTGGGCGCGTACACCTCGAAGAGGATCTGGCTGCCGGACTGGCGGGTGCGGATGCCGAGCCCGCCGCCGTCGGTGGCCACCCTTCGGCAGACGTCGAGGAGCCGCTCCAGGCGGGTGTCGACGGACACGGTGCTGCCCACCCCGGCGACGGCGCCGAGGACGAAGTGCGGGATGCGGCGGGCCGCGAGCGCGCCGGGCCCACAGTTCTCGTTCACCAGCGTGCGGATGACCTGCTCGGCGTTCGTGCTGGTGACCTGCCGGGACGTGTCCGGCTGTGCCGACCACGCCGAGCCGGGCGCCGGCCAGGTCAGGTATCCAGCCACCACCGCGAGGTCGTCGGCGAAGTTCACCGTGACCTTGCCGGGCGGCGGCTCGCCGTCCCCGGCGATCCCCCATGAGTATTCCTGCGGGACCTCCATCGGCCCGGCCATCCAGACCTGACCGTCCCGGATCACCATGAGCCGGTTGCCGGGCTGGAGCTGGGCCATCACCTCGGCGTGCGCGACCAGGTCCACGCTGCCGCTGCTCGGCTCGTTGAAGGAGAGGGTGACGTCCAGGTTGGACCAGTCGGTGAGCGGGTCACCCTGCACGACCAGGTCCCGATTGGTGATGAGGAGCTGGATGGACACCGGCCTCACCTCCTATGCGGTCTCGTACCGCGGGTAGAAGGAGAGGTCGACGGCCGACCCGGGGCCGCTGCCTGCGAGGGTGAAGGCCACAGCGTTGTCGCCGGGCTGCAAGCTCCACAGCGTGGCGGCCGGCCAGTTCAGCGCGCCAACCCAGTTCACGCCGTCCGGAGAGCCATCTAGGTAGCGCACCTGCGGCGGGTCCGTGCGGACGGTGACCTGCTCGCCGGGGAGGAGGGCGCCGTGCCCGACGGCCGACGGGTTGAGGGTGAATGACTCGGTGACCGGGCCCGAGCGGGTCGGCCGGGTCACGGAGAAGATCACCAGCGACGCGGGGCCGGTGATCGTCCAGGTCGGCCACACGGCCACGTCACCCGGGACCGTGACTGTGGTCGAGCCCAACACCTGGGAGGACGAAACGGTCGGATAGGGGCTGAAGTAGCTGCTCGACGCGGCCTGTTCGCGGTGCACCACCACCGGCACCGGGTCGATCCAGTACGGGTCCTCGCACCACAGGGTCATCACCGCGGTGTCCACGATCCAGCCGGATCCGTACGCCCCCCGGCCCTCCCAGCCCTCCTGGTAGTGAACGCTGATCTGCCGGCGGGAGCCGTCCGGCCGGGCGATCTCCAGCACGCCCGGCCCGTCCCGCAGGGTGCGGGTGAACGCGGTCGCCAGCTGCCGCCAGCGGGTGATGAACTCCATGTGCGTGTCACCGCGCACCTGGAGCGGCCAGACGATCTGCCGGGGCTGCGCCTGGACGTGCCGCAGGGTGGCGCCGCCGCGCGCCCGCGCGTCGGTCGTCAGCTCGTACGGCACCGCGCCGAGCCCCGAGACGCCCTCGGCCAGGGTCGTCCATCCGAGGGAGCGCGTGGTCAGCGGCCACACCCCGCCGGCCGGGTCGTAGTAGGTGACCACGGCCCGCCCGAGGTCCGGCAGGACGATGCCGCCCCCGCCGCCGGCCGGGGGCGGTCCGGTGTCCGGCGGGGTGACGACCGGCGCTGTGATGAGCGGCATCTACCGGGGCCTCCCCACTCGCGCGAGCGCGTCCTGGCGGCGCTGGAGCGTCTCCAGGTCGCGGATCGTCATCTCCCTGTGCGTCAGGTTGTAGGTGTTCTGGGTGGTGTTGTTCACCACCCGGCGCCCAGCACCCGCGGCGGCCGAGGAGACGGCCACCTGGGTCGGCGTCGGCGTGTCCACGAGGCTGGCCATCGACCGGTTGACGGCCTTCCGGCCGGACTCGATGCCCCGGCGCAGGCCCTCCGCCGTGAAGGCACCGACCCGGGCCATCACCCTGCTGGGACTCTTGATCCCGAGCGCCTTCCGGATCGACTTCGACATCGCCTTGGCGATCGCCAGCATCTGCCGCTCGATCGCCGCCTGCTCGTCCTTCAGGCCCTTCACGAGGCCCTGCGCGGCGCGGATGCCCGCCCCGTACATGGCGTCTGCCGCCGTGTTCCCCGCTGTCCCGGCCGCCTTCGCCAACCGGGCCTGCTCGTCGTTGATCGCCTTGATCTGCGCCGGGGTGGCCGAGGCGAGCGACGCTGCCACGGCGCCGCCCTGGTCCACGCCAGCCTGCGCGATCTGGGACAGCAGGTCCGACCTGATGCCCTTCTTCTTCAACGCTGCGATGCTGGTCGCGAAACGTTCGGCGGCCTTCCGGTCCCGCTGGAGGCGGGCGAGGATGGCGTCCGGGCTCTGGCTGCCGCTCTGCCCGGTGATCGCGCCCGAGTTGAGGATGCCGTTCCGGACATCCGACGCCAGCTTGTCCCGGGCCGCCAGCTGGTCGGACAGCTTCTTCTGCGCGTCCTTCAGCCGCGCGGCGACCTTCTCCTCCTGCGAGGCCAGCTTCAGCAGCTGCTTCGTGCCGGCCGACACGGTGCCGAGCGCCTTCGTCCGGGCCCGGCCCGGCTTCAGCCCGTCAGCGATGATGTCCGCCAACTTGCCCGCCGCCGCCTTGATCTGCGCCTGCGAGCCGGTCAGGCCCTCGATCAAGCCTTTGGCGATCCACACGCCCTGGGCCTTGGTGACACGGCTCGGGCTGTGGATGCCCAGGGCGGACGCGATCGGGCCGGGGATCGCGGCCTTGGCCCAGCCAGCCAATTTGTCCTTGATCCAGCCGGTCATGGAGGAGACACCCGCCCACAGGCCCTGTACCAGGGCCCGGCCGTGCCCTGTGAGTAGGCCGTCCAGGTGGAGCATCCCGGAAATCCGGCCAGGGAGAGCGGCCACCCAGGACATGAACTGCTGCCCCTTGGCCGCTGCGGCATCGCGGAAGCGCTGCCAAGCGGAGGAGGAGACCGCCGCGAGGACTGCGCCGAGCCGCCCCAGCGC
Source organism: Streptomyces sp. NPDC029296 (assembly GCF_055569255.1). NCBI lineage: Bacteria > Bacillati > Actinomycetota > Actinomycetes > Kitasatosporales > Streptomycetaceae > Streptomyces > Streptomyces sp. NPDC029296. Next base: position 49,035 of record NZ_JBVHXT010000023.1, read on the forward strand.
GGCCGTCGCACGCCCGGGAAGGGCCGCGACCGACCCCACGAAGGCCTGCCACTGCCGCTCCACCGGGCCCGCGATATACCGGGACCACAGCCCGCCGAACCACGCGCTGATCGCGGTGCCGATCACGCTGAGATCGGTGCCGACCTGCGCCGCCTTCTCCCCGAACCAGGCCTGCATCGAGGCCCACCACTCGGGCAGCCGCTCCGACGCCGCGGTGATCAGCCCGGACACGAATCCGACGATCATCGAGTTGCCGGCGGCGAACAACGCGCCGAGCACCATCGGCGGCAGCTGCGCGACCGCCAGGGCGATGGCCCCGGCGATGGCAGCGACCTGGAGGATCGTCTCGGGGTTCGCGGCGATGTACGCGGCGATGTCCTGGCCGACACCGATCATGGTGGTGACCAGCAGCGGACCCATCTCCCGCACCTTCGCCGCCGCGCGCTGACCCAGGATCCCGAGGAACGCAACGATCCTGTCTGCCGTCTCGGCGTTGGGTTCGCCGGCCTCATCCCACATGTGGCCGAGGGCCGTCTTGAACTCGGCGGCCTTGACGAGGGCGCCGCCGAGAACCTCGATGAAGCCCTGCTGAAGGCCGCGCTTGAACTGCTCGACGCGCGTGCTGGCGTTGTCGCGCAGCGAGTCGCCGAGTCGGTCCGACGCCCCGGCGACCTGCCCAAGCGCATCGACCGCCTTCGACGGGTCGAGACTCAAGAGGGCCTTCTGCATGTCCTCGGACTTCGTGCCGAACAGCTCGGTGGCTGCGGCGTCCCGCTTGACCGGGTCCTCCATCTCGCGCAGCTTGTCGAGGGTCATCTGGAGCGCCTTCGTGGCGTCCGGGCCACCCTTGGCGATCATCTTGACCATCTGGTCCGAGTTGAGACCGATGTCCTTGAAGCCCTGGACGATCTTCTGGGAGCCCTGGACGCCCTCGATCGTGAATTCCTTCAAAGCGTCGGCGACAACGTCAGTGTCGCGGGCGCCTGCTTGGAGGCCCTGCGACATCAGGCCCATGGCCAACTTCGCGTCCAGGCCCAAGCGCTGAAAGATCACGCTGTACTCGTTGAACGTATCCGCGACGTCGTCGGCCCGTTGGCCCAGCTTCGGCATCGCTGCGGCGATCGCGTCGACTGCTTCGGTGCCGTTCTTCGCCAGGCCGGTCTTCAACATTTGGCCCACCGCGTTCGCGGTCTGCCCCAAGTCCAGCTCGAAGGTGTCCGCCAGGTCGGAGACGTTGGTCGCGACCCGCTTGATCTGGGCGTCCGTCGCACCGGTGGGCATGATCCCGGCCCGCATGACCGCGCTGATGACGTCGGCCGCGCCCTGGAAGTCCTCGGTGACTGCATCCGCCCACAGCTGGCCGGCGATGTGCCCGTACCGGCGGGCCTCGGCTGGGGTCTTGCCGAGCTGTGCGGCGAGACGGCCGGTGATGCGCTCCTCGTCCATGGCGCTGGAGATGCCGGCCAGAAGCGCGGTCCCTGCGGTGGCTCCGAGCGCGGCGAAGCCCAACTTCGCGGCGAAGCCCTCCCGCAAGTTGACGGCGATGTCACCGATACCCCCGGCCGCCTGGCCGTCCAGGCCGGAGAGGAAGCCCTCGCCCGCCCGGTCCCCGGCGGCGGCTGCGGCGTCGGCCGCGTCGTCGGCGCCGCGCCGTACGCCGTCGGCGAGGTCGTTACCCGCTCGCCGGGCGCCCGGCTGCACGCCGTCCTCGAACCGCACGCCCACTGCACGGCCGCCGCGGCGGGCCTCCGCCTCGGCCTCCGCCGCCGCGGCGGTGACGGCGTCGACCAGCTCGCCGCGCATGGTCCGCCACTGGCCGTCCGCGCCCCGGACCAGGCCCTGGCCGATCTGCTGGCCGGCACGGTCGGCATCGCTGGCCATCTGCTGGCCGGTCTGCCGCAGCGCCTGCTCGGCGCGGCGCAGCACCGGGGTCACGGTGCGGTCGTCCACCGAGAGGACGGCGTTCAGCTCGCCTACGGTCAGCGCCATGCTCACCTCCTGGCGGAGTGCGGGTCGTCAGGGGGTGGCGCGAAGTGCCGGCGCAGTCGGGAGTCAGAGGAGAACAGCCCGAAGACCCGGACCCGGAACCAGCGGTAAGTGCGCTCGCGGAGGATCCCGGAGCCTACGTCGATGCCGTACTCGCTGTGGAGGTCGGCCTCGATCAGGGCCCACTGGGCGAGGATCTGCTCCCAGGTCAGCTCTGCGGCCGACCCCGCCCCCTGCTTCGGCGCCGGGATGCCGCCCTCGTACCACTCGTAGAGGCCGGTGACGGGGTCGTACTCGCCGCACCCGACGCCGAGGAGCCGCGCGACGCCTGCCGACGCGTCTCCCTGTTCGGTGCTTTTCCCATCTGGCCCGTCTTCCAGAACTGCTGGGCCGTCTCGCGGTCGGTGGTGATCCACCACATGGTCGTCAGCGAGGCGTGCTTGAAGGCGCTCCAGCCCAGCTCGGCCTTCATCTGCTCGTAAGCGGTGCCCAGGCACATGCGGTACAGGTCCAGCTCTTCCTTGTCGCCGAGGACCGGCGCGTCCGGTGCCCGGCCGCCAGCGGCGAGCCGGGCCGCCAGTGTCGTGATCCGCTCGATCCGCAGGCCGTCCTCTGCTGAGGGCTCTTCGATCCGGTACGTACGCACCTGGCCGTCCCGCCCTCGGATCGGGAGGACGAGGACCTCCTCCAGGAAGCCGTCGAGAGCCTCGAAGTCGTCGCGCGCCATCAGGCGGCCAGCGGGTTGTCGATGAGCTGGAGCGGGCCGGTGCCGGTCAGCGTCAGCTCCACCTGGTCCAGGGCGGTGTACTCGCCGCCGGACGGCGCCCAGGTGACCAGCGCGGTGCCCTCGTACGCCTCGGGCAGGCCGTTGCGGTCCATGTACCGCAAGTGGACCTCGGAGGCTGATCCCCAGCCGAACGCTGCCCGCCTCAGGGCCTCGTGGGTGGGGTGGTACGTCTTCGCCTGGTCGTTGATCTTGCGGTTGATCGTGACGCCCAACTCCCAGGACTGGCCGGTCTTGGTGTTGCTGGCCCATCCCTCGCCTTCGTACTCCCCCTGCTCTTCGAGGTTGGGCTCGGCTGCCGGGGTGAAGGCGGTAACGCCCGGTACGAGCTGCCAGTCGCTGCCGTCCTTGGTGTCGGACATGTCGATCTCCAGCCGCCAGCGGCGGGCCAGGGCCGTGGTGGGTGTGGGTGTGGACACTGGGCGTCCTCCTAGTCGATCAGGTAGGGCCCGGACCTGCTCGTCCGGAAGTAGTAGTTCGCGGTCAGCTCCAGGCGGCCCCGCTCGTCCTGGCCAATCCATGCCTGCGACTGCCGCCACGACAGCGCGACATGGACGCCGCCGGCCGTGTAGTACCGGCGGTTGTGAAGCACGGAGAAGAGGTCGGCGGCCAGCTGGATCACGTCGGCCGGGTCCGTGCCCGCGCGAATGCGGGCCTGGATGCCGGTGATCGCATCGGTGGTGTCGTCATCGGCGACCGGGTAGGGCGTCAGGCCGATCGCCCGGTCCGGCCCGTCCGGGACACGGCCGAGGACGATGCCTGTGCCGTCGGCAGGCAGGACATCGTCGGGCGAGTAGACGCCGACCCCCTCGGCGGCCAGGAGGACCGCGATACCGGTCAGGAGGTCGACGTCGTGGGTGCTGCTCACCGCAGGGCCCGCCGGATCTCGGCGGCGAGGAGCGCGGCCACCTCCTGGCGGGCGGCGTTGAGGGGCGTCTCCAGGTACTTCGCGGTCCGGCCAGGCGCGTGCCGCAGGTCGAGCCGCTCGTGCTGGACAACCGCGTAGGGGGTGTCGTAGGAGACCATCGCGGTCAACGACGGCGGATCCACGCTCGCCGCCCCCGACCGCTGGAGTGCTGCCTCGTCCAGCGGCACGACCTGGTCCGCCTCGCCGAGGACGTGCTCGGCCGCGAGGTAGAGGCCCTGGGCGGCGCCCTCACGGAGCGCTCGTGCCGCGGGCCCGGCGTCGAAACGAAGTCGGAAGCTCTGCGGCACTGTGACCTCCTACTACTTAAGCCACACCTGCGTGTTCGAGGGCACTGGCAGGGCCCCGCCGTCGGGCCGGGCGACGGTGATGACCGTGGTGAGTCGGCCGTCCGGCAGCGTCACCCGCGACTTCGGCGGGGGCCTGTGGTCGAAGCGGGCGATGTACGACGACGACGAGGTCACCGTCTCGCCACCCGGTGAGACGACCATCTGGATGCGGTCCTCCAGCAGGCACCGCACTGGAGCTGGGGGACCGTACACGTCGCCCTTGCTGCCCGACCCGAGGTACTCCTCGACGGTCACCGTGTGCTGGAGGAGGAAGCCCGGCACGATCACGTCTGCCACACCACCTGGCACAGGTCCAGGTCGGTGAGGATCTCGGCGGCCTCCGCGCACAGGCTTGAGTCCTCGGAGACGGCGGTCGGCGCCGACTGCCGGGAGAAGCTCAGGGCGCCCGCAGACACAGACGTCCACGGGCTCGCCGTCACGTCCCCGCCGTCCGCGGCCGCCGCCTCTCGACGGGCCCACTCCGCGACCTGCGCGCACGTCGCGTCCCGGAAGCCCTCGCGGATATCCGGGTCCGTGGGGTAGCCCGCCGAGTCGGTGTCGTAGATCGCGGCCTTCGTGTCCCGGGACACCAGCCGAGACGCCCGGGCCAGCAGCCGGGCCGCGTTCGCCGGGGCTGGCTGCCCGGTGAACGACTCGTACTCCTCTACCGTCGCGTACACGCGCGCCATACGGCCTCCTCTCGGGGGTGCCGGGCCGGTCAGGCGGACGTGCCGACGATGCAGATGTCGTACGTCACGGTGCTGCCGCCACCGCTGTTGGCGACCTTGAGGATGTCGCCGGTCGAGCCGGTCACCGTGTACGCCGCGTCGGCCCCGCCAGCTACCGCGGCGAGGACCGCGCCTGGGCGCAGCGTGATGGTGCCGGTTGCGTTCAGCAGCGACGACCAGGCGTTGGAGGCTGCCGCGCCGATGATGACGCTGTTCGTGTTCCCGGCCGCTGTCGCGATGACCAGGCCCTTGATCTTGGCGAAGGTGATCGTGCCGCCGAGGGCGTCGAGGAGTGCGCCCGCGAGGTCGAGGTCCTCCGATCCGTTCGCGGCGATCGTCCGGCGTGCGGTGTATGCCCGGTCCGCCTTGCCGGCGCCGGTCCCGGAGGCGAGTGTCACCGCCCGGGACAGCCCGGCCGGCACCCGTGCGGTCCCCAGTCCGGAGTCGGCCGTCAGCTCGGTGAACGCGCTGACGGCGAGGGTGCTGGTGAGTCCCATGCGCTACGCCTCCTCGAGGGCGTACTTGGCGATGAGCAGCTCCTTCGTCAGCTGCGGGATCTCCTCCCGCTCCTCGTCGGACACGGCCCGCTTCAGCGCGTAGTCGATCCACACGTCCTTGTTCGCGTTCTTGGCGGGCGGGTCCCCGGCGTCCTCCTGCTGCTCCTCGGCCTCCGCCTGCTCGCGCACGCGGGGGCTGTCCGGGGCGGTCGGGGCGCTGCCGGGCGAGGCCTGCGGCCGGGACAGGACGCCGTCGGGGCGGACCGGGCCGGGCGTCTCGTCGTCGCGGAGCCGTTCCCAGTTCGGCAGCCCTTCCAGCCGGGCATCCTCGGCGGGGCGCTCGACCACGTCGCCGGTGTTCTCGTTGCGGTAGCGGATCATGCGGCGTCAGCTCCCTTGATCAGGACGGCGCGGGTGGCGTCGAGGGTCTTGGTGCCGTACAGGCAGTCGATGCTGACGACGGTCTGCTTGTACTTGATGTCGTAGTCGTAGACGACGCGCAGGGCGAAGCCCTTGTAGTCCATGATCGTCGCGTCCTGCGCGCCGGGCGGGACCTCCAGCGTGCGGGTGACCAGCGCGAAAGCGGTGCGGTGGAAGGCGACGTCGACCTCGGTGGTCGGCTGGCCGGCCGCCGGGTTCGCTGCGGGCCCGGCGATGTTCTGCGTCATGTACGGGTCGAAGCCGGACACGCGCGGGCCGAACGCGGCCTCCCGCAGGCCCTCGGTGTCGCCGCGGTGGTCGGCCTGCCGCCACGTCTTCTCCGCCATCCAGCGGGCCTTCGTGCGCGGCCCGACCACGACGCGGCGGTCCGCCGGTGGCACGTTCCGCGTGTCCAGGAGCGCGCCGGCCTCGATGAGGACGCGGGAGTCGGACCACGGGTAGTGGCCGTCCGGGTAGTTGTGCTGCTCGCCGTCGGTGTTCTCCGTGACGGCGCCGACCTCCTGGGTGATGTCGTCGCGCAACGCGAGGATGTCGCGGTCGATCTTCTGCGCCATCGCCTCCATCGCCGGGTCGAGGAGCTGCTCACCGAAGCTGTTGATCTCCAGGTTGAGCTGCTCGGTGGTGACCGTGAAGGACACGTCCGGCATGTGGTTGAGGACGATCGGGAAGCCGGACTCAACAGCGTTCTGCGGGACGATGCCCGTGCTGCGGTTGAACTCGTTCGCGACGAAGACGGCCGGCTTGCGCACGGTGATGGTGTCACCGACGCGGCCGGCGAAGTCGGCTTCGTAGTCACGGTGCACGAGCTGCGCCATGTGCGTGGTCTCGTACAGCGTGGCCAGGGCCCGGCGGGCGATGGTGTCGGGGGACAGGAAGGTGTTGGCCATGGGGCCCTCTCTCTACGGTGTCAGCCGCCGCGCGCCTTCCGGCGTGCCTCGCGGTGGGCTTCGATGGAGTCGTCCTTGGGGCGCCCTCCGGTGCCCCCGGAGAAGTCGCCGCTGCTGCGCGGGGGTGCGTCCGAGGCGGCCTTGAGCTTGGGGTTGTCCTCGGCCGCCTTCTTCATGGCGGCGGTCACGGCCTTCGCGAACCCCTCGTGATTCGGGTCGAGATTTTCGATCGATGACATGAAGGCGCGGCTGTCGGTGATCGCATCCGGGTCGACTCCCGCCTTCGACGCACCCCGGTAGACGGCGAGTTCGATCGCTGTCGCCCTGTGCGCCGCGGTGGCGGACTCGATCTGCGCCTTCAGCGCGGCCGGGTCCGGCGGGGTGTCCTTGTCGTCCTTGACCAGGCCGAGAGCCCTGCCGAGTTCCTGCACGATCTCGTTGCGGGCCTCGTCCGCCGCCGCCTTCTTGGCGTTCGTGCGGGCCTTCGCCGCGTCCGAGTTCGCCGCCTTCAGCTCCTTCTGGAGCCGGGCGATCGTCGCGGCCGGGTCCTCCTCGGCGTCCTTCTTCGCGGGCGGCTTCGGCTTGGGCTTGTCGTCGTTGGCCGAGCCGTCGCCGTCCTGGTCGTCGTCGCCGGTCCCGCCGGCATCGTCGTCATCGGACCCGGGGTCATCCGTGCCGCCGTCGTCACCGCCGTCGCCGCTGCCGGATCCGGAGTCGCCTCCGTCCCCGCCGTCGGCGTACAGCCAGGGGTCGAGAGGGCCCGTGGTGTAGGGGTGCGCCCAGCCGCCACCGGCGAGCTGGAGCCTGGGGAGGGTTCGCTTCTGCATGCGTGCACTCCTGGTGCGCGTCGGGGGTGTTCGGCCCCGCGCCTGGCGGGGGTCATGCGATCCGGCCCGCACCCGGCGGGCCACCCGCCTCGGCTGTCCGAGGTGGGAAGTACGGTTGGGCTCCCAGCAGAGGGAGGGATCATGAGCGACAAGCTGACTGAATGCCACGTATGCGGAGCTGCCGTTGCCAACTACGCACGTCACAACACCTGGCACGAGGCGCTGAAGAACGTGCTGCCGAGCTTGGAGCGCGAGGTGGAGAGGGTCACCGCGGAGAAGAAAGCGGAAGGACCGGGCCGCTTCCGCCCCATCTAGCGACTGCTAGTGAGCTGTTCGCGGTGGCTCTTGCGCGGCAGGCCCGTCTCCGCGACCAGCTCACGCACCCGCGCCTGATACGCCCGCACCCGCGCGCGGGCGGCCGTACGCGCGGCGTCGTCCATCGCCGCGGCCTCCCGCCGCTTCCACCGCCGGATCTGCTGCTCCAGGTACCGCTGCCGCTGGGTGTCCTCGTACGTACCGCGCGACGGCTGCGAGGCCGGCACCCGGGACACGCCAGGCAGGTAGGCGCTCACGCTGTGGCGGCAGTTCGGGTGCATCAGCCTCGCCGCCCTCGCCTCCGAAAGCGACCCGGCCACCCGGACCGTGACCGTACGGCCGTCCTCGGTGGCGTGCTCCACCCGGACCTCGCGCGCGCCCGGCGGCCCAGTACGGGTGAGGATCTTCCGCTCCCACGGCCGGCACAGCGGGCACTCCTCCGGGGCCTGCGACACGATGACCAGGTCCACCCCGGCCGCGCCGAGCCGGTCCGTGTGCGCCTCGATCGCGGCCCGGCCCAGGACCGACCGCATGGCCATCTCTGTGTACGAGCGCATGTCCCATGAGCGGCCAGCCCGGTCAATGAACCCGGTGACCCCCCGATCCGCGAGCTGGTCGAGGGCGGACTGGGCGGCCTGTCGGCGGGTCTGCGCACCGAGCGCCGGTGCGGCCGCGGCCCGGGTGATGGCGTCCCGGTAGGCGTCCAGCGTGGTCCGCAGGATCCGCAGGTGGACGGGCCGGGTGTCGTCCACGGCGGCGCGTGCGAGCCGGTCCACGACCGGAGCTGTCGGGACGGTCTCAGCCGCGGCGAGCACCCGGCCCGGGGGGAGCGCGCCGAGTTCGGCGACGGCCGCCTGCTGCCCGCGGTCGTACGCCTCCGCGACGGCCTGGTGGATCGCGCCGGCGGCGTCGGCCTGGAGCGCGGCGATGACCGTCTCGATCGCGGTCCGCATGTGGCCGACCGCCGACAGCTTCAGCTGGACCCAGGCCGGTGAGTCGATGCCCTCCGCCAGCGCCTGCCGGATCCGCTGGATGAGGACGCCCTCGGCGGCCTCGTACAGGTCGGCGACGGCGGTGGCCAGATCCTCCGCGAGGGCCGGGGAGACGGGCACGGCCGATCACCCCCTACGGCAGCGCGCCGGTCTGCATCGGGTCCGGCACCGCCATGCCGTGCTCCTGCTGGATCCGCTGCACCTCGGCGGCCACCTGGGCGTCGTCCCACTCGGGATGCGCCATCCGCACCAGCGTATCCGTGGACGCGGCCTGCGCCCGGCGCAGCACGTCTGCGGTGTTCGCGAGCGACAGCGGGTCCTCCTGGACGCTGTCGGCGAACTCGACCGTCGGCCGCTGCGGCGTCACACCGGAGCCGAAGACCTCCTGGTCCACCGCGAGCCACGCCTCGATGACGTGGGCCAGCGCCGGCCGCCATCGCAGCACCTTCCGGCCTCGCGTCGTCATAGACCGGCGCTCCCGCGCGGTCACCTCTGTGGCCGTCACCGCGACGTCGCCGCCGATGCCGAACGTCTGCCCGGAGTAGCCGGCGCTGCGGAGGATCTGGTTGACCAGGTCCTCGGCCGTGTCCCGGTGCTCCTGCACACGGATGGCGAACTGGACCGCGGTGAGCTGGCTGCCGGAGTCTGGTCGGGCCAGCATGTCCAGCCCGGCGTATACCTCTTGGTCAGGGGACCACGAGGCGCCGCGCCCGGGGCCGTTGGACTGAAGGTAGGCGTTCGGCGTGATGACGCGGCCCTTGCCGAGGCGGATGTCCCGCATCCAGCTGGAGTAGGTCTCGTCCAGGGAGTCCATGAGCGGCTCGACGCCGTCCAGGTCCGAGCGGCCGAGATCCTGGAGGCGCGGCGCGCTGCGCCAGCGGCGGGTGGACTGGTTCGGGACGTAGGCGACGTCGAGGCCGGTGTACCCCGTGGGGATCGCCCCCTCCTCGGTGACGACGGTGGCGAAGCCCGCGGTGGCCGGGTTGTCCTCCAGCGGCACCGGCCGGCCGAGGCGGTCCCGGGTGCCCTGGTACAGGCCGTGCAGGATCACGCCCGGCTCGTGGCGCTCCAGGTGCCGCCACACCTGGCCGTCCTCCTCGCCGACGACCCGCCAGAACGTCACGGCCGCGAGACGGCCCCACCGGAACTCGGGGATGCCGCGGTCCGCGTGGACGGCGTCGATCCACGGCCGGTCCGCGATGTCGGTGTCGTAGACCGGCCGCAGGTACACGCCCCCGAGCGCGGCGCCGACCTCGGCGGCGGTCTGGAGCGTGGCGAGCATGCCGTCGTCCGTCAGCTGGTCCAGCCGGGCCTGGGTGGTGCTGTCGTCCACGGTGAACGTCGGCGGCTCGCTGAACAGCAGGTCCGCGCTGCCGCCGCACAGGTCCCCGGCGATCGGCACGTGCATCTTGCTGCGGCGCTCGCCGGGCGCGATCGGGGTGCCCCACCACCAGCGGGCGATCCGGCCGACGACACCGCCGGCGTACTGGAGCCGCTTGGGGTCGGGGGCGCCGCCGCTGCGGCCGCCGTAGAGCTGCTCCAGGCGGTCGGGGTCACCGGACCACCAGGTGTCCCAGGTATGCATGGCGTCCAGGGCGGGGCCGAGATACGGGGGCGGCCAGGCCATGTCGCCCATGGGCAGAGGCATCAGGCTGCCACCTCCAGTCGCGTCGGTAGGTACGGCCGCCACAGGGACTCCGTTGTCCGCACCCCGTACCGGAGCGCGTCACAGCTGTGGTCGTTCTCCTTGATCGGCTTGTCCTCGCCCCGCTCGGCCGCCGTGTCGTCCCAGCTGTATCCCGGGATCTCATCGACCAGGCCCTGCGCGGACTCGTGAACGAGGAGGTCACCGGTGGAGAACAGGCTGCTGACCGTACGGATGCCGTCGAGGACGCTGTTGTCCGCCGCTGTCACGCCGGCCACGCCGTCGCGGTGCAACTGCTCGATGTACGACGAGGCCGACGGGTCCACGATCGTCCATTCCGGAGCGACACCGACAACGTTCGTCTCCGGCTGGGGCACCCGCGCGAGCCAGGCCCGGCGCGCCTTGGAGTACTCGGCGTCCGTGAGCTGGCGTCGTTCCCGCCGCGACTCCCACCGGTACTCCGAGACGACGTACAGCCGTCGGTCCGCGCCGAGCCCGAGCAGGATGTCGGAGTACGGGTTGACGGTGCCGTAGTCGATCGAGTCGCACAGCCAGCGCTCGATCCTCGGCAGTGCGCGGACGACGTGCCGCTTGATGTCGAAGGTCTCGTAGATGGCGCCTTCGGACTGGACCCAGTGGCCGGCGATAAAGCGCCGGTACCAGAGGCCGACGTACTCCGCCTTCAGCGATGTGACGTAGGCCGGGTCGAGGGCCGGGTTGTCATCGAGCGTGAAATGCCACTGCCGTAGGTTCAGTTCACCGGCGCGGTCGAGGAACTCCTTCTTCAGCCAGTGGCCCGGGTTGTCGGGGTTGGTCGTGGCCATCAGCTTCGCGCCCGGTACCGACAGGCGGCCGAGCAGCTGGTTCCAGAAGCCGCGCGGCACGAGCGTGGCCTCGTCCACGTAAGCCAGGCAGGCGGTCAGACCACGAAGTCGGCCCTCGGCGCGGGAGTCGGCAGCGCCGATCAGGTGCACGGTGCGGCCCAGGATCGTCGCCGTGGTCGCGCCGCGGGTGTGCACCACCAGCTTGGCCACGGGCCCGAACAGCGCTTCGTCCTGCATCGGCTCCAGGACGTTGCGTTCGATCGTCTGCAACGACCTGCCCACGACCACGATCAGCCCGGACGCCGGCGCGGACGCGACAGCGATGAGGAATGCGACCAACGAGGCGATCGTCTTGCCGGATCGGATCGCGCCGTGCCAGACGTTGATGCGGGCCTGAGCGGCGGCGATGGACCGGATCTGCTTGTGTGACAGGGGCAGCGAGTCGAGCATCAGCCCTCCCCGCTGTCGTCCTCCCCAGGCGGCTCCTGTGCGGCCAGTCGGGACAAGCCCTCGGCGAGCGTGCCGAGCATCGAGCGGGCGGCTTCCACGCCGGGATCGCCGTCGAGTGCTTCGAGCTTGACGGCCTGGTTCATGTACTGGGTGATCGCGCCGGCGAGTGCCTTCTCTTCTTGGCCGGGCACGTGGTCGAGCCGTTCGGTCTCGATGCCGTTGATGGTGCTGGCCGTGAAGGGGAACCGGCCGGCGTCGGCGGCGTCGAGTTGGTCCAGGAGCCGTTCAGTACGCGCGTACAGCCGTTGGACGATGGCTGCCCGTCTCGCCTTCGCATCGAGGACGCGGGCCTGGGTGGCTACCGCTGTCGCGGTGCGGTCGAAGGTGACCGGGGGGTCGAGCTTGGCGGCGATCACGCTGATGGTGCGCGGAGATCGGTTGAGGATGCGGGCGATCTCGTTGCGGCCTTTGCCTTCGGAGGCGAGGCGCCGTACGGCCTGGCGGTCCTCTTCGGTGACGGCTCGCTGGTCACCGTGGAGGCCGCCGGCCTTCTTGGGCGGGTTGGGCACGGCCGCCTCCTCGGAGCATGCGAAAGGCCCGGCCGTGAGCGGCCGGGCCGGTCAAGTGGGGAGAATCAGGACTCGGACGCGGTGGCCTTCTTCAGCGCGGCCACCAGCTGCGTACGCCGGTCCTTGTCCGTGAGCGCCTGGTCCCGGGCGGTCCAGGCGAGCGCGAACCGTCCGACCTGCCGCCAGTCGCCCTGCTTCTTCATCTCCGCCACCCAGTGAGCGGCGATGGCCGGCGTCTGGAACTCGTAGATGCTCACCGTGTCCGTGGTGATGAGCTGCGAGCAGTCGTTCGCGCTGGGCTCCTTGCCGGCGGCCTTGTTGGAGCAGGCCGTCGTGTTGTCGCTCGGGTTGCCCAGGGTGGTGACGCCGGTCGCGTCGGCGAGCTTGTCGGCGGCCTGCTTGGCGGTGAGCCGGGCCAGCTCGGCGGGTGCCTTGCTCGCGGTGTGGGTGGCCTTCGGCTTGTCGGCCGAGCTGGTGTCGTCGCCGTTGCAGGCGGTGAGGCTGAGGAGCGCGGTGGCGAGGAGGCCGGCGGCGGTGATGCGGGTGTTCATGTCCCCCCTAGGACGGTGTGGCTGAGGGGCCATGATGCCGGATCTGGTGCGTCTGTTTCCGGGCATGCCAGATCTGCGGCCTATGGTGGAGCATGATCGCGTTGAATGCAACTACCGGTAGATTTTGCGGAGGCGCAGTGCCAGTTCCTCTTGTGCTGCACTGAGCAGCTCAGAAACGTCTCCCAACTGCTGTGCAGTGTCGTCCTCCGACCAAGACAGCCTCGACAGATCGGTCATGGCGCGGCCAACGAGTTGGCGGAGGGCGTCGTCAAGAATGAGCCCTTGGAGGCGTTCCATCTCTCGCGACTCCTGTTGGTACGCCTGCCTCTGGTCGTCTGCGAGCTCAGGATTGACCCTGTGGAGGTGGCAGAACAGGGCAGCGTGATACAGCCTGGCCAGGCATTGGCTCGCCTCGGCCAGATGCGTCAGCTCAAAGGATTCCCGTCGGTCGAGACGCGCCTGCTCACGTTCCAGCTCCCGTATTTTCACCTCTCGCTGGAGTGCAGCCTTCTCTCTGCGTGACTCACTCAGCTGGTTGAGCCATGCGCCGAGGACGAGGGATATGACGGGCAGTACGGCGGTGATGGTCCACTTCCAGTCCACGCGGGGCAGAGTACGACGAAGGCCCCGCCGTCACGGGGGGAACGGCGGGGCCTGGTCTCAGTGTGGCAGGCGGTCAGCTCTGAGGCGGCGTCTTCCGCTCGCCCGGGACCGGCTTCTTACCGACTTTCAACCAGCCGCCGCGCGACGCCTGATACGTCGTCTCGTGGTCTTTCAGCCGCGAGTCGTTCGGCTGCGGAGGCTTCTTCCAACCGAGTGCCATGATGACGGTCTCCTGTCTCCTGTGCGGGATGGGGACCGGGGCGGCCGTTCGCCTGGCAGCTAGCCGGCCGCCCCGGGGCTATCGGGTGACGGTGCCTCGTCGGCGGTGGGTGTCGGCGAGGTCGTAGATGACCAGTCCGCCATCGGTGCGCCGTACATCGATCCCCTCTCGGGGCCCCTCTTGGGATCTGTCGTCGTCGTTGTCGTCGGCGGGCTGACCTGCACCGACGACACTCCACGAGAGGGCAGGAGGCGGAGGGGAGGGGATCTCGTCCCCGCGCAGCCCGGCCGACGCCGACCGGCCCGGCATCCTCACGTCCTTCACAGGCCACCCCATCCCGGCCGCCGTGGCACGCACCGCGTCGGTGGTGGTGCCGAGGTGGTCGGCGAGGGGCCGCAGCTGGGCGTGCGGGGAGCCGATGTCCAGGACCGCAGCGACGAGCGCGGAGGGGGAGACGGGCGGCGGCCCGGCGGGGGCTCGCTCGGCGGCCGGCGTCGGCTGCTCGGCGTCGGCCTGCTCGCCCTCATCCGAGCTCTCGTCGGCGGGCGCCGGGGACGGCTGCCAGTCGGCATGGCCGGCGCGGTAGGCCGCGCCGATCCACACGGCCGAGCAGACGGCCAGCAGCCACCCCCAGGCGCCGGACTCGATCCGGTGATACGCCCAGCCGCCGACCTTGACGCCGCCCTTGCGGAGGATCCAGACGGCGGCGGCCAGCAGCGCCAGGCGGAACGCCTTGTCGAACCCGGACGACGCCTCCCCCACCCACGCCCGGGCGCGCCGGATCGTGCGGCGCAGTCGCCGGATGGTGCGCCGCGCCCGGTCAGCGGCCAGCCGTGGGCTACCGATGGAGACTCGGTCGACGGCCGCGCGGAGCCACTGGGCGGTGGTCGGGGCGCTCATACCAGCGTCCCGTGCGTGATCGAGTCGAACAGGTAGTGGCCGAACCCGTTGGTGTTACCGACGACGAGCTGTGCCACAACGGCGGCCATGCCGGTGCTGAAGCACAGCAGGGCGCCGGTGGTGACGCCCTTCCACCACTTCCCCTTGACCACCTTGGTGATCTGCTTTCGCATCAGCCACAGGACGATGACCAGGGCGGTGACGATCGTCGCGCCGTATCCGTCGAGGGTGGGTGCGGACGCGGTGGCGATGGTGGCGGGGTCCTGCCCGGTGATGAAGCCCATGACGCTGCCGCCGACGCCGTTGCCGCCCCAGCGTAGGATCCCGGCCAGGTCGCCGAGCGCGCCGGCGGGGCAGGCGACCATGAGGATGCCGAAGGTCAGGCCGGCCCAGTACGGGACGAGCGCCTTGGGGTCCCGGCCGCCTCCCCCACCCGGGCCGCCGCCTGCGCCGCCCTTGTACCAGCGCCAGTGCTCGGTGCCGAGGAGAGCGAGGCCGACGGCGGCTCCGGCCGTGGTGACGGTGGTGGTGGTGAACTGGCTTGTCCCAGCTGCGAGGACGAGCGCGGTGCTCATGGACGGACTCCAGTCAGGATGATCACGAGGGAGTACAGGGGCAGGGTGAGGGCGGTCGCCTCAGCCGTCGCGTACAGCGCGAGCCGGGCGACCGTGGCGCGGATCCGCGGGCCCCACAGGTCCGGGTCAGCGTGCCGGGCCTGGATCCGAGCCGCGTTGTCCCACCACGCAACCGTGGCCAAAGGGATGACGGCCATAACCCAGGCGCCGGCCAGCGACATGTCGGCGCGGACGTCCGCAAGGACCCACGCCCAGGGCCCGGACAGCGGGAACGCGCAGGCGCACATGACGGCGTGGTAGCCCCAGCGGATCCGGCGCCACCACGGCGGAGCCGGGGGCGGGGGCGGAGGCCCGGAGTCGATGGTCACGGTGACGTGGACGTCGACCGGGATCGGCTGGGGCGGTACGGCCGGGCGGGGCAGGTCCCGCCACCAGTCCGGCTCGGGGCCCGGGCCAGCCGGGGCGGGCGGGAGCGGGGGCAGGGGCGGGGGCGGGGGCGGCGTGCCCGGGGTGGGCAGCGGCTCTCCTGCGGGGATCACCCGGGTCGGGGTGGTCGGGCGGCGGTCGCTCACAGCGCCACCCCCGCGCAGGTCAGCGCGACGACCGCCGTGGCGGCCCAGGCGGTGGCCACCCAGACCCGACCGCCGTCGTAGGCGCGGAGGGCGGCACCGATCGAGCCGACGCCGACCACGATTCCGAGCGGCGGGAAGATCGCCATGATGGCCACGAGCAGGCAGGGCAGGCTGGCGGTGACACCGAGGCCGGCCAGAGCTGCGGTGAGCCATCCGTGGCGGTGGTGGAGGAGCCAGGCTGTGGCCGCGCCGATCGCGAGGCCAGCCAGGCAGAGGGCAAGGAACATGGTCCTTCGGTCCTAGTGGAGGACGGCCGCGGCGAGCGCGGCGACGGTGAGGATCAGGGCGCAGGTCCCGGTGGCGGGCGGAACGGCGCGGGGGTCGACCAGGGCCAGGCCGATGAGCCCGGCCCCGGTGGCGACGAAGAAGAAGAGCGCGGTGGCGAGCGGCATCAGCTGCTGCCCTTGAGCCGTACCGGCTGGATCTGCCATGCCACCTCGGTGGCGGGCGACGGGGTGCCGCCCTGGGTGAACCAGCCGTCCCGCGGCGCTCCTTCGCGCTCGGCGGCCAGCTCGGCGGCCTCCCGATTGGTGTGGACGCTGTGGAACTGGCCGCGCCGCAGCAGGATGAACACGTGCTGCTGCGCGGTGGCCGTCTTCCGGGCCTGGCGGAGCAGCATCCGCAGAACGGCGCGGTCCTCGGTGTCGAGCAGGTCCTGGGCGCGCAGGGCCTTCAGCTCGCCCTCGGCGCGGGCGGCGTCGGCGATGCTGCGGGCGTGCGCGTCGCGCAGTTCCTCCAGGGCGGTCTCCGCTCGGATCGCGGAGTCGGCGGCGGTCTTGGCTTCCCGCCGGTACTGCTCGGCCAGGCTGCGGGCGGTCTCGGCCGCGGTCTCGGCGGCGGCCAGGTCGGTGCGCAGCGTGCGCAGCGTGCGCAGCGTTCGGGTACGGACAACGGCGATCATGAGCGTCCTCGGAAGTCTGGGAGTCCAGATGGCGGGGCAGGTCGGGGTCTGCTCGCCGGGTCTGCACGGTCTGCTCGCCGGTCGCTCGCCGTTCCTGGGTGACTGCTTCCGGCAGTCGCAGCGAGGGCCAGAACCAGGGGTGCTGGCGCTCACTGGTGGTGCCGGACGCTGCTACTCGCCCGCGGGGGTGGTCTCCTCGTGCGTGAGGAGGGCGCCCCACGCGCGGCGCACGCGCTCCTCGCTGCCGACCCATCCGGCGTCACGGAACTCCCGCAGCGCCTGCCGGTAGGAGCGGGGCGGGTCATCGGCGTAGCGCAGGTGACGCAGGACGACGTCGAGTTGCTCGTCCGAGAGCTGCTCGCCCGGGACGGGGGTCGGGACGCCCGAGACGGCGGCGAGGTCGGCGAGCGTGATGGCGTGTCCCGCGGGTGTCTCGGCCGTGTCGGGAGCGGGGCCGGTTGGGGCGCTGACCTGCGCGTCGGCACCCGGGACGGGCTGCGTCTCGGCCGTGTCGGGGGCAGGCTTCGGGGCCGGTTCCTCGGCGGGCTCCGGGGCGGTGCCGGGGCGGTCCGTGCCGGTGGTCAGGGCGGGTGTCTCGGGCGCCGAGACGGCCAGGGTCAGGGGCCGTGACGCGAACGCTGCGGCCAGCTCGCCGTGCGCCTCGTCGGACTTCCGGAGCCGCTCCTCCGCTTTCGCGCGGGCCTTGGCGATGCGGGCCTCCGCCTTCGTGAGGGTCTCCGCGCGGGCGATCTGCCGCGCCATCTCGCCGAGGTGGCCGGCGGTCTCGGTGAGCACGTCCGTGATCGCGGTCGAGCGCAGGTGCCGGGCGTCGGCCGCCGCGAGGGCGCGGGCGTTGCGGTCCGCGGCGGACTGCTCGGCGATCTGGTCGGCGGTGGCGTGGTCGGCGAGGCAGTGGGTGGTGAACAGGCGGAGGCCCATGAACGCGGCGGCAGCGACGGGTACGAACGCGAACACCTTGGCGTGGCCGAGGATGAGCAGGGTGCTGGTGGAGACTCCGAGCGCGACGGCGGACAGGCCGAGCATGACGGCCGTGCCGATGCGGGAGCGCTGCCGGATCGCGGCCTCGCTCATGCGGAGCGAGCCGATCCACAGGGCGTCGTAGACGAGGGCGATGGACCATCCGGCGATCAGGCCGAGCTTGCCGTGGAGGCCGAGCATGGGGCCGAGCTGACCGCCGACGGTGATGGCGACGAGGGCGAGCGCGGCGAGGGTGAGGAGCTTCTCAACGATGGCGAACACGTCGAGCCGCGCCGCGGTGGCACGGAGGCGTTTCATCGGAGTCCTTCCGAAGAAGTGCCGGCCCCCGCGGACGGAGGGGTTGGGGTGCGGGGGCCGGCGGTCTGGTGGGTCAGTGGAGGTGGCGGCCGAGGTAGATGGCGCCGAGGATCAGCGGCCAGGCCATGGCGAAGAGGTAGAGGGCGCGCATCATGCGCTGTCCTTCCAGCCGAGGCGCTCGCGGATGTCGGCGGCCTGGGCGTAGTCCTGCTGGCACGCGGCAGGGGTGGCAGGCTCGGCGAGGATCGGGCTCGGCTGCGGGGTCAGATCCGGCTGCTCGGGCTGCTGCTCGCTCATGCGGCCACCGCCTGGCGGGGCAGGGTGCGTGCGGCGTAGGTGGCGAGCAGGGCCTCCTCGGCCTTGCGGTCAATGCCGTTCGACCACCACTTGCCGTGCGCCTGCGCCTCGCGGAGGACGGTGGCGCGGTGCTGGGTGATGCCGGCGGCGTCCTTGACCGCCTCGATGCGGCGGCCGTGCGGCTCGCGGGCGGGCTTACCGGCGCGGGTGGTGCAGCGGGCACCCTTCGTGACGAGGCAGGCCGGGCAGCTGACGGTGTTGACGAGCGCGGCGAGGGTGAGGGGAGCGGCTGCGGGGCTGGGCTGTTGCTGGGCCGTGCGGATACCGTGTTCCACGGTCGTTTCTCCTGGTCGCTCAGGGGATCCGGCACCCCGGCCCACACGGAGCGGCAACTCCGGGCCGGGGCTTTGTTGTTGATCACGGCTGGAGGGGGCCCTCCGAACCGTTGTGTAGGAAGCTACACGCCGTGTAGGTTCCTACACAAGACGGTTAGGAAGATCCGCCTCCCGAGCCCCGGGAAGGGACGGACATGGACGACCGGGCGGAGGAGGTGCAGCGCGTGCTGGACGCTATCGACGCGCTCACGGCGGGGGAGTCCCCCGAGGCGCGGGCCAGAAGGCTGACCGAGCTGCTGAAGGTGGTCGGCGAGAAGGTCCGGCGCGAGCGCCGTGAGGCCGTGCTGGAGATGGTGGAGCGCGGCATGAGCTACCGGCAGATCGGCGACGAGATCGGTGTCAGCTTCGGGCGGGTCCGGCAGATCATCGCGGACGACCCGGACGCGACCGGGAAAGCGGAGGCGTCGGATGGATGAGCTGGTGCGGCGGCCCGGCTACCGCGAGGAGTGGCGACCGTAGCCGCGCCGCCCGTTCAGCCCCCGTCTCGCGCGCCGAGGCGGGGGCCTGATCATGTCCCGACCTAAGATCCGCTCCGTGGACCTACCCGATGATCTGATCGCACTGGAGCGCGCCGCCGAGGAGCAGCGCGCGAAGCTGGCCGGCCTTGACGGCGCCGAGTACGACGCGCAGCGCCAGGCGTGGCGGGAGGCTGCCGCGGCGGCGCATGCGGCGATCACCGACCATGCCACGGCGAGCGGGCAGTCGCGGTACGACGTGGAGATGGCGGTGAAGCGGGCGGTCCGGCACGCGGCGGGCTGACGTCGGGCCGGCCTCGGGTCAGCGGGTCGAGATGCGGTACTCCCCGACCCTCGGCATCACGCGGAAGAAGTCGACCAGGCGCTGCCCGGCCTCCGCTGCTGAGGGCTGGGACGCTGTCAGAGGCGCGGGCTTGTGCCGCTCCAGGTGCCGGCGGGCGCGAGCGGGGTTCGGGTACGGGCGGTGGGCCATGACGCTCAGGATGGCAGACGGTCACGGCTCCTCGGGCCACGTCGTCAGCACCGCGCCCGTCTCCTCGTCCACGAGGGTGACCCGGGCGTCGGGCATGCTGCCGTACTCGCCGATCCAGCGCCGGAACTTGTCCCGCGCAACGTCATCGCGACCCCACCAGCCGTGCACGACGGGGCGCCCCTCCGAGGTCGCAGTCACGCGGTACCGGCCGCTGGCCATGCCGTCAGGATGGACCAGCTCGCCGTGCGGCGCAGGCGGGGCGCGCCCACCCTGGTGGCATGGCGTCCGACAGACCCGTGGTGATCTACCCGCCCGACGAGGAGGGCGGCCGCCGGGTGCGGGTCGACGGCAAGCTCCTGGGCCGGGCGTACAGCGTGCGGGACGTCACGGCGTTCATGCAGGAGGCCGGCCTGGAGGGCTGGGACGAGATGGACGTCGTCCGGTCGGCGCTGATCGAGTGGCGCGGTGGTGGGCCGGACGTGTGGCGGCTCTGAACGATCCCGCTACTCTCCCGACCCATGAGTATCCCGTGGGCGGACATAGGCGCCGTCTCCACCGCCGGCCTCAGCGCGATCGCCACCTGGGGCGCCTGGCTCGCAGCTCGCCGGTCGGCGAAGACCGCCGAGGCTGTGGCGCGCATCGAACGTCAGCGGTGGCACGCTGACCTCACGCCGCAGTTCGACATCAGCATCGAGCGCATCGAGAGCGGCCGTGCAACTCTCAGTGTCCGTCTCGTCGGTCCCTTGCCGCTGGGACGCCTTGACGAGATCGCGGTCCGGATCGTCAGCAGTGACGATATGGATCGCACGGCGCGGCTTCCCGGCGGACCTACCCAGGAGGAACTCGACGCTCAGGTCTGGGGTCCTTGCCGCTTCACCCATGGTGCAGATGGCGCTGACGTGAACGGGCAGACGGTTGCACCGTTCTCACTGGACGTCGGTACGGGGCGGCCGTTCAGCATCGAGTCGACGCGGCCTCCTCATTGGCAGGAAGACCCGCAAGCCGAACGTCAATGGCGCAGCAATTGGATCAATGCGCCGTTGCGGCTCGTGATCACTTGTAGGCGCGAAGAGTTCGAGCCCTGGGTGGTGCCCTGTGACGTGGAGGTTCCTACGACCGCGCGGGTTCGGTGGCTGGACTGAGGTCACGGCCCGCCGATCTTGAGGGACGGCGGGCCGCGTGCTGCTCGGGCGGCACAAGGGTCCCCATCCTCCGGCCGGAAGGCGGGCCCTCCGCAGAGCAGTGCACCTAGGACTGCCGCTCCGCGCCGGGCGTTGCACCCGGATGCCGTGCGGTCAGGATGTCACGGTTACCCATGCGACGACCGCCAAACTGGCCAGCAGCAGACACCAACCGGCCAGCCGGAACGCGAGCCGACTCCGGTCCCGAGCCTCCTCACGCCTCGTGCGTCCGCGCCGCGCCTCCTGCTCCTCGATGCGCCGCCGCAGCGTGAACTGTCGGACGTCGCGGATGCCGAGTGCTCTACGGACGGTGAACCGGATGCGGAGCCAGGCCAGCATCATGCCGCGGTCACCCCACCCTCGGCCCAGATCTGCCCGCAGCCGGTGCAGTGCGCGACCGGCACCCGGCCCTCCCCACCGTGCACGTCGATCAGACCGCCGCAGCCGTGCCGCTGCTCCAGGGTCCGGCGCTGCGCGGCGATGTCGAGGGCGCGCTCCAGGCGCTCGGCGGCGCCGGCCGCGACGACGCCGATCCGCCGCTCCTCGGCTTCGGTGAGCCGTCGGCACGGGCCCGGCGCGCGCTCGACCCGGGCCAGCAGCCACAGCGCGGCGTACGACGCGGTCCGGCGGCCGGTGTACCGCCAGCGGCGCGGGTCGCGCTGGTCGGCGAGCGCGAGCTGCTCGCGGCGGCGCCGGTCGGCGGCGGCGATATCGGCGTCGCGCTGGCTGGCGTACGGGTCGGTGGCCGTACGTCGGGCGGCCGGCGGGGTGATGGGTGCGCGCTGGACGGCGTGGGCGATGTCGTCGGCGCACGCGACCAGGGCGGCCTCGATGACGCGCATGGTGTCGAGGATGTGCAGCCGGACCGGGACAGGGCGGTCGCCGAGCTGGATCGGGTCGCGCTCCAGGGAGCGGAGGTAGGCGGCCTGGAGGCGTTCGTACTCGATCTGCTCGGCGTCGGCCTGGTCGAGGCGGGCGAGGTAGCCGCGGAGGCCGAGGCCGAAGGCGCCGTACTGGGTGGGCTGGCCGGCGGCGTCGGCGAGGTCGGCCCAGTGCAGGGCGATGGTGCGGAGGTGGGTGGCGGCGGTGCTCATCGTGGAGGCTCCTGTGGTGCTGCGGGGCGGTACGGTGATCAGCACCGAGGGGGCGCGCCAGGGTCTGGGGAGATCGTGGGCGCGCCCCTGTCGCGTGTTCAGCGACGTCGGGTCCAGCCGGGCACGGGCGGCCGGGCGCCGACCTGGGTCACGTAGTCGATGACGTCGCTGATCCGATCGGCTTCCGCTTCCCGGGCGTCGAGCGTGAGCTGGATCATGAGGTCCTGGAGGGCCGGGGCGGTGTGCTCGCCGATCTCGCCGACCTTGAAGAGGCGGCTGATGGGTCCGCCGTCGCGGTGGTGGCGGAGGATGCAGCGGACCTGGACGTCCTTCATGAGTGCTCCCTGTTGTGCGGGTGGGTGGTGTGGTGTTCGCGCTGCTCGAACAGGTCCCGCAGGGCCTGGTGCAGCTTCTGGTCGAGGACGGCGCGGCGGGCCTCGCGGCGGGTGGCGCGGGTCTCGGTGACGTGGCTGGCGAGGTACCAGCCGCCGATCTGCACGACCAGGACGACGGCGAGCTGCCAGGCGGGCATCAGCGCCTCCTCGGTGGCGGTCCGTACGGGGACTGCCAGGCGGGGCGGCTTGGGCGCGGACGTACACGGGGTTCACCGCGTTGGCGCTCGTACTCGGCGATCTGCATCCGGGCGAAGTCCACGACGGAGACGAGGACTACCTCGTTGAGGTCGAGTGGGGTCTTCTCGTGGAGTTCGACGGCGGCGATCCCGGGTACCTCGTGCCACTCGCCGTCCTCGCCGAGCAGCTCCAGGCGCGCGGTCACCGGTTCCTCGCGATCTCGCAGCGCCCGGTCTCGGTGTGCTGCTCGGCGCAGGCCGGCCCGCAGTGCTGCGCCAGCTCGGCCGTCCACGCGGCGATGTGCGCGTACTTGGCCTCGGTGGTGTGGCCGTCCCACAGGGCCCGGACGTCCAGGGGGCCGACACGCTCCACGTGCTCGAAGAGGTCGGCGTCCCGGGGTGCGATGTGCCACGAGCACTGCCGGCCGCCGAGGATGAGGTACACGATCTGCCAGCCCGGCTCGTCCACGTCCGGGGCGGCGGTGATGACCGCGCCGTCGGTGAGGGCAGCGAGGAGGGCAACAAGGTGCGCCCGCTCGCGGTACGCGCCGTCCCGCTCGGTCTCGGCCTGGTTGGCACGCGCGGCCTGGGCGTCCGCGTCGCAGGGCTCCAGGGCGCTGCCCGTGGCCATCTCCATCGTGGTGTCGATCAGCTTGACGATGTAGCTGGCGGCGAGGTCGGCGCTGCCGGCGCGGACCATGCCGTAGCGCAGGACGTGCAGGACCTGGTGGAGCTGGTCCCGCTCGTACTCGGCGGTGTGCCGGGCCTCGCCGACGTCGCGGAGTTCACGCTCGCGCTGCTGGGCGACGGCCTCCCAGTCGACGGGCGTCGGCTGCTCGCCGAGCTTGCCGTCGATGTACGCGCGGCCGACGGCGGCGGCCAGGCGCTGCTCCACGGTCTCGGCGGCCTGCTCGGCGGTGCCTCCGTCGAGGATCTCGATGGCCGAGGCGAGCCCGGTGAGCATGCCGGAGAGGAAGACCTGGGCGGGCGCGGCGGCGGGCTCGCCGAGGTGGCGCTTCATCTCGTCGGCGAGGGCCTTGATGTGGGTTCGGGTGTGCTGGTCGGTAGCTGGCATGGTCACTTCTCCTTGGGCTGGTCGAGGGCTGCGCGGAGGCGTTGACGCCAGTCGAGGGCTGATGGGTCTGCGAGGACGGCACGCACCCGGGCAAGCAAGGCCGGGTCGGGGAGACGTTTGTCGTGGTTCTCCAGCAGACAACGGTGGCCGCGGTTGAGAGCGGAAGCGGTGTCGCCGTACGGGTCGAGGATGGCCAGCGCTGCGCCGGCGAACTCGTTGATGAGGTCGATGACGTTCGGGGTCGGCATCTCTCCGTACTCGCGGAGGACGCGAAGCATGGAGGCGGCAACCTGGTCGCGCAGCGGGGACTCGGCGGGCGTGGTCGCTTCGGTTGACTGCTCGTCGGGCTGCGGCACGTAGTTCACGCCCCGCCAGTTGATGACCGCGCCGTCGTTGGTGACGAAGACGCGCGGGCCGAGAACGGTCACGTCGCCGTCCTGGTACGGGTACTGGAGCTGGTTGGTCACTTCTTCCTCCGTGCTGCGCGCTGCATGGCGCGGCGGGTCTCGCGGTTCGGGCGGGGGTCGGGGGTGTTGTCGTCCACCAGCTGCTCGTGGCGGACCAGGCGGTGGGTCCAGGTGGTGCCCGGGGCGGGCGTGTGCTCGCCCCGGGGTGTGCTGGACGGGCCGGTCACCGTGCGTCCCGGTGGCGGGCGCGGATGCTGCGGACGGTGTCGGTGAGGGTGGTGATGCCGGCGGCGAGGAGGCA
This sequence comes from Streptomyces sp. NPDC029296, assembly GCF_055569255.1. Taxonomy (NCBI): domain Bacteria; kingdom Bacillati; phylum Actinomycetota; class Actinomycetes; order Kitasatosporales; family Streptomycetaceae; genus Streptomyces; species Streptomyces sp. NPDC029296. The sequence goes on from NZ_JBVHXT010000023.1 coordinate 73,181, forward strand.
GAGGCAGCCGACGCCGCCGCAGGCGAGGGCCGCGAGCACGAGCACGCCGGGCGCCGCGGGGAGGCTCACGAGACTGCCCCGTCCCGCCGCGCCGCCGGACTGCGGCTGTCGATGTCCGTGACGATGGCCTGGCAGACGGCGGCGATCTGGACGACCTCGGCCCGGAGCTTGGCCATGTCCCGTTCGGCGCCGGCCTCGTACGCCTCCTCGAGGAGGATCGTCATCCAGCAGATCTGGTTGGGGTCCGCGTTGGTTTCGCGCATGGCCTGGGCCAGCTGCTCGAACAGGTGCTGGTTGCTGGGGCCGCGCAGGATCGGGTGGCGCTGGTCGCCCCACTTCACCAGTTGACGCTGGCGTTCGGCGTCGACCTCTTCGGCGAAGTTGCGCATGCCGGGGGTGGTGAAGAGTGCGGGGTAGCTCACGTGGTCTGGTCCTTCCGGGTGTGGGTGGCGCGTCGTGGGACGTACAGCCAGTGGGCGCAGAGCACGCCTGAGGTGCTGGCGACGAGCACGACGTAGGCGAGGACGGCGGTCACAGGTACGCCCCGGTGAGCGGGATGGTGGTCATCGTGTAGAGCTGGCGGAGGGTGGCGCGCTGGCCGCGGAGGTCGGAGCTGGGGCGGGTGCGGCGCGGTCGACGTCGGCGCCGGGTGCACCGGCAGCTGTCCTGCTGGGCGGTCGGGGTGTCGGCGGGGAGGAAGTGGCCGCGGGGGCAGCGGGGCCGGGTCATGGCTGCTGGTCTCCGTCCGTGCGGGCCAGGAGCTGCCAGGCCTGGCCGAGGTAGCGCTCGCGGTCGGCGTCCGGGAGCTGGTCGTACGGCGGCGTCCCCTCGGTGAGGGCGGCGGCGCCGGCGAGGAGGCGGGCGAGGGACTCGACGGTGAGGCCAGCCGGGCGCTGCTCGGCGGGAACGTCAGCCTGGGGCTGCTCGCCAGCCAGCCGACGCAGGTGGTCGACGGCGTCGCCAATCCCGTCCTCGTACCCGTCTTGCTCGGCAACGGCCCACCGTTCGAAGAACTCCGGCCGCCACACCTCCAGCACGTCGGCGGCCTCCAAAAGCCCGGCGGCCAGATGGTCGGGCGCGGGCAACACGGCCAGGACCGCGTCGGCGAGGGCGGCCGGCGTGAGCGTGCGGCACTCCTCCACGGCCTCGGTGATCCGCTGGCGCAGCGTGTCCCGGTCGGTGGCGGGCGCCGGGCCGGTAGACCAGATGGCCCGCTCCTCGTCGGCCAGCTTCATGGCCGCGTCCGCGCGGGCGTACCAGACAGCGCGGCGTAGCGGGCTCAGCGTCTCCCACGGGTGTCGGGTCGGCGTCACCTCCAGCGTGGCGTAGAGGGCCGCGGCGTACCGCTCGCGGCGGTCAGGGTCGGGCTGGTCCATCGGGACTCCAGGAGGTGGGTAGGGTCGGGGTTAACGGCCGCCCGGAACTCGACTCCGGGCGGCCGTCGTCGTGCCGGACAGCTCACGCCGAGGCGCTCTGTGGCTGGGCGGCGCGCCACGCGTCCACAACCGCCTTCGGCACCCGGCCGACCGGCGGGCAGTCCACGCCGGTCGCCGCGGCCCACGCCCGGACCTCGGCCGCCGGGTAGTCGACCGGCCGCCGGGTCTTCTTGGGCTTGGCCGGCTCCAGCTCGCCCTTCCGCGCCCGGATCTCCGCCAGGCGCTGCGCCAGCTGCTCCTCCTCGCTGGTGAGCGCGCTCAGCTCCCGGTCGGCGGCGAACCGCTGGCGCAGGCCGGCGAGCGCGATCCGCGCGCGGGCGGCCTGATCCTGGATCTCGGGGTCCTCGTGCTGGTCACCCCAGGCGAGGAGCTGGCCAACGGGCAGGCGCTCGGGGTCCGCGTCGGCCGCCGGCGGGCGCGCGGTGACGAGCGGCGGCAGCTGGGGCTCGGTGTGGATCGCGGTCATGGGCTCGGTGGCTCCTTTGTCGGTGAGGCGGAGGGTGTTGTGGCGGGCGGCGTCGGGGCCGCCCTGGCGGTCGATCTCGTCCAGGAGGCGGCGGAGGGCGGCGATGGTCATCAGCGGCCTGGGTGTCCTTCCTGGCTATGTCGCGCGGGGGCCGGTGGAACCGGATCGGCGGGGCGAGGGGCTACGTGGCAGCCGCGAAGAGGTCAAGCTGCTCGGTGTTGCGCGGTGCTGCGGTGGGCTGCGGTGTGGGCTGGTGGCAGTGGCAGTTGCACCAGACGCGGCACTGGCGGTCGGCGAGGTAGACGTCGGCGTTGCCGTAGAGGCGGAGGGAGCCCTTGCAGGGGAATGGGCCGAAGCCGCGGCCGATGACGGTCTCTCGTTCGGGGCACTGGTGGGTGATCCAGTAGTCGTGTCCGCAGTTGCTGTGCTCGCTGGTCGTGCAGGCGTTGGAGATGATCTGGCAGGGGCATCGGGTGGCGGTTGGTGGGATCTCTCGGGGGGTCAGGACGTGCTCCTGGACCCAGGCCGCCTGCTCGGGGGTCATGCGCTGTGCCTTTCGCGGTGGGTGGCGGGGCGTGTGGGGCGGGTGGTGCGCGACGCTCGTCCTCGTCCCCCTATAAGGCGGGGGACGAGGGACGAGGTCGCTGCGTCCTCGTCCCGACCTCGTCCGGGACGAGGTGGGACGAGGTCAAGCGATCAAGTGATGTGCTGGTGGGAGGGGGTGTGACCTCGTCCCGTGATGGTGTGTCAGGTCGGGACGAGGTGGCGACCAAGATCGGGACGAGGTCGGCAAGGCTGTGACCTGCGGGTTTTACTGACGCGTGATGTGCTGACGATTCGTCACGGGACGAGGTGGGACGAGGTGACTTGCGGGTAACTTGGGTGGGCTGGGAGACGGTGCAGGCGGGGGCGTCCGAGGGCCTGGTGACGGCCCACCCCGTCCGGATCTCCGGGACGAGGTCGGGACGAAGTCGGAACCCCCGTGACCTGCGGCAACGCTCCTTCCGTCCGGTGTCCGGGCAAGATCGGGACGAGGTCGTGGCGGGGCCCGGGACGAGGTGGAGGACGACGGCCGTCACGATGTGGCCTCCTCGGTCTGTCCGGGCTGGGGCAGGGTGTGCAGTGCGGCCCCGCGGGGGCCCTTCTCGGCGAGCACACGGCCGGCGTGGACGAGCCGGGTCAGGGCGCGGCGGGTGACGGAGGCCCGCCCCGGGATGAGGTCCTCCAGGGCGGCCTTGCTCATCGGCTCGGTGGCCTGCTGGAGCACGGCGAGGACCGCGGCCTCCCGCTCCCGGATGTCCGCCTCCTCCTGCGCGGCCTTGTCCTGCGTGGCGGCGGTCTCCTGCGGGTCTTCGGTCTGCTGAGCCGGGGGGTACAGGTGGGCTTCGGCGAACTCGGCGTCGGTGGAGCGGATGACGAGGTCGGCGAACCAGTGCATCGGGTTCCGGCCGCCGGGCAGGGCGTGCCGGCGGACCTGGGCGGGCCGGTCCTTGGCGATACGCAACCGGGAGCGGCCTTCGGTGTTGATGCCGAAGGGGCGGACGGCTTCGAGCATGTACTGGACGCCGTCGACGGCGTTGAGCTTGTGGACGCCGCCGAGGGCGTACCGGCCGCGGGACTCGTTGTTCTTGACGACGTGGTCGAGGGGGACGACGGCGGCGCCGGTGTCCGCCAGGGGCCGCAGGAGCATGCGGCCGAACTTGGCGATCTCGGTGTTCTCCTTCAGCTCCAGGCCGAGCATGACCATGGCCTCGGTGACGCCGTCCACGATGATCAGCGATGGGCCGAGGTCCCCGATGCGGCCGATGAACGCCTTGAGGGCGGCCGGGGTGGGGGTGGTGCCGGGGCGGACGTAGTGGAACTGCTGCGCGATGTCCCGGGGGTTGGCGCCGATGAGGAGGAGCCGGGAGACGACACCTTCCTCGGAGTCCTCGAAGTCGAGGTAGACGACGTGGTTGCCGCGGTTGATCTCGGTCAGGCAGGAGATGAGCGCCACCCAGGACTTGCCGGCCTCGGACTCGCCCTGGATGCCGTTGACGCGGCCCGGGTAGAACAGGCCGATCCCGTCGTCGCGGGCGCCGACGTTGGGCTGGGCGGGCTTGTGGGTGCCGTCGAGGACCGGGGTGAGGTCGGAGAACGACCAGCCGGTGTCATCGCTGCCGCGCGGGCCGGTGGCCTCGGTGGCGCGGGTGACGCGCTCACGGACGAGGTCGAGGACTTCGGCGAGGTCGCCCTCGCCCGAGCTGACGAGGCCGGCGGCGCGGTCGAGTTCTTCGAGGGCGCGGCGGCGGGCGGCGTGCTCGTGGACGATCTCCGCGTAGTGCTCGGCGTTGGCCGCCGTCGGGACGGTCTGGACGAGGCTGTGCAGATACGCGGCGCCGCCGACCTTGTTGATCTCGCCGCGCTTGGTCAGCTCGGCGGTGACGGTGACGGGGTCGACCTGTTCACCGCGGACGGCCATCGCGACGATCGCGTTGTAGATGGTCTCGTGGGCGGGGCGGTAGAAGTCCGGCCCTTCGAGGATCTCGATGACCTCGGTGATGGCGCGTTCGGAGAGCAGCATGCCGCCGAGCACGGACTGTTCGGCGTTGATGTCCTGGGGAGGAAGCCGCTTGAAGCCGTCGTTGTCCGCCGGGTTGCGCGGGAAGGGGCGGACGTTGTCCACGGTGGCGGTCTCCTCAGAAGAGCGTGGTCGGTGCGGCGGTGCAGCGGTGCGTCAGGAGGTGCTGGTGCGGGCAGTCCGGCGGGTGGCGGCCGGTGGTCCAGCGGAGCCGCAGCGGGCCGTGGCGGGGGCGGGGCAGGCACCACACGAGATCGTTGGGTGTGCTCGCCGCGAGCGCGGGCCCGTAGGGGCGGGGTTCGTCCGGCGGGGGCAGGTCGACGCTGGCCTTGAGGGCTGCGGTGTTGCCGACCCACTGGACGAGGAGGGGCGCCCGGCACGCGGGGCAGCGGGTGCTGCCGTCGCCGCCCCGCGGCCGGGCGGCCATCAGGCGGGGCTGCCGTTCATGATCGTGGTGTCGATCTGGTCGCCGATCGCCTGCACGACGTCGGCGAACGCCGTCGTGCGGATCTCGTCGGGGCGCTCCAGCTTGTAGCCGAGGCGGAGACCGTCCTGCCCGATGCGGTGGCGCAGGCGGGCGGTGAGCTTGTAGCCCTCGCTGCCCTCGAACGGCACCAGGCCGATGACGAAGGTCTCGGGTACGGTGAGCTGGCCCTTCTGTCCGGCCTTCGTGGTGGTGGTCTCCACGTACTGGAACTGGCGCTGCCCGGAGGAGAGCCGGGTGGCGGACTGGAAGTCGACCTTCTGCGCCGCCTGGAAGGACTGGGCGATCTCCAGCATGTCGGCGGCGGCCGGCTCCAGCAGCTCGGGCAGGTGGTCCTCGAGGAACTCGGCGAACGTCTCCTGCGACATGAGCTGTCCGTCCATGCCGAGCCACTGCTTCCACGCGGCGGTCTCCCGCAGGGCGAGGTGGAGGCGGTGGCTGGCCCAGCGCGGCTCGGTGGCCGTGTGGGCGTCGAGGACGGCGGTGACGGTGAGGCGGTCGCTGTCGGCGTAGACCTCGCTGTCGGCGTCGCTGTGCTTGGTCCAGTAGGCGAGGAACGATTCGGCGTCGCGGACGGTGGTGGTGCCGTTCTTCCGTCCGGGCTGGCCGGTGTGCTGGGGGCCGGTGAGGTCGATGCGCTCGACGCCGCGCGGGGTGGTGACGGCGTAGATGTGCCCGGCGGCCAGCTGGGCGGGGGTGGTGGCCTGCTGGGCGATGTCGATGACGGACTGGATGCCGTCGAGCTGGTCGGCGGGCGCGGAGGTGTAGATCGTCACGGTGATCAGGCGTCCTTGTACTCGGTGGTGGTCGGGGCGGTGCGGAAGTCGAGCTGCATCTGCCGCGGGTCGTTGCGGGTGGGGTTGCCGTCGTCGTCCACGAAGTAGATGGCGGCCGGCGGGGTGGACTTGGGGGCCTTCAGGTCGGACTCGACGCTGATGGCGAGGGGGTCACCCTCGACGTGGCCCTTGGACGGCTCGACGGCGACCTTGATGACGAGCTGGCCCTTCTTGCCGTGCGTGGCGACGGCCTGGAGCAGCTCGTGCAGCTCCTCGCTCAGGGCCTGGTGGACGCGGCCGTTGAGGTGGCCGACGAGGAACGCGGCGAACTCCGCGGGCTGGGTGTTCCGGTCGGTGTCGGGCTGGATGGTCATGCGCTGTGGTGCCTTTCTCTGTGTGGTGGCGGGGTGGGCCCGCCCCGCGAGCGAGGGGGACGGGGCGGGCCCGGTGGCGGCCGTGGGGGGATGGGCCGCCGGTCAGGTGGTCTCGTGGCGGACGGCGGCCTGGGCTGCCCGGTACGCCTGCGGGGTGGAGCGCCGTTTCCCGGAGGCGACCGCGCGGGCGTCGTGGACGCGGGAGTCGTTCAGCGGGCTGGGGGTGGTCCAGGCGCCGGCGGGAATGCCGGGCCCGGGCTCGATCTCGGGCAGGCCCTGGAGCGCGCGCGGGGTGTGGGCGGGGCAGCAGGGGCCGGTGAGGTACGGGCGTACGTCCCGGGTGGTGCCGCAGTGTCGGCGCTCGGCGCCGATCCAGTGGCCGCACTTCATGCCGCCACCTGGCCCTGGGACCGCTTGCAGGTGTTGCAGTACGCGCGGCCGTCCGTGCCGATCCGGCCGTGTTCGCTGAGGTCGTGACCGGCATGGCAGCGTTCCGGGAGCGCCCGCCCGCCGCGCAGGTACCGGAGCTGCTCCCGGGTCCGGCGGCGGCCGGGCTCATCCTCGACGTGCTCAGGCGCCACGCAGTGCTTGACGCCGCAGTCGGCGAGGGCGTAGCCCTCGGGGGCACGACCGGTACGGATGCGGAAGGCGACCGCAGCGGCGCTGTGGTGTTTGTCCTTGAAGGACAGCAGTGGTGTGCCGCTGGCCGTGCCACGTTCGCCGGTCCACTCCACGTGGCCGCCGTCGACGGGCTTGGCGTACAGACGCCACTTCTCTTCGATGGTGCGCGTCTCCTCCGGGCGGACGTAGGCGGGGAGCTGGAGTTCGTTGCGGATGGCGCGGATGCGGGCGCGGTCGGCGCGGAGTTCGCGGCTGATGCGGTTGACGCTGTGACCTGCATGGAGCGCAGCCACGATCTGTTCCCGGGTGGCGTTGATGTAGCTCATCGGGCAGTCACCACCGCGCGCTCGGGCCAGCGCACCGAGTCCAGTGCGCGCCGCCGCTCGTCCGGTACGACGGCGAGTGGCCAGCCGAGCCAGTGCAGGCCCATCGCCATCAGCACGTAGGCGTCGGCTTCGTCGTACCGCGCTTCGCCCTCGGTGGTGATGCCGTACGTGTCGGCGACGGCCTGGCGGAGGGCGCCCTTGAGGGCGGTCCCCTTGAGCCGCTTCCCGGTGTCCGGGTCGACGGGCGCGGCGGTGCCGACTGCGTAGATCATGCGCTGGCCGGGCGTGACGACGGCGTAGGGGATACGGCGCTTCCACAGGTCGTGCCGGACCATCCACCGCATGCCGGCCAGCGCGTCGGCGCCCTGGTTGTTGTGGCCGTAGGCGGCGCCCTCGATGACCACCAGGTCGGCGTTGCGGATGTGGTCGGCGATGCCGGTGAGCTGCTGCTCGAACCGGGAGTGCTGGGACTGGCCCTTGGCCTTGATGTAGTCGGTCCAGCCTTTGCCCGCGATGCCGGTGATGCCCATGGCGACGTCGAGGCCGATCACGCGCGGGGCGCGGCCGGTGGCGGGCCGGGCCCCGGCCGCCGTGGTGGCGGCCGGTGCCTTGGGGTCGAAGAGGGTGTAGGCGGTCACCGGTCCCCCTGGCGGTGCTGTGAGATGGAGGCGGTCAGCTGAGCGCGGCAGTCCATGCAGACCAGCCCGCCCGCCGCGAACCGGACGTGTAGGGTGCGGCGGTGCTCGTCCAGGCACCACGCCTCGACCTGGACGAGGGCCTCGATCGGCCGCAGGATCTGGGGCTCGGCCGTGACGGCGCGGTGACGTCCCTTCGTGGCGTTCCGGCGGGACATGCCAGCCCTGGCGAGGAGCGCACTCACGAGCGAGGAGGCGCCGGCAGCGATGCGGGTGGTCATGCCTCACCCCCGCGCTGCGCCGGGATCAGCGGCCACGAGCCGTCGATCACCTTGTTGGGGTTGCCGCCCTGCTCTGGCGTCGCCCGGGTGCGGAACCACTCCTGGAGGCCGGCCTGCTGCTCCGCCCGCCAGGCCTGCTGGGCGGCGAAGAGTTGCGCGGGGCCCATGGTGGCGAGCTGCGGGTACCGCTCGAACTGCCGCTCCGCGATGAGGAGTGCGGCGAGCGCGTCGGCCTCGGCGGTGTGCCAGTCCTCCAGCTGCACGCCGTACCGCTCGGCGGTGGGCTTCAGCTTCCGCTGGCCGCTGCCCTTCACGTACTTGTCGACCTGCTTGTCGATGACGTGCGGGTCCAGAAGGGGCAGCGGGTGCAGGCCCACGCGCTCCTCGACGGTCGGCAGCCCGTGGCGGGCGAGGTCGTGGTGGAGGATCGTCCAGTCGTAGCTGTGGTTGTACGCGATGAGCGGCATGCCCCACTCGATGGCCCGGACGAGGTTGACGGCGATCTCGTCCAGCGCCCTCTTCGGGTCCTGGCCCTCGGCCTGGACCATGGCGTCGGTGATGCCGTGTACCTCGGACGCCTCGGCCGGGATCGGGATGCCGGGGTTGATGAGCCAGGAGAAGACGCGGTCCGGCCGGCCGCCGCCGCGGACGATGAACGCCGCGGTGACGATGCGGTCGTTGAGCGGGTCCGGGCCGGTGGTCTCGGTGTCCCAAGCGGCTTTGCGGACGGTGGCGAAGGAGGTCACTCGGCACCCCCAGCCGCGCGCTCCTTGCCGATGCGGACGACCATGTCGCCGATCGGCTCTTCGTCGCCGACCTCGTTGGTGACCAGCGCACCGAGTTGGCGGGTGGTCCGCAGCTCGAAGTGGATCTGCCGCAACCGTCCGGCGCTCGTGTGGGGGTTACAGATCTCGTCGAGGTAGCTCGCCGCCGGCCGGACCGGGGCCTCGCCGCGCTCGATGTTCGACTCGTCGCTGTCCGGCGCGCCGGTCGGGATCAGACCGCCGACCAACAGGGCGACGCGCTGCGCGATCGTCTGCGCCTTCGCGGTGCCCTTGTCGGCGTAGTCGAGGGCCTCGCCCTCGGACTCCATTTCGAAGAAGTCGCCCTTGGGCCCGTAGATCCGCCAGGTGATCAGCGTCGTCGCCTCGCGCATCGGCGTGCCCTTACCACTCTTGGCATCCCGGTGGGAGGGAACGACCCGGTGCGGGATGACGGAGACACCGTGCTTGAGGGTGATGGGCCCGAAGGCGGCGACGACACGCTCGTAGCCGCGGAAGTCGTACTTCTTCTTGCCGTTCTCGACGTAGGCGTCGCCCTTGCCGATCCAGGAGATGTCGCGGCGGACGCGGAGCCAGGCGATGTGGACGGGCACCATGTCCCAGTCCTCGCCGTCCTTCGGGACGTAGTCGCTGAGGTCGGGGAGCGGCTCGGCCGTGGTGCCGGTGTAAGCGTCGGGTTCCGTTTCGTCCGTGGTCACGGTGCGGCCGGCGGCCGCGGCTGCGTTCTCGCGCAGACCCATGTCAGATGCCCCCCTTGAAGGCCTTGGAGATGGCGATGCGCTCGGTCGGGTTGGCCCTGACGCAGGCCTCGTAGGCGTCCGGCCAGCGCTCTGCGAGCAACTCCAGGTCGACCTTCGGCGCGGCGTTCGACGGCTCCAGCGCGTAGGCACGCTCCCCGCCAATCAGGGCCTCCTGGGCACCACCGATGGCAGCGACCATGCGGGCCTTCGCGGCTGCCTTCGCCTTCTTCGCGGCGGACTCCTCGCGCTGGTGGCGGTTGTAGTCCAGGAGCGCGTCCAGGGCGTCGGGGTGGCGGTCGATGTCCACGGCACCAGAGCGGGTGGGGTGCAGGCGTCGGAACATCTGCGCCACCGCCTCGCCGTCGCCGGACGGTTCCGGTGGCACCTGGGCCTGGACGTGCTCGGCCCAGAACTTGTCCATGGCCGTGGTGATGTCTGCGATGACGTCCGTGTACTGGTCGGCGCGGACGGTGCCCTGGTGGTACTCGTTGCCGCCGATGAGGACGGCGAAGTGCATGTGGTCGTAGCCGTTGACGACGATCTGCCAGAGCATCTGGGCGAGGACGTCGTCCGGGGCGCCGGCGTGCCACTGCGCGCTCTTGAACGCGGAGCGGGTCTTGACCTCCAGCGCGCAGGGGACCCGCTTGTCCTCGGCGAGAGGGCACTCGGTGACGCGTCGGTCGAGGGTCGTCATCCAGTGCGTGTGGTCAACGTGGGCCACGAGACCGACACGACGGATCACGCTGCGGTTCCGCATCGCCCAGTAGCGGGCGACGGGCTCCTCGTGGACGGTGCCCCAGAACGCGGCCTCACCGGCGTCATCGACGTCGTGGCCGAGCTTCTCGTAATAGACCTTGATCGGCGGCCTCTTCTCGACCAGGCCGAGGAGCGCCGGGACGTCGGAGGAGCCGATGCCGGAACGGCGGGCGGTGAGCCAGACGTCGCGGTCGGCGTCGGCGGGGAGGATGAGCCGGCCGGTGGGGGTGACCCGGCGGCCGGCGGCCGGGGCCTGAGCCCCGGCCTGCACGGTGGTCGTCATCAGGCGGTCTGTCCCTTCGGCTTCGGCTTCCACACGCCGGCCGCCTCGGCCCAGGCGTGGTAGTCGGCCAGCGGCATCCCGCCCTCGTGGGCGGAGTTGTCGTTCAGCGCGGTCGCGGCGGCGTTCGCGAGGAACGCGTGCCCGATGGCCGCGAGCAGCACCTCGGCGGTGCCCTCCTCGATGACGAGGGCGCCGTGGCTGTTCTTGCTGCCCTTCAGGAGCCGCTCGGCCTCGCGGTAGTGCTCGGGTCCGGTGCTCATGCGGCCATACCGCCTTCCGTGGTCGTGAAGACGCTGGCGACGGTGGCGGCCCACAGCTGGCGGCGCAGCGCCTCCGCAGGCGTCCCGTCGAACGCGTCGCCGTACGCCACCTCGGCACGGGCGGCGATCTCCCGCGCGGTGTCCGGGCCCACCCGGACCTCCCCGCGCTCGATCTGCCCCAGGACCCGCTCGTGGTCGCGCATCGGGGTCAGCGGGTTGCTCATCGGCGGCTGTCCTTCCGGGGTGGTCGTGGGGTGGTAGATGCGGCGGCCGTCGATGTCGACGGCGGTGAGGTGCCCGCGCCGGGCGTGGGATCGCAGGTCCTTGCGGACCGTGTTGCGGCCGGTGGTCGGCCACGGCGAGCCGGTCATCATCTGCTCGGCGAGCTGGGTGGTGACCGGCCGGCCGTAGGCCCTTATGGCGGCGAGGAGCCAGCCGCGGCGGGTGATGGTGTCGCTCATCGGCCGTCGTCCTTCCGGGTCTTGAGCGTGTAGAACTGGCGGCCGGGCTCCTCGTGGCGGACGAGGTGGCCCCAGGCGGCGAGATCGCGGAGGTCGCCCCGCGCGGCGGTGCGCAGCTGCGGCCAGCGGGCGCCGGGCGGGCCGATCTGGGCGTCGCGGTAGAGCTGGGCGGCGCGGGTGGTGGTCCAGCGGCCTCGGCTTGTGCGGATGGCGTCGAGGAGCCGGGCGACGCGGCCGGTGGGGCCGGGGGTGGCGTCGGCCCCGGCAGGGCTGCTCTTCCCTCCGAACGACTCGGTCACGTCGGTCCAGCAGGCGGGCCACTCGTCCGCGGGCTCGGCGTACGGCGACCACGCCTCGGTCTCCGCCGTGCGAAGCCAGCCGAACGCCATACGCTTGCCCGTGTCCGGGTGTGCGGTGTCGGCCACGACACGGAACACGGTGAGGAGTTCGGGCGCGGTGAAGCCGTTGGCGTCGTAGGCGTAGATGTGGCCGGGCTGGAAGAAGTCGGCGGTCACTCGTCGGCCCCCTCGTCATACTCGGAGGCGACCTCCAGCGCGGTCACGACGTAGCCGGACCAGTCCTGGAACTCACCGCCGACCGTGAAAATCAGAGCTTCGGCCCCGTCGTTGGCGGTCCAGGCGAGTTCCGCGCCGGGGTCCTTGCGGCGCAGCACCGCCTCGCAGTGCGCCTGGGCAGCCTCCCGGGCGGTGTACAGGCCCAGCACGATCGAGTCGTGCGATGCCCGGTACACCGTCAAGGCCGGCGCCTCGGCGGGCTCCTCCTCGCGGAGAACCTGCGTCGGCGCGAGGAAGCGCGTCAGCCGGTCCACCGACGCATCCACCCGAGCCACAGCCCGGTACGAGCCGATCAGCTCGTGGATCCGGGCGATCGCGCCGTCCATCGGCTCGTACTCGGTCGCCGAGCCCAACGCGATCAGGAACGTGTCCAGCGACTTGGGGGCGAGCTTCCCAGCCCAGGCCAGCGGCTCCGCCTCCAGCGCGACGATGCGGTCCCGCTGCTCGCGCAGCGTCTCGGCAGCCTCCGACAGCGCCTCGTTCGTCGTGTGCCGCTCCGCGAGCAGCTCGGCGACCCGGGCCCGCGCCTCCCGACGCCCGCGCTTCGCGGACTCCAGCGCCACCCGCAGCCGCTCGTACGCCAGCTCCTCGCCAGCCACTTGCCCGCGCAGCCGCTCGTTCTCCGCGAGGACCCTCCGCACCAACGGGTGCTGCCGCGCCTGGTTCTGCTCCCACGCGGCCTGCACCTCGTCCCGGTTGGCCTTGTCCCTCAGCCACACCGCGACCGCCGCTTGACCAGCCGCTGCATCCGCGACCGCACGCACCCAACCGCGGTCGTAGTGCTCCTGCGCCACGTCCAGCACCTCGGGCCACGCTCGGCCCTTCAGGCCGTCGTACCTCTCGGCCGGCAGGAGGTAGACGACGCGCGCCACCTCGGGAATCTGCGCGTACACCTGCGTCTGCTGCTCGTCCGGGCGCAGCGCGTCGTACGAGCCGAGCATCACGCGGACGGTGATCGACTCGCTCATGCCGCACCGCCCGTCTTGGCCAGCGCCGGGATACCGCGCTCGGCCCGGAACTCGGCGATCGCCTTGCCGCAACAGACCGGCTCGCCCTCGGCGCTGTGCTCGTCCTGTCGGCATGCGGGGTCGGCCGCCTCGTCGGCGGTCAGCACCTCCCAGCCGTAGCCGCAGTGCGAGCACGTGTGCGTCTCCGTGCACACGATGCGGCCCTCGCGGACGTGCGACCTTTCCAGCAGCGCGGCCAGCAGCTCCTCGCACCGGCGCTTGTAGTCGCCGTCGATGTCGTTGCTGGCGAGGCGGTCGCCCATCGACACCCAGCCGAAGTCGCCCAGCCGGCGGGGCGCGATGGCCACCTCGATCGGGCCGGACGTGACCGGCCCGGCGATGTCGCCCAGGCCGTCGAGCCCGAGGTCGCTGATGCTGCGCGGCGCGATCGTCACGATCACCCGCCAGTCGTCGCGGTGGGTCTGCTTCACGCCGCCACCGCCGTGTCCTCGGTCGGCCGGATCTCCAGGCCGTGCCGCTCCGCCCACTTGCGGGCCCGCTTCTCGTCACCGCGCTCGCAGTGCTCCGCGAAGTCCACGTAGCCGTACACCGCGTAGACCACGGGACCGAAGTCCACGGATGCCTCGGCGTTGCCCTCGTCGTCGTACGTCACCGTCAGACCGTGGTCGGCGGCGAACTCCTCCACCGCCGCCCTCGTGTGCAGCGGGACGATGAACCGGTCGGGCCCGTAGGCGACGGGCGCGGTCGGGGTGCGCTCCAGCCAATCGGCGAGCGCGCGGAGGCCGGCGATGCGTGCCTGCCGCTGGGGGTCTGGGATCATGGGAGCCACGGAGGCTCCTCCTTTCGCTGGAGAGGGGTGAGCGCCGAGTCGTGGGGTCGCCGGTCCTGGCAGTCGGGCGGCCCTTCGGCGCATCAGGGGTAGATCAGGCGGCCGGCCGTGCGGCCTGTTCGGCCATCCACGCCTGGACCTTGGCGAGGTCGAAGCGCCGGCCGCGGAAGCTGGTCGGCTCGACCGGGCAGCCCTTGATCACCCACTGGTTGACCGTCCAGTTGCTGACGCCGTAGCGGGCCATGAGCTGGGCGGTGGTCAGGAGCGGGGTAAGCCCGGTGGGGGCGAGGATCTGGGTGCGCTCAGCGAGAGTCTGAGTCGCCATGGGGGTTACACCTTTCTACTGTCACAGTAGAGACTGAGGGCATGTCGAACACATCCTGCAAGGGCTCGGAGAGCGCCGAGGCGATGAGCCATGCGGTACGGAGTCGGCAGGTGTCGACCGCCGTCCGGCCGCGCCCGGTGACCTTGCTGACCGTCGCTCGGCTCACACCTTTTCCGCGGACGTCCACCACCCGGGTACGGGCGGCGAGCTCGGCTTGCGTCACCCCTCGACGCTGCATCGCGTCCCGGAGTGGCTTGCCCGCGTCCTTGCGGATCAGGTCGGTCATGTGTGCCTCGCGCAGTTCGAAGTCCCGTCCCGGGTCCGGCCGATTGGTGGACGGTCGGACCCGGTGGCTGCGGCGCCTCGCGGTGCCGTTGACACATTTTTACTGTGTCAGTGTCAGTGAGGTCAAGTGAGTGTCGGCGAGTGTCAGTGAGTGTTGATGGGCGCTCTACGGGTGTGGCATATTTCGAACAGTCGTTCTAGAAGCGCGGCATATGCCGAGCGCACGGGGCGTGACGGGGAGGTCGCGCGCCGCGACGCGATCCCGCCACGCTTCTACTTTGGCTTGCAAAAGTAGAAGATCCACGGGCACTCTTACCCTGTGGACACCCCGGAGCGCACCGAAGACTTGGCGCAGCTTCTCGCACGACTCAAGGACGCATACCGAGTCAACGACAGCGAGATCGCGCGCCGCATCGGCGTCGCCCCCGCCACCGTGAACAGCTGGGTGCACCGCAAGCGCGGCGGCGGCCGCGGCCCGAAACGCGAGGCGCTCCAGGCGCTGGCCCGGGAGTTCCCCAAGTTCACCGAGCAGGAGATCTTTCGCGCCGCCGGCCGCCAGTCTCCGGGGCCGCTCAGCACCGAGGCCGAGGCTCGCATCCTGGAGCTGTACCGCGGGCTCACCGCGGAACAGCAGCGCATCACCGAGGCGCAGTTGCGCGCCCTGCATGAGCTGAACCGGACGGGGCAGTAGGGCAACCATCCGTCCAGCCCGCGGGTCTACGCATAAATGGACTCCGTCACTCCAGGTGACCTTTGAGCAACAACACGCTCAACAGTGGTCGAAAATTCCACCATCCGGAGGTACGGTCGGACGCACGCCCGATGTCCTCCCCCATCGGATCAGGTTCCGTCTGCCTGCGATTCTGGGGGTAAGCATGTGTGTCCGCGTTCGGTTCGCTCCTCCCGACGCGCTGCCTGGCTTCGACGCCAAGGGCAAGGCCATCATCATCCCGCGTGACCTCACACCAGCACACACCGTGACACTCGTCCGCGCCATTCTCACCGAACTCGTGGTCCCCCAGCCTGAGTTCGGTGCAGTCTGCTGGTGCGGTAACGAGGTCGACCTGACCTCCCGCGTGCCCAACCAGCGAAGGAGTGACCAGGTGGTGAACCATGGGGCGTAGGGCCTCGAACAACCCCCGCCAGCTGAGGTCCAAGACCTGCGGCTGCCCGAAGTGCATGGAGACGTACCCGCCTGAGGCGCATGGCAACCGGAACCGACGCCGCGACTGCCTCGGCAGCTGGCAAGCACGGTACAGGGACGCCAACGGCACCCAGAAGGCGAAGAACTTCGAGAAGAAGAAGGAGGCAGACGCCTTCCTCGACAAGGTCCGGGAGGCCGTGCGATCCGGCACCTACCTCGACCCGAAGCGCGGCGAGATCACC
This sequence comes from Streptomyces sp. NPDC029296, assembly GCF_055569255.1. Classification (NCBI taxonomy): domain Bacteria; kingdom Bacillati; phylum Actinomycetota; class Actinomycetes; order Kitasatosporales; family Streptomycetaceae; genus Streptomyces; species Streptomyces sp. NPDC029296. The sequence continues at coordinate 88,790 of NZ_JBVHXT010000023.1, forward strand.
CTCGCCGCCTGGTGGAACGAGTGGTGGCCCGGCCACGAACCGGCCCGTCCGACCACCCGAAACCGCAAGCTGTCCCTGTGGAACGCCCACATCAAGCCGAAGTGGGGCCAGCGCAAGCTCGCGTCCATCCGGGCCGCTGAGGTGCAAGCGTGGATGCGCGGGGAGGTGAAGGGCCACGCCACGCAGGTGAAGGTCCGCGAGCTGTTCCGGGCCATGATGCGCGCTGCGGTCGTGGACGAGCGGATCGCGAAGAACCCGCTCGACACGGTCTCCATCACGGCAACGGCCCCCGCCCGCCACCCAGACGAGCTGCGGCCTCCGACCGAGGCCCAGTACGCCGAGATCCGGGAGGCGATCCCCACCTGGTACCGGCCGGTCATCGACTTCGCCCACGAGACCGGCATGCGCTGGGGCGAGATCGTCGGACTGCGCGCCTGCTACGTGGACGTTGCTGCGGGCACGGTAGAGGTGCGGCACATCATCGTGGATGACCACGGCACCGTCGTCCGGCAACGGATGCCCAAGACGGTGGCGGGCTACCGCACAGTGCCACTCACCGCGCAGGCGGTGGAGGCGGTCGAGCTGATGCTGGAGCGCCTGCCGGCCTCCCGAGCTGTCACCGACGTCGATGACGGGCTCTGCCCGGAGGAGCTGGTGTTCCGAGGCCCGATGGCCGGCGAAGCCCGGACCCTGAGGGGACAGAGGACCGTGCTGGACGGTGTGCTGCGCGGGAACAACTTCCGGCGCCGGATCTGGATTCCGGCGATCAAGGAAGTGGGATTGGCACGGCTCATCAAAAACCCTGAGACGGGGAGGGAGGAGTACTGGCCTCGCTTCCACGACTACCGGCACGCCCTGGCGAGTCGTCTGCATGCTGCCGGGGTCAGCGAGAAGGACGTGCAGCTCATGCTCGGGCAGGAGCGCGGAGGCCGGGTCACGTGGCTGTACACGCACGGCAGCGAAGGGGCCGCGGACAGGCTGCGTGCAGCGCTGGAGGGTGGGCGGGAGCCCCGCCACCTGCGGGCCGTCTCGTGAGCCTGAGGGGCTCGGAGTCCACGTGGAATCCACGAAACCCCCTCACTGGTCCTAGTCGAGACTCACTGAGACTCACTTAATGAGGGGGCCAATCCAGTTGACCTGCACTCACTGGGTCTCACTGAAACTCGCTGAGACTCACAGACTCGGCTACGTGTCTTTGCATGGCGGATGTCAGGGGTTCGACTCCCCTAGGCTCCACGGACAAAACCCCTCTCATCTGCGAAATCGCAGGTGAGAGGGGTTTTTGCCGTGGTGAGCGGACCCGCTGCGTCCGCTTTCGCCGTCAGCCGGCTTCGCGTTCTCCGCTCAAGCAGTGGAAACCGATGACGTCGTCGCGGTCGCGTGTCCGAGCGCGCTCGCACTCCCCGTACTCGTCGTAGTACTCGGAGAAGACCCACACGCCGTCCTCCGGGTCGCCTTGCGACCGGTAGCAGTCGTACCCGAAGACCGTCACGGGCCGGTCCGGCTCCGGCCGCGGCGCGTCCGGGTCGGGGCCGACACCGCCCTCGCATGCGTAGTCGACCGCGGCGGCCGCGGCCACCGGAGCGGCACTCAGCACGGCGCCGCCGCCGAGCAGACCGATGACGGCGGCGGCCGCGCAGGCGCGGCGCGGCCGGGGCCTCACTGATCGCATGGGAGACCTTTCTCAGAGGGGCGCACGGTCTTCCGGACGCGGGAGGGGGGATTTGACGGCCGCGCGGAGGGGTTCCAGGAGTTGGTTGGTTTCCTGGATGCCGGATGGGGAGCCGAGGTCCGGGACGCCGCGGTACGGCAGGGCGACGAGCGGGTCGGCCGCGAGGCGGTCGCCGAAGAGGACGACGCACCGCTGGGACGGGTTGCGCCGGGAAGCCCAGATCATCCCCATGGCGTCGGGTGCCTGGGCCCTGATCTCCCGGGCCCACCGGCGCGTGTGCGCGTAGTGCTCCGGGCCCTCGTCCTCCAGCAGGCGGTTGTCCTGGCAGACGGCGGCGAGGGCCGCCCCGGACAGCAGCGAGACCAGTTTCAGTTCGCACCGCGTCCGCACCACGTTCAGCGCCCTGCCCCGCACCTGGCGCCACAAGACCAGCCGCATGCCGGTCTCCGGGTCGTAGGGGACCGAGCGCAGCAGGGTCTCGGCCAGCGCGGTCTCGGGGTCCGTCGCCGCGTACAGGCAGGGGTACGGGTCCTGGGGTGTGCCGTGGAAGCGGCCGGGCGCGGGGTCGTCCGGGTCGAACGGCTTGAACTCCACGGGCGCGAACCGGGACGGGTGCATCCGCCAGAGCGGGGTGCCGGCGGGCAGCAGCTCCCAGTGCGGCCGGAAGCGGTAACCGGAGGGCGACACGGTTGCCTCGTGCATCAGTCCCCCTCCACCAGTGCCACGGCCGCGCCCACCAGGTCGCGGTCCGGCCGGACGCCCAGCAGGGCGGCGGGCGGTCCCCCGCCGAGCCACAGATTGCGGCTCAGCCACCAGTCGGCGGCACCCCACGGGTCCACGTCGGCCAGCAGCACCCGGTTGATCCGCAGGACGATCTCGTACGGTGCCCCGCCGCCGGGCTCGAACTGGAACTCCGGGTAGCGGTCGCCGCGGTCGGGGTCGTCGAGCCGGATCAGCTCGGGCGGTGGCGCGGCGCCGTGGCAGCGGGCGCGGGCCTCGGCGGCCGAGAGGGCGGGCGCGTGGAGCAGTCTGCGTTCGACGGCGGCGATGACGGCCGCGGTGCCGGGGGGCGGCGGGGGACCGGCCGCGAGACGGGTCAGCAGGTCCCGGGTGCGCAGCACGGCCGGTCGGCCGGCCGTCGCCGCACCGGCGAGCCGGGCGGAGTCCAGGGCTTCGCGCACCGGATGGTCGTACGGCAGCGGCACCAGGCAGAGCCGTACGGCCTGGAAGGCCCGGCGTACGGCCCTCGGGTCGTCCGGCGCGGTGTCGGCGAGGGCCCGCAGCCGTGTGAGCAGCAGCTCGTACTGCTCGGCGGTCAGCCGGGCGCGGATGTCGTCGAGGTGCTCGTCGACGAGGGCGAGCAGCGTCGTCCCGCCGTCCTCACCCGTGGTCATGCGGTCTCCTTCCCCGGGCCGGGGTGACCCTGGTGGATGAACGCGGCCCACAGCAGGGGCCGGCGCAGATCGGGCCGGCGGACGTCCGGGCGCAGGTCGCCGGTCAGGCAGCCCGGGTCCTCGCGGTCCGGGTCGAGCATCCACGACTGCGCGGCGCGCAGGGCGTCCACGGGGCTGAGCCCGGCCCGCAGGCGGTGGTGGAAGACCGCCATCAGCAGGGCCGACGCGCTGTCCTGGGCGACCCACCGCGAGCCCACGACATCGCGTGCGCCGCCGGCGACGAACGCGGTGGTGAGGGTCAGGGCCTCGTCGTGGTCCCGGGTGCTCAGGTCGGTCTCGCAGGCGCTGAGGACGATCAGCGGGCCGTCCGGCGCCGCAGGCCCGGCGGGCCGCGGCCGGTCGAGGAGCCGGGTCACGGTGAGCCGGCCGGTCTCCTCGCCGTCGGCGGGGGCGAGGTGCAGGGCGGACTCCGTCGGCCGTACGCCCGCCACCCCGTGCGTGGCCAGATGGACCACCGAGTGGTCCTGGGCGAGCAGGGCCAGCAACTGGTCCGGGGTTCCGGCCGGCACCGAGTCGGGCGGCAGGGTGGCGAAGTCGCCGTACAGCCGCGCCCCCGGATAGAAGGCCTCGCGCAGCTGGAGGACCTCCGGCTCGGCGAACGTCAGGGAGAGGCCCGGGTCGGCCACCAGGGCGGGGGCGGAGACCGGGGCGCGGGGCGCGCGGGTGATCGTCCGCAGGAACTGGCTGCCGGACGCCGCGTAACTGATCACCAGCGCCTGGCAGAGGTAGTCGTACGGGGCGCCGGCGGGGAAGCGGGCCGCGTGCCAGGGGACGACCCCGAGGCGGCCGCAGGGCACCAGGACGACCCGGGGCGTGCGACGGCCGGGCCCGCTGTCCGGCAGGTGCTTCTCCAGCCCGGCGAGCACGTGGGCGAACACTTCGTACGCCCAGTCGCACAGGTCGTCCAGGGCCTCTTCCCACGCCTGCCGCGTCGCCGCGCCGCCGTGGTCCGGGCCGGCGGAGCGGGCGGCGGCCGCGTCCAGGTACCGCTTCAGCGGCTCGGACTCCGTCTCGGCCAGCAGGGGCAGGGCGCCGAAACCGATGCCGGTCTCCGGGCCCACCGCGAGCACCATGCCCGGGGCCGCGCCGCCGTCGCCGGGGACCAGATAGATCAGCGCGTCCGCGCCGGACTCGCCGACGCCGTCCGCGAGTTCGCGCAGCGTGGGGGTGCCGAGCAGGCCGCCTTGATCCCGGTAGCCGAGGGCCTCCAGGGCCTTCCGGCGCAGGGTGCTGGGCAGCCCGGCGGGCAGTTCCCCGGTCTCCGGGGCGCCGGACTCCCGCCAGGCGTCGGCGAGTTCGGCATGACCGCGCTCCTGAAGCAGGTCCGGTACGGCCTTCGAGGTGGCCGCCGCGTGCAGCACGAGGGCCCGGCCCAGCTCCAGCGCGGTGACCGCGTCCTCCACCCTCCCGTGCGCGGCGGCCCACAGGGCGGCCCGTACGCCGAGGGAGGCGCCGTTGCGGGCGGTCGTCAGGCGGTGTTCGGCGCCGAGCTGGAGGAGGATGTCGGCGGCGAGGGTGGCCAGGGCCTCATTCGCCGCGTCGGTGGCGGCGTCCGCGTCGGACGCGTTCCGTTCCCGGTGCCAGCGGGCGCGGTAGGACTCGGCGAGCGTCCACAGGGACTCGGCGGCGACGCGCGGGGCCCGGCCCTGCCGGATGTGCTCGCGCAGCCGTTCCAGCGTGGTGACGGCGGCGTCGAGGTCGGCCGGGTCCTTGGTCAGGCTGTAGCGCATGCCCAGGCGGTTCGCGGCGGAGTGCAGCCGGTCGGCGGGGGCGTCGGGCGGCGGCACCTCCCGCTCCGGGAGGTCGTCGGGGGTGTCGGTGAGGTAGGCGCGCAGGGCCGCGAGGTCGGGGACCATCGCCTCGAGGTCCGCGTCCCCGATCGGCAGGACGCTGTTCCGCGCGGCCTCCCGGCCCTCGTCCAGGTCCGCGAAGCCGCGCAGCATCAGCTCCCTGTCCAGGGTGGACCGGCCGAGCACGAGGCGGACCGCGGCGCGGGCGATGAGGGCCATGCAACGGAAGTCGTGGTCCTCGGGAACGGAGCCGGCGAGGGCCTCCGCGCGGGGCAGCAGGTCGCGCAGTCGCCGCACGTCCTCGGCCTGCCCGGCGACACGGACGGCGGTCACCAGCTCCGTCACGTCCGCCATGACCGCGAAGCCGTCGGCCATGGGGACGGGGCTTTGCGACGTGCGCCGCAGGTAGTCGACGAGGGACCGCGTGTGCGCGAGACCGAGTTCCAGGTCCTGGAGGGTGCCGCCCGCGCCCTCGCTCACGTTCAGCAGCATGGCCATCATGCCCTCGATGCCGTCCCGCCCCGGCACGCCGTCCGGCAGCCCCTCCAGCGCCTCGCGCAGCCGCCGCAGCTGCTGCTCCAGGGCGGCGGGATCCCCGCCGCCGGCACCGTTCACGAAGTCCACGGACGTGGTGTTGACCGCCTGCAACGCGACGAACAGCCGGCGGAAGTCCTCGGGGGTACGGAGCGGGGGCGGGGGGCCGGCGCCGGGTGCCGGGTCCGCGCCCGTCCGCGGGTCCCCGCCGGTGTCCGGGCCTGGCCCCGTCTCCGGGCCCGCTCCCGGCTTCGGTCCCGCGCCGCCGGCCGTCCTCAGCAGGTCCGTCATCATCTGCCGCATCCGGTCGGTGAACGGATTGCCGTCGTCGGGCAGGAGGCTCGTGAACAGGTCGGTCATCCCGTCCGCCGAGGGACGGTCGTACAGGTCGCGCACCTGCCGCAGCTGCCGCAGCTGCTCCGGCGGCAACGGCAGCTCGGAAGCGTCGGCCACCAGCTCCCGCAGACCGGCCGCGAAGGCGGCCATTCCGGCCGGACCCTCCCGCGCGATCATGTCGAACATCGCGGTGGCGTCCGGTTCCGGCGGCAGCCCGCCCAGCATCTCCTGCAACGGCATCGCGTGGGTCAGCAGGAACAGCGCGGCCCACCGCCGGTCCTCGGCACAGACCGCGGCGCCGATCTCCGTCGCCGGGTCCCGCGCGTCCCGCAGCAGGCCGTGCGCCCGCTCCCGGTCCCCGGGCGCCCCGCCCCCGGCGACGTGCCGCAGGGTGAGGGCGCCGCCGAGCCACACGGCGACCGAGCCGCGCAGCCCCGGATCGTGGTCCAGCAGCCGGGAGAGGGCCTCCAGTTCGCCGACCGCGTCATCGTGGGCGCGGGAGGCCTTGACGACGGTGTCCGGCGCCGGCAGCAACGCCTTCGCCCGGCCGATGGCCTTGTGGGCCCAGGCCCGCACCGCCCGGACGCCCCCGCTCTCTTCTTCTTCCCCCACCGGCACTCCTCCCGCCCCGAGGACGACAGCCCGTTCCGGCCCCCATGATGACGAGACTTCCGTCTCCACGAGGGCCGAATGCCGGGCTTTTACGGCCGGCGCCCGTTCGGCACCCGGAACTCGCCCGGGACCCGCCCGCCCGGGCGGTCAGGGGCGGTGGACCGGTGCCTGGAGCTCCGTCACCCAGTCGTCGCGGTTCTCCGGGCACTCCAGGCTGATCTCGCGGGGGTAGCCGGCCGAGTGGTAGCCGTGGGTGTCGATCCAGTGGGCCAGCGCCTGGGCCGTGGGCAGCACGGTGTCCATCGGGCCGCGGTGCACGATGGTCGCCGCACGGTCCAGGGGCGGCAGGTCGAGGACGCGGACGGTGCCGTCCCGGAGCGGTGCGGAGACCTGGACGGCGGCGTGGACGATGATCCTGCCGCCGCCCTCCGGGGCGTCCTCGTAGGAGGCGATGCCGGGGCCCGCGGGGGCGATGCCCGCGCCGTCCAGGCGGCGGAACAGTTCTTCGTAGAGCGGGCCGATGACCGGGCCGATGTCCTCGGGCTGGTAGCTCTCGGCGGTCGCGGTCAGCTCCGCCACCCGGACGGCGGGGACGCTCTTGAGGACGACGTCGTTCGTGGGCATGTGCCCCTCGCTCTCGATCGCTCGGAGCCGCGCCTCGACCTGGACCAGCCGTGCTTCCGTGGCGGCCATGGCACTCTCCAGCTCGGCCCGCCGCAGCCGCAGCATGCCGCGCAGTTCCTCGGCGCCGACCTTCTCGTCCACGATGTCCCGGACCTGCCGGAGGGTGAAGCCGAGGTCCTTGAGCGCGATGATCCGGTTGAGGCGGGCGAGCTGGGCGGCGCCGTAGTGGCGGTAGCCGCTGGCCGGGTCGACGTGGGCCGGGCGCAGCAGGCCGGTGGCGTCGTAGTGACGCAGCATCCGGACCGAGACACGGCCGTGCCGGGCGAAGTCTCCGATGGTGAACATGATGTCTCCGAGTCGACCGCCTGACACGGTGTGAGGGTCAAGAGGGGCCCGGTCGCCGGGGGCCGGAGGCGTCGCGCGGCGGGCCCGCGTACGCGCGCGACCTGGGAGCGCCCCCCGCGGCGCCCGGGTCAGCGGCGGGCACCGTCCAGCGCCGGGGCCGTCTCGCGCAGGGCCTCCTCGGGGGTCAGCCGGGAGCCCTCGTCGAAGGACCGGGTGAAGGCCGCGTCGCCCAGGACGGCGCGGGCGGCCCGCTCGACACGGTCGACGTCGGTGCGCTCGGCCGGCGGCAGGGGCGCGCCCACGCTGCGGCGGGCCGCGTCCGCCGCGCCGAGCAGCAGGGCCGCGCAGGCCGCGGCGGGGCCGGTGCCGCGCAGGGCCGCCGCGCCCGCCAGGCCCTCCAGGGACAGCGCGAGCGCCCGTGGCTCGCCGATCGCCCGGGCCACCTCCAGACCGCGCAGGTGGTGGGCTGCGGCCCCGTCGGCGTCGCCGCGCAGTTCGGCCACGAAACCCAGCTCGGCCAGCAGCAGATGGTCGCCGGCCTGCGAGGACACATCGGCGTACCCCTCGCGCAGGTGCCGCAGATGCGCCTCGGCGGCGTCGAGGTCGCCGGAGCGGCGGGCGCCGAGCGCGAGGCCCATCCCGGCGTGTATCTCCCCGTACTTGTAGCCCTGCTCGGCGGCGCTGCGCCGCGCCTGCTCGTGCAGGTCGCGGGCGCGGTCCCAGTCGTGGGACAGCAGCGCGAGCCGGCCGAGGCCGGACAGCCGGGCCGACACCTCGGCCGCGAGGCCCAGTTCGCGGGCCATCCGCAGCCCCTCGTACTGGCGGTGCACGGCCTCCTCGTACTCGCCCTTGATCTCGGCGAGCGCCGCCAGCGGTGACACCGTCTGGAGTTCACCCCAGCGGTCGCCCAGCTCACGGAAGAGCGCGGCGCTGCGCCGGCCGTCGTGGCCCAGCCCGGCGAGGTCGCCGCGGATCAGCGCGAGTGTGGCCCGCAGGCCGAGCGCGGCGGCGGTGCCCCACTGGTCGCCGGCGCGGGTGAACAGGGTCAGCGCCCGGTCGTTCAGCTCCCCGCTGTCGGCCACCGCGCCCGCGCTGAACAGGCCGTACGCGCACAGCCACAGCGACCGGGCCCGTCGGACCGGGTCGGCGCCGGCGGGTTCGTCCGGCAGGGTGTCGGCCGGGTCGCGGTCGCCGGTGAGCAGGGCGAACGCGGTGTACAGCAGGGTCAGTTCGGACCGGTCGCCGTCGGGGGCGGCCGTCGTCGTGGTGTCCAGCACCGCGCGCAGGCTGCGGCGGGCCTGGGCGAGCCGGCCGCGCAGCAGCCACCACCAGGCCAGCGCGGTGGCCAGCCGGGCCGCCTGCTCGGGGTGCCCGGCGGCGGCCCGGCGCACGGCCTCGTCCAGGGCCGAGCGCAGATTGCCGGACTCGGCGTCGAGCCGGGCGAGCCAGGACCGCTGCCCGGGGCCGCGCAGCTCGGGCTCGGCGCGTTCGGCGAGCGCGAGGTAGTGGCGCAGATGCCGGTCGCGTACGGCGGCGAGGTCCTCCAGCTCGTGCAGCCGCTCGGTGGCGTACGCGGCGACGGACTCCAGCAGCCGGTAGCGCGGGCCGGCCGGTCCGGCCACGACGACGACCAGGGACCGGTCGACCAGCCGGGTCACCAGGTCGGGCACCTCGGGGCAGGCCACGCCGTCGCCCGCGCACACCGCCTCGGCCGCCCGCAGGTCGCAGCCGTCGCTGAACGCGGCCAGCCGGCGCAGCACGATGCGCTCGGGCGCGCTGAGCAGTTCCCAGCTCCAGTCGATCACCGCGCGCAGGGTCTGCTGGCGTTCGGGTGCCCCGCGCCGTCCCGAGGTCAGCAGCTGGAACCGGTCGCCGAGCCGGGCCGCCAGCTCGCGCACGCCGAGCGCGCGGACCCGGGTCGCCGCCAGTTCCAGGGCGAGCGGGATGCCGTCCAGGCGGCGGCAGATCTCCGTGACGGCGGCCCGGTCGCCGTCGCCGCAGGCGTCGGGGGCGAGCGAGAAGCCGGGGGCCGCGGCGGCGGCGCGCTGGGTGAACAGCCGTACCGCGTCGTCGGTGGGCAGCGGCTCGACCAGGAACACCTCCTCGCCCGGCAGGCCCAGCGGTTCCTGGCTGGTGGCCAGGACGCGCAGGCCGGGCGCGGTGCGCAGGAGCAGGGTGGTGAGTTCGGCGGCGGCGTCCACGACGTGTTCGCAGTTGTCGAGGACGAGCAGGGTGCGGCGGTCGCGCAGGACGGCGGCGAGGTGGTGCGCGGGGGAGCGGGTGCCGGCTCCGGAGACGGGTACGGCGGAGGGCGCGTGATCGCTGATGCCGAGGGAGGCGGCGACGACCTGGGCGAGGTCGGCGACGGCCCCGCCGCGCACGCCGGAGAACTCCACGAACCAGGCGCCGTCGGCGAGTTCGGCGGCGGACGCGCCACCGAGCAGGGCGTCGGCCGCCGCCACGGCCAGCCGGGTCTTGCCCACCCCGCCGGGGCCGGTCAGGGTCACCAGCCGGGTGGCGCGCAGCAGTCCGGTGACCTGGTCGAGCGCGTCGCGGCGGCCGATGAGGGGAGTGAGGGAGGCGGGCAGGTTGGAGGGGGCGGGGGCCGCCGGCGCGGGGGGCGGGGCCGGCTGCGGTGCGGCGGGTTCCGGGGCGGGCGCGGTGTCGGCCAAGGCGGTGTCGGCGGGGCGGGGCGTGAGGGACAGCGCGGGGTCCTGGCGGAGCACCGCCCGGTGCAGCGCGGCGAGTTCGGGGCTCGGCTCGACTCCCAGGTCGGCCACCAGCCGGGCGCGCAGGTCCTCGTAGGCCGCGAGGGCCTCGCTCTGCCGGCCCGCCGCGTACAGCGCCCGTATCTGGAGGGCGCGCAGCCGTTCCCGCAGCGGGTGCCGGGCCACCAGGTCGGCCAGCTCCCCGGCGAGCAGCACGTGTTCACCGGCCGCGAGGCGGGCCTCGGCCTGCTCCTCCAGCACGGACAGCCGCTGGTCGGTCAGGCGCTGCGCCGCCCCGCGCGCGAAGTCGTGGTCGGCGAAGTCGGCGTAGGCCGGACCCCGCCACAGTCCGAGGGCCTCGGTGAGCAGCGCGGCCCGCTCGCCCGGGCCGGTGACGGCGCGGGCCCGGTCCACCAGGGCGCGGAACCGGTCGGCGTCCACTTCGTCGGTGTCCTCCAGCCGCAGCCGGTAGCCGGCCGGCTGGAGGGGCACCCGGTCCCGGCCCAGCACCCGGCGCAACTGCGAGACCTTCGCCTGGAGCGCGCCGGCGGGCCGGCCCGGCGGGCGGTCGCCCCAGAGGTCGTGGATCAGCCGGTCGGCGGAGACCGGTCCGCCGTCGTGTGCGAGCAGGGCGGCGAGCAGCGCCCGGACCTTCGCCTCGGGAACCCTGACGGCCACCCCCTCGTCGTCCCACACCGTCAGTGGGCCGAGCACCCCAAACCGCATGTGCGTCACTGTACGTCACGGAGCCGGTCCGGTTGGGTGTCCGCCCGGTCCCTACGGCCTCCACCAGGGGTTTCCCCGGCCGCCGATCGTGCGTCAGCCGTCCGTCAGGCGGTGCCGGGCGCCCGTGAGCGGGCCGTAAGCCGTTCCGAAGCTTTCCCGAAGCGCCCCGGCGCATGGTCGTTTCCACCGAGCCGTCGTGGCAGGTGCGGTGAAGGAAGAGGAAGCGGCATGACCAAGTACGCGGGCCGGACGGCCGTAGTCGTCTCAGAGGCCACCGCCATCGGGCTGGCCGTGGCCAAGCGTCTGGTGGAGGGCGGCGCCCAGGTCGTGCTGACCGCCCGCACCACGGAGGAGCGGGACCGCCTCGGCGGCGAACTGGGCTCCGCCGCCCGGGTCGTCGCGCCCTCCGACGTGACCGCCTGCCTGGGTCCCGGGGGTGTCGTCGACTGGCTGTTCGCGGATGTCGTGGCCACCGCCCGGCCGCTGCTGGCACGCCTCAGGGACGGTGGCGCCGTCGTCCTCATGACCCCGGCGCCCTCGCCGGCCGCCGTGCACGCGCTGGCCGGCGAGCTGGTCTCCCGGGGCATCCGCGTCAACGCCGTGGCGCCGGGCTGTATCGAGGCGCCGGGCGGCAACGGGGTGCCCCTGCCGCCCCTGGGCCGCCTCGGTGCCGCCGAGGAGGTCGCCCGGGCCGCGCTGTTCCTGGCCACCGACGCCACGTTCACCACCGGGGCCCGCCTGCCGGTCGACGGGGGCCTGAGCCGGTCATGACGACGTACCGGCGCACCCCGCCGACGAGCCGGGGACCGCGGCCGGCGGACCGGTGGTCCCGGCCGGCGAGCCCCGGGCCCTGCGGCCCTCCGGGGCCTTCCGGTCCCCCTGGGCCTCCCGGTCCGCCCGGTCCCCCGGGCCCACCCCGAGCGTTCACCCACTCCGTCCCCGAAAACCTGGAGCACACCCCATGAGCACCACACCCGATACCGCGGCCGGTTCGCCCGTGCGGACCGGCGCCGAGGCGGGCCGGCCGGGCGCCGGCGAGCAGCAGAAGCTGCCCCTGTTCGCCCTGCTGGCCCTCGCCACCGCCGTGTTCATCACGAGCCTCACCGAGACCCTGCCCGCCGGTCTGCTCCCGTCCATGAGCGACGACCTGAACGTGAGCGAGTCCGCGACCGGGCAGACGGTCACCATCTACGCCCTCGGTACCGCGCTGACCGCGATCCCGCTGACGGCGGCGACCGCCGGCTGGCACCGCAAGCGGCTGCTGCTGACCTCCATGGCCGGCTTCGCCGTCGCCAACACCGTCACCGCGCTGTCCTCGGTGTACGGGCTCACGATGGTGGCGCGCTTCGTCGCCGGTGTCGCGGCGGGCCTGGCCTGGGCGCTGCTCGCCGGTTACGCGCGCCGGCTGGCCCCGGTGCCGCTGCAGGGCCGGGCCATCGCCGTGGCGATGGCGGGCATCCCCGTCGCGCTCTCCCTCGGCGTGCCCGCCGGCACGTTCCTCGGCAAGGTGACCGACTGGCGCGTGGCCTTCCTCGCGATGACCGCGCTCACCGTCCTCCTGCTGGCGTGGATCGCCGCCGCCGTACCGGACTACCCGGGCCAGGAGCGCGGCGAGCGGCCGAAGATGCTGCACGCCCTGAAGGTCCCCGGCGTGGTGCCGGTGCTGTTCGTGACGCTGGTCTTCGTCCTGGCGCACACCATCATCTACGCCTACATCGCCACGTTCCTCGACGACCTCGGCATGGGCGGCAACACCGACCTGGTGCTGCTGGTGTTCGGCATCGCCTCGCTGGCCAGCATCTGGATCGTCGGCGCGCAGATCCACCACCGGCTGCGGGTGCTGACGATCGCCAGCTCGCTGCTGGTCGCGGTGGCCGCCGCGGCGCTGGCGGTGTTCGCGGACCAGACCGCGCTCGTCTACCTCGCGGCCGTGCTGTGGGGCCTGGGCTGGGGCGGGGTGCCGACCCTGCTGCAGACCGCGGCCGGCGACGCGGGCGGCGAGAAGGCGGCCGACGCGGCCCAGGCCATGCTGGTGACGCTGTGGAACGTCGCCATGGCGGGCGGCGGTGTCATCGGCGGTGTGCTGCTCGACCTGACCGGCAGCGACTCGCTGCCGTGGAGCGTGCTGCTGCTGATGCTGCCGGTGATCGCCGTCGTCGTGCTCGCCCGCGGCCACGGTTTCCCCGCCAAGCGCCCGGTGGCGTAGGCGCGGCGTACGGCGGCGGGGACGATCGCCTCCCCGCCGCATCGCCGTATCACCACCCTCGCCCGCACCGCCCTTGTCCTCACCATCCCGCCGACACCGGATCGTCATCACCGGACTGTGGAGCCATGACCGAAGAGACTGGACCGACGAAGACCGCCGGGAGGCCGAAGCCGGCGCAGCGGCTGCTGCACCATGTCGAGTTCGGCTCCGGCACGCCCGTGGTGCTGCTGCACGGCCACACCGTCGACCACCGGCTCCTGCTGCCGCTGGAGCCCGTGTTCGCCGCGCGTCGCGGCTGGCGGCGGCTCTACGTCGACCTGCCCGGCGCCGGCCGCTCGCCCCGGCTGACCGGGCCAGTCACGGCGGAGGCCATGGGCGAGGCGGTGCTGCGGTTCGTGGATGGGGTCCTCGGTGCCGAGCCGTTCGCGGTCGTGGGCATCTCCTACGGCGGCCAGCTCGCCCGCGGGCTGATCGCCGAGCGGGGACCGCGGGTCCTGGGCGCCGCGCTGATCGCGCCGCTGGTCAAGCCGGACGGGGAGCGGACGCTGCCCGAGCGGGAGGTGCTCGCCCGGGACGAGGCGCTGCTGGCCGCGCTCGACCCGGCCGACCGCGAGGTGTTCACGCGCATCGCGCTGTACCAGGACGACGCCGGCTGGAACGCCTTCCGCGACCACGTGCTGCCCGGCGTCCGCGCCCACCACCGCGCGGACGCCGCCGCGTTACGCGAGGCGTACCTGTTCCGGCGGCCCCCGGAGTCGGGCTTCGGCGCGCACGACGGCACCCATCTGGTGGTGACGGGGCGCCAGGACCACCTGGTCGGCTGGCGGGACCAGCTGGCGCTGCTGGACCACTACCCGCGCGCCACCTACGCCGTCGTCGACGGTGCCGGGCACAACGTCCATCTCGACCAGCCGGACACCGTGCACGGCCTGCTGGGCAACTGGCTCGACACCCTGGCGGCACAACGCGACTGATCAGACGCCACGCGGGCCCGACGAGCGGACCGCCGAAGGTATCCCCCGGCCTTCGGCGGTCATCGGCGTGCCCGTGGACAAAGGGTTTGTTCATATGATTTTGACAAGCCCCCGGATCTTGGTCCGACGGGGGCATCAGTATTGGGTCAACCGGCATTTACCGACCCCTGCCGAGGGCCCTCCATGCCTGTCGCCCGACCACATGTGCCCAGCTCAGCGCGGGAAGTAGCGAAGTACCGTACGGGCGACGGACAGAATTGTGGATCCGAGGGTATTTTGTGGCTCGGGCACATGCACGATGCACCGGCCTCACAGCGAGCGTTACGAAATACGAGGGGACGTAGCGTTTATGTCGTCGAGTGAGACGCGCATGGCAACGAGCGATGATCCACGTATCGAGAGGTTTGTCGAGGACGTATTCCGATCACTGCACAGAGTGGAACAGCACCGCTGGGCCCGGGCCTATCTGTGGGCCCTGCTCCACGGCTCCGGCAAGAAGACACCACGGCGCATGGCCCGGGAGGACTTTTTACCCACGGCGGCACTGCGCGGCCTGCACCAGTTCATCAACGCCAGCTCCTGGGACTGGCGGCCCGTGCGCCGCAGGCTCGCCCGGCGGGTGGCCGCGACGGCCGCGCCCTACGCCTGGACGGTCGCCGAGCTGGTCATCCCGAAGAACGGCGGCCACTCGGTGGGCGTGCACCGCCGGGTGGACCCCGCGACCCGGCAGGCCGGCAACTGCCAGCACGCGCTGGGCCTGTTCCTGGCCGGTGCCCAGGGGGCCTTCCCGGTCGACTGGAGCCTGGTGCTCAGCGGCCCCTGGGACGGCGACCCGGAGCGCCGGCGGCGGGCCCGCATACCGGACGAGGAGCGGGAGCGCCCGGTCGGCGGCCACGTCCTCGGTTATGCCGCCGACGCGGTCACGCTGCCGCACGGGGCCGGACTGCCCTGGGTCCTGGACCTGAGCCGGTGCGACGACGCGGCCGGCGTGCTCGTGGGCCTGGCCCGGGAGCGGCTGGACGTGGTGGCCGAGGTCGACCCCGGGCAGATCGTGCTCGTCGGCCAGCACACGCCGACCGTGCGCACGGTCGGCGGGCTGATGGGCGTACGGCACGCCCGGCAGCCGCACGTGATGATGCGGCAGGCCCCGGACGGCCGCACCAAGGCCGTGACGATCCACACCTACACCGGCACGGTCCGGCTGCCGCAGCCGGCCGGCGCCGACGGCGGCGCGCGCGCCTACCGCGTCCTGGAGCGGCCCGCCCTGGACGGCCGGCTGCCCGCCCGGTACTGGCTCACCAGCCTCACCGACGGACCGGTGGACGAGGTGCTGTCCCTGGTGCGGGGCCGGACCGCCGCCCTGTCGGCCGTCTCCGTGCTGCAGAACCGTCTCGGCGTCCTGGACTTCGAGGGCCGTTCCTTCCCGGGCTGGCACCACCACATGACGATGGCCTCGGCCGCGTACGCCTACCAGTACCTCGACGACGTCCCGGAACGCGCGCCCCTCCCGCCGCCGGCCGCCCCCGCGGCCGAGCCGAGCAGGGCCGCGGGCTGACGGCCACCAGGGAGCGAGCCAAGTGATGAAGAGGGGACGGCAGGGGTGACCAACGTACTCGTGGTGGAACGGGACGCCGCCGCGGCCGAGGCGACCGAGCGGGATCTGCGCAGACAGGGCTACACCACGCGGAGCGTGCACACCGGGGCACGGGCGCTGCGGACGTACCACGACGCGGATCTGGTGCTGCTCTCGCTGGAGCTGTCGGACATGGACGGGCTGGAGGTGTGCCGGTCGGTGCGCAGCGCCGGCGACATTCCCCTGATCGCCGTGACCGACGAGGACGACGAACTGGAGCGGGTCCTCGCATTGCGCGCCGGGGCGGACGACTGTGTGGTGAAGACCTGGGGATTCCGGGAGATAAGCGCGCGGATAGAGGCCGTACTGCGCCGGGCGCACCGCGCACCGTCCCCGGAGAAGACGATTTCCCTGCGCCCGCTGCATATCGACCCGCGTACCCGGGAGGTGCGGCTGCACGACCGGCTGGTACCGGTCACCTCGAAGGAATTCGAGCTGTTGTACGTGCTGGCCCGCAATTCCGAGACGGTCGTGTCGCGGAAGGAACTGATGGCGACGGTGTGGGGCAGCAACTGGGCCTGCACCAGCCGCACCATCGACACCCATGTGAGCAGTCTGCGGTCGAAACTCGGCTCCAGCCGGTGGATCACCACGGTCCGCGGCGTGGGCTACCGGATGGGGTACGGCGACTGCCGCGCCGCCGAGCGCCCGGAGGAGCCCGAGTGGCCGCGGACGCCCGAGCTGTCCGAGGCGTCGTAGGCCCCGGACAGCCCGGACGGTTCACCGGTCGACGGTGGGGACGGGGCCCCGGTGCGCGCCGGGGCCCCGTCCGGGTTCACACCGTCGCCGTCTCCAGGCGGCGCAGCAGGGGGTGCGCCGCGTCCGCGTCGCCGTCGGCCAGGGCGCGGCGGGCCCACCACGCCGACGCCAGGTTGGACGTGAGCAGGGTCCGGCCGGGCTCGCGCCGGGCCAGCTCGGCGAGCGCCGCGAGGGTGCCCATGCCGGTGCCGGTGAACAGCAGGGCGGTGTCCGCGGGCAGGTCGGACGCGGTGACGCGGTCGAGTATCCGCGCGGTCGTGACCTGGTACGGATCGTGGTGCGGCTCTTCGCCGGGGGTCTCGCGCGCCGGCACCGTCACGACCCCGTCGACGGTGAGGCCGGCCTCCTGCCAGAAGGCGCGGGAGGTGTCGGTGAGCCACGGCTGGTACGGCGAGACCAGGGTCAGCCGGCGTATGCCGAGGGCCGCGCAGGTGGCGAGGATCGCCTGGGTGGAGGACCACACGGGGTAGCCCGCGCGCTCGGACAGCTCGGCGCAGAAGGCGCGGTCGCCGTCCGGGCCGAGCAGGTAGTGGGAGGCGCTGCACGCCACCACGGCCCCGTCCAGCCGCATGCCGCCGAAGCGGCCGAGGGTGTCGGGCAGGACCCGGTTGTAGGTCTCCAGCATGTCCTTCAGACCGAGCCCGGGCGTGGTCGGGAAGCGGGCCGTGTACACGTTCACCCGGCCGGCGAGCAGCGTGGCGAACTCCGGTTCGGCGGTCGGATTCTCCGGCGGGACGACGAGCCCCAGCCGGGGCAGTGAGAGAAGGTCCATGTATCGCACGGTAGGCGCGCCGCGCCCGCCCGGGCGCCGTATTCGGCGGACTCTTGCGTACGGCCACACCCTTCTTGCAGACCCTGTAGTTCTTGACACTCCCTGACACTTTTCCACGGCCTTCTGACGCTCAATTCGTTGCCAGGCCCCCGTCCCGGGCCGGATTCTGTTGTGCAGCGCCAGCCGCAATCGTTCCCGGATTGCGGTTCACCGAACTCGTCCGGAAACGCTGCGGGAAAGCCCTTTCCGGGACAAGGAGTGAACTGAAATGGCAGCACCGGAAAACCACGAGAAACTTCCGAACCCACCCCTGATATCCGACGCCACCCTGCGCGACTCCGCGCACATGGCGGGCGTCGAGTTCGGCCCGAAGGACGCGGCGGCCATCGCCGGCCTGCTGGTGCGCACCGGCGTCGAACTGGTCGAGGTGGGCATGGTCTCCGGCCCCGGGTCCAAGGACGCGCCGCTGATCGAGGCCGTGCACGAGGCCGTGAGCCCCGAGCGCAGCATGACGCTGCTCGTGGTGCGCGACCGCCAGCAGGTGGCCCGGGCCCTCGACGAGGCCGAGCGGCTGGGCGTGCGCCACATCATGTACTCCATCCCCACCTCGGAGCAGCACGCCACCCTGAAGCTGGGCACGCCGAGCGCCAAGCTCCTGCAGGCGCTGGCCCGTTCGGCGATCTCGCAGGCCAAGGAGCGCGGCTTCCACGTCACCTTCAGCGGCGAGGACGGCGCCCGCACCCCCCGGGAGCGGCTCGTCCCGTACGTCACCGCCGGCTTCGAGGCCGGGGCCGACCGGTTCCGGCTCGCCGAGACCGTCGCCTACCTCTCGCCCTGGCAGATGGAGTCGAAGATCGCCGACCTCACCGCGATCGACGGTTCCGAGATCGAGATCCACTCGCACAACATGCTGGGCATGGCGGTCGCCAACTCGCTCGCCGCCGTCCGCGCCGGTGCCCGGTGGATCTCCGCGACCATCGGCGGCATCGGCGAGCGCGGCGGCAACGCCCCGCTGGCCGAGCTGCTGACCTCGCTGCGGGTCGTGCACGGCGACACCCGCTTCGACCTCACCCACCTCACCGAGCTGTCCCGGATCGCCCTGAAGGGCGCCGGCCTCGGGGACGCCTTCCAGTCCGGCCCGACCACCCCGCACGCCTTCGCGTACGAGCTGCCCGGCCAGCTCGGCAACCCGGAGGCCTACGAGACCCTGCCGGCCGAACTCGTCGGCGGCTCCCGCGAACTGCGGGTGCGCACCCGGCTGACCCCGGCCCTCGTGAAGTGGGCGCTGGCCGACTCCGGGGTCGACGTCGACGTCGACGCCTTCACCGCCTGGCTGACCGACCGGCAGGTGGCCGCCGGCGGGCCCGTCCTGGACCGCGACGCGGTCCGCAAGGCCGCGGTCGACTTCCAGGCCGCCGCCTGAACCACCCCTTCCCCACCCGTCCCTTCTTCCGGAAACGGAGTCCCACCATGACCACCGCCACCCTCTCCGGCGCCTGCCCCGAGTGCGAGACCGACCTGATCGTGCCGCCGGTCGTCCAGGGCGAGACCCTGTCCTGCCCCGAGTGCATGCTGACGCTGCGGGTCGAGGACGTCTCCGACGGGCGCCTGACCCTGGAGACGGTCGAGGTCCAGCTCCGCGACTGGGGCCAGTGATGGGCACCAAAGTCGCCGTCGTCGCCGACCGGATCGCCTGGGAGGAACGCGAGCTGATCCAGCGGGCCGGGGCCTTCGGGCTGTCGGTCGACTGGGTCAACGACGAGTCCCTGTGCCTCGGCGATCCGGACGCCCCCTCGGTGCGGGACTATGAAGTGCTGCTCGTCCGCAGCCGCAGCTACACCCGCGGCGGCCTCGTCGCGAGCCTCGCCGAGGCCGCCGGCGCCCGCACCGTCAACACCGCCCGCGCCATCCACGCCTGCGAGAACAAGGCCGCGCTGCGCACCGTGCTGCGCGCCGCAGGCGTCCCGGTGCCGGACTTCCGGCTGGTGCTGTCCCGCAAGGACTTCACCCAGGCCCTGGCGGAGCTGGAGACCCCCGTCGTCCTCAAGCCGGTCTTCGGCGGGATGGGCAAGCGGGTCACCCTGATCCGGCACACCGACACCGCCCAGTCCGTCTACGACTACGTCGAGGACCTCGGCCACGCCTTCGAGCAGGCCTGCCTGGTGGAGCCGTACATCGGCGGCGGCACCTCGGTGCGCTGCCTGGTCGTCGGCAGCGAGCTGGTCGGCGCCGCCGAGTTCGCCAGCGGCGGCACCGACTGGCGCAACAACGCCGCCCTCGGCAACGACAGCCGCGCCCTCGCCCACGACCCCGACATCGTGAAGATCACCGACGCGGTGACGGCGGAGCTGGGCCCCGGGATCTACGGCATCGACCTGTTCCGCACCGACGACGGCTACGTCGTCAACGAGGTCAACCACGCGCCCGGCTTCCGGGCCGTGGCCACGGCCACCGGCGCGGACGTCCCCTCGGCCATCGCCCGCTACGCGCAGGAGCTGCTCGCATGATCCGCGTAGGAGTCGTCGGCGCCTCCGGGCTGGCCGGCGGCGAACTCATCCGGCTGATCACCCAGCACCCCGACCTGGAGCTGACCTTCCTCGGCGGCTCCTCCAACATCGGCAAGCGGCCGGCCGAACTGCACCCCGGCCTGCGCATCGACACCGGCCTGACCGTGCAGCCGGTCACCGAGGACGTCGCCGGTCAGGTCGACGTCCTGCTGCTGGCCACCCCCGCCCCGGTCTCCGCGGAGCTGGCGGCGCTGCTCGCCGACCGGGTCCCGGCCATCGTCGACCTCAGCGGCGCCTTCCGCATCCGCACCCCGGAGCGGCACGCCCGGTGGTACCCGAAGGTGGAGCGCCGCACCGACCTGGCCGACCGGTTCGTCTACGGCGTGCCGGAGCTGATCGGCGACCAGCTGGCCGGCGCGGCGCTGATCTCGCTGCCGGGCTGCTACGCCACCGCCATCACGCTGGGCCTGGCCCCGCTCACCCTCGGCCTCGGCCTGGACCTGAAGACCGTGGTGGTGGACGGCAAGAGCGGCTCCAGCGGCGGCGGCCTGCACCTGCGCACCGCCGACCTGCACCCCTTCCGCAACGGCGCCATCGCCCCGTACGCGCCCACCGGTCACCGGCACGCGGCCGAGGTCAGCGACTTCCTGGAGCGCGGCAAGCCCGGCTCGGTCGGCTCGCTGAGCATGTCGGCGTACGGCGTCTCGCATGTGCGCGGCCTGCTCACCAGCAGCTACGTCTTCACCGACGCCGAGATCGACCAGCGCACGCTGCAACGGGCGTACCTGCGCTTCTACAA
Organism: Streptomyces sp. NPDC029296; assembly: GCF_055569255.1. NCBI lineage: Bacteria > Bacillati > Actinomycetota > Actinomycetes > Kitasatosporales > Streptomycetaceae > Streptomyces > Streptomyces sp. NPDC029296. The sequence goes on from NZ_JBVHXT010000023.1 coordinate 109,241, forward strand.
GGAGCACCGGTTCGTGCGGGTGCGGCGCAACACCGAGACGCTGATCCCGGTGCCCGACCCGCAGGCCGTCCTCGGCTCCAACTACTGCGACGTGACGCCCATGTACGACGAGGAGGGCGGCCGGATCGTCGTCCTCGCCGCGCTGGACAACCTGGTCAAGGGCGCCGCCGGCCAGGCCGTCCAGGCGGTCAACCTCCGATTCGGACTGCCCGGGGAGACGGGCCTGACGATGCACCCGGTGATGCCCGCATGAGCAGCACACCCCCTCCGCCGGCCGCCCCGGCCGTCGTCAAGCTCGGCGGCAGCGCCGTGGACGACCTCGACGGGACCTGGTGGGACGACCTGGCCCGGCTGGGCCGCGAGCGCCCGCTGGTCCTGGTGCACGGCTGGTCCAAGCCGCTGAAGAAGCTCAGCGCCCGCTACCGCGAGCCCTCGGCGATCCTGCGCGACCGGTACGGCAACCAGAGCCGCTGGACCACGCCCGAGGTCATCGAGGACATCAAGACCGTCAGCGCCCGGCTCGGCGAGGAGGTGCTCCAGCGGCTGCGCGACCGCGGCCTGGACGCCGACCGCCTCCTCGGCAGCGACGGCATCCTCGCGGCCGGCGAGGCCGAGCGCTGGTGGTGGCAGGGCAAGCAGCTGGTCGAGCTGGAGAACCTGGTCGGCCCGGTCACGGACGCCGACCCGGCCCAGCTGAAGGACCTGGAGCCCGGCCGGGCCCGGCTCGTCACCCCGCTGGCCCGCAACGCGGCGGGGCGCGAGGTCAACACCGACGCCGACCGGGCCGCCGCCGCCCTCGCCGGGGCCGTCGGCGCACCCGACCTGGTGCTGGTCACCGACGTCACCCACCTGCTGATCGACGGCGAGCCGGTGCGCGAGATCAGCGCCGAGGCCGCCGCCGCGTTCCGCGACAAGGGCGCCACCGGCGGCATGCGCAAGAAGCTGCGGGCGGCCGGCGAGGCCCTGGAACGCGGGGTGGACCGGGTCGTCATCGGCAGCGCGCCGGTCTCCGACCTGCTCGCCGCCCGCACCGGCACCGTCATCACGCGAACGTGAGGAGGACGCACGTGGCGCAGCCCCGTGTCCTGGTCGTCAACAACGGAACCCTGTCCCTGCCCCAGCTGCGCCGCCGCTTCGAGGAGCTGGGCTCGGCCACCGACGCGGTCGACGCGGTGTCCGTCCCCGCCCGGCTCGACGGCCGCTACCAGGCGATCGTGCTGAGCGGCACCAAGGTGCGGGCGTTCGACCAGGAGCACTACAAGCCCCTCATCGACCTGGTCATGACCTCCGGCGTGCCGGTGTTCGGCATCTGCGGCGGCATGCAGATCCTCGCCGTCGCGGCCGGCGGCGAACTGGCCGAGGGCCCCCAGCGGGTCGGCGGCCACGAGGCCCAGGTCGACAAGGAAGATCCGCTGTTCACCTACGTCAAACCGACCGTGACGGTGTTCCACCGGCACACCCTCTACCTCCGGCAGGCACCGGCCGGCTACCGCTCCATCGGCCGCTCCGAGCACGCGCCCGTGGAGTTCCTGCGCTCCGACGACGGACGCGTCTACGGCTCCCAGGCGCACCTGGAGTTCCGCAGCGACGGCCGGGAGATCCTGCGCGGTTTCACCCAGCTCTACCAGTGACCCCCGCCGCACCACCCACCGACCCGAGGAGTTGGCAGTTGCCATGAGTTTCACGGAAGACAGCCAGGAGCCCGCGTTCGTCGTCCACCTGAACGGCAGCGGGGGCGCCGTCAAGGGCTGGGTGGTCGTCGACAGCCTGGTCGACGGCCTGGCCATGGGCGGCGTGCGGATGACCCCCCACGTCACCGAGGAGGAAGTGCGCGGCCTCGCCCGCGACATGACCGACAAGTTCACCCTGGCGGGCCTGCGCATCGGCGGCGCCAAGGGCGGCATCGTCTCCGACGGCGGCGACCGCGAGGAGACCTTCCGCACCTTCGGCCGTACCGTCAAGCCCCTGCTGCACGGCGGCATCCACCTCGGCATCGACATGGGCGTCACCCCCGCCGACCGGGCCGTGTTCTTCGCCGAGGCCGGCTACGACCCGCGGTACCGCCTGGGCGCCCCGGACATGCCCGTCGACTGGCGCACCTACTACGAGCCGCTCATCGACGTCACCGGGCACGGCGTCGGCGTCGCCGCGCTCACCGCGCTGGAGAGCAGCGGCCGCAGCGAGGCCGCCCGGGTCGTGGTGCAGGGCTTCGGCGCCGTGGGCCGCGCGGTCGCCCGGTTCCTGGAGGAGCGCGGCCACTCCGTCGTGGCCGTCGCCGACGTCCAGGGCACCATCAGCGCCGACCGGCTGCCGGTGGCCGACCTCGTCGGGATCACCGACGAGTTCGGGCGGATCGACCGCTCCCGGCTGCCGCAGCACGTCACCACCTCCGGCGAGCCGGACGCCTGGCTCGACGTCGACGCCGACGTGCTGGTCCTCGCCGCGCAGAAGCACGCGCTGAACGCCGGCAACGTCCACCGGCTGCGCGCCGCCCTGGTCGTCGAGGGCGCCAACCTCGCCTCCGACGCCGAGGCGCGGGAGAAGGCCCGGGCGGCCGGTGCCACGCTGGTGCCGGGGGTCATCGCCAACATCGGCGGGGCCGGCGCCGCCGCCCTGGCCGTCACCCGGGTCGTCCCCTTCGACCTGGCCGCCGACGCCCGCAAGGCGTGGGTCTTCGACTGGATCGGCGACCGGGTGCGGCAGAACACCCGGGCCCTGCTGGAGATCGCGGCCGACCGGGCGGGCGACCCGCTGCCCGAGCTGCTCGCCACCCGCCGTAAGGAGCTGCTGCGATGACCGCCCCGGCCGAGACCCGGCGCCCGGCCGCCACGGCCGGGGAAGCCGCCGAGTACCTGCGCCGCGGCTGGTGGCGCACCGAGACCTTCCTGGACGACCTGCGCCGCCAGGCCCGCGAGCGCCCGCACCGGCTGGCCATCGCCGGCCGGCGGGTCGCCGAGTCCCGCACCGACACCCTGGACTACGCCGAACTGGCCCGGCTCACCGACCGGTTCGCGCTCGCCCTGCTCCGGCTCGGCGTGCGCCGCGGTGACGTCGTCGCCGTCCAGCTGCCCAACCGGTGGGAGATGGTGCCGCTGATGTTCGCGTGCATGCGCGTCGGCGCCGTCATCTGCCCGATCTCCCCGATCTGCCCCGAGGAGGAGCTGCGGCACCGGCTCGGGCTGACCGAGGCCCGGGTGGCCGTCACGCTCCCCGAGTGGTCGGGCACCCCGCTGGCGAAGATCGTCACCGGGCTGCGGGCCGAGCTGCCCACGCTCGCCCACGTGGCGGTCGTGGACGGTCCGGTACCGGACGGCGCCATGTCCTTCCACGAGCACTTCGTGGCCGTGCCCCGGGAGGAGGAACCCGGCGCCGAGGGGCGGCTGGAGGGCCTGGCCCTCGGGCCCGACGAGCCGTTCGTGGTGCTCTTCACCTCCGGTACCACCGGCGAGTCCAAGGGCGTGCTGCACAGCCAGAACACCGTCCACTCGGCCGTGCGCGGCTATGTCGACGCGTTCGCCTCCGGCGAGGACTGGGTGGCCGCGGTGTCCACCCCGCTGGTGCACTACTCCGGCTTCGCGCAGGGAGTCCTCGGCGGCGTCATGCTCGGCGGCACCGTCGCCTTCCAGGACGTCCGGAAGAACGAGGCGCTGCTCGACCTCGTGGAGCGCTACGGCGCCACGCTGCTGTACGGGCCGCCGGCCACGCTCGCCGACGTGGCCGCCTCCCAGCGGGTGGAGAAGCGGGACACCGGCACCCTGCGGCACGTGGTCATCGGCTCCGCGCCGGTGCTGAAGGAGCTGGCCGACGAGGTGCACGCGACGCTGGGGGCGCGGACGTACTCGCTGTGGGGCATGTCCGAGAACGGGCCCGTCACCATGACCCGGCCCGCCGACCCGGAGGACTGGGCCGCGTACAGCAACGGCAGCCCCATCGACGCCATGCGCCTGCGCATCGAGTCGCCCGGCGCCGACGGCACGGGCCGGCTGAAGGTGCGCGGGGCCTCCCTCGCCCTCGGCTACTACCGGCGCGAGGAGGTCTTCGCCGCCGAGTTCGACGCGGACGGCTGGTTCGACACCGGGGACCTGGCCCGGGACGACGGGCACGGCGGCATCCGCATCGTCGGCCGGGCCCGGGACGCCATCGTCCGCGACGGGCAGGTGGCGCCGATGACCGAGCTGGAGGCGGTCATCGGCAGCCACCCGAAGGCCGTCGAGGCCGCGCTGGTCGGGCTCGCGCCCGCCGACGCCGACGCCGCCCCGGTCATCTGCGCGGTCGTCGTCCCGCGCGACGGCGAGGGCCCGACCCTGGCCGAGATCCGCGACCGGGTCCGCGACTCCGGGCACGACGAACGCTTCCTCCCGGACCGCGTCGAGCTGCTGCCCGCCCTCCCCAAGACCCTGACCGGCAAGGTCCGCAAGGCCGAACTGCGCCACCGCTACGGAACGGGGTGACCCAGGTGTCCACCGCCCCGCACACCACTCCCTCGGCGGCCGCGCCGCCGGCCGGGGAACCGTCCCCGCAGGGCATCTCCCGCCCGGCGCCGCGGCCGGCCGGGCCCCCGGCTTCCGCGGCGGCCCCGCACACGGCCGGGGCACCGGCCCCGCACCCGGCGCGGCCGGAGGTGTCGCAGACCGCCTCGCGCCCGGCCCCGCAGGGCACCCCCGGCACGGCCCCCCGCCGGGCCGCCGCCGTCCCCATGTCGGCGACGCTCGCCGCCGACGCCGCGTTGGAGGCGCGGCGGCGGGCGGGGCAACGGGTGCTGGCCATGACCAGCGGGGAGATCGGGCTGCCCGTGCTGCCGGAGCTGCGGGCCCGGCTGGCCGCGGCGGCCGGGGAGAACGCCTACGGCCCCGTGGCCGGCGGACCCGCCCTGCGCGAGGCCGCCGCCGGCTACTGGGACCGCCGCGGCCTGCCCACCGACCCCGGACTGGTGGTGGCCGGCCCGGGCAGCAAGGCGCTGCTGTACGCGCTGCTCCTCGCGGTCGGCGGGGACGCGGTGGTGCCCGTGCCGAGCTGGGTCAGCTACGCCGCGCAGGCCCGGCTCGCCGGCGGGCAGCCGCTGCCCGTGCCGATCCTGCCCGGCCAGGGCGGTGTCCCGGACCCCGCCCGGCTGCGCGAGACGGTCACCGCCGCCCGCGCCGCCGGCCGCGACCCGCGCGCGGTGGTCGTGACGGTGCCGGACAACCCGACCGGCACCGTCGCCCCGGCCGCGACCGTACGGCGGCTGGCCGCGGTCGCCCGCGACCTGGACCTGTTCGTGATCTCCGACGAGATCTACGGCGACCTGGTCCACGACCCGGCCCGGCCCGCCGTCTCCCCGGCGGCCTACGCCCCCGAGCGCACCGTCGTCACCACCGGCCTGACCAAGAACCTCGCGGTCGGCGGCTGGCGCACCGGCGTGGCCCGGCTGCCCGACAGCCCCGCCGGACGCGAACTGCGCACCACGCTGCTCTCCGTGGCCAGCCAGATCTGGTCCAGCCCGCCCGCCCCGGTGCAGTCGGCCGCGGCCTACGCCTTCGCCGAGCCCCCGGAGATCACCGAGCGGATCGCGGCGAGCCGCCGGCTGCACGCCACCGTGGCCCGCGCGGCGGCCGCCCGCTTCACCGAGGCCGGCGCACGCCTCGCCCCGGTCACCGCCACCTGCTACCTCTACCCGGACTTCGAGCCGCTGCGCGCCCGCCTCGGCGCCGCGCACGGCATCACCGACGGCGCCGGCCTGGTCCGGTTCCTCGTCGAGCGGCACGGCGTCGGCGTGCTGCCGGCGAGCGCCTTCGGCGAACCGGACGGCGCCCTGCGCATCCGGGCCGCCACCAGCCGCCTGTACGGCGACACCGACGAGCGGCGCACCACCGCGCTGACCGCCGCCGACCCGCTCGCCCTGCCGTGGATCCGCGAGGCCCTGGACCACCTCGGCGACGCGCTGACCGACCTGACCACCCCCCGACCCTGACCGCACCCGGAGGCTTCCCATGTCCCAGTCCCTGCCGCCCGTCCTCACCGAGGTGGTCCACGAAGGCCGCCGCCACGTCACCTTCGGCCTGCCCGAGCCGGGCGAGCCGCAGACCCTGTACCGGGTGGCCGAGGGCGCCCTGGCCGCCGCGTTCCTGCACACCGACGGCTCCGCGGACGCCGTCCGGGCCGCCGTCACCGAGGGCGCCGAGACGGTCGTCGTCCCGGCCGGCGACCCCGGGGTGCGCCCGGTGGTGCCGCTGCTGCCCGAGACGTCCGGCACCGCGCTGCTGAGCGGCTTCATGGGCACCCACAAGAAGAAGTGGAACGGCCAGAGCCAGCCCGAGGACGGCGAGTTCCTCCCGCCGAAGTGGTTCTTCAAGGGCATCGGCGACTGGGCCCGGCTGCCCGGCGAGGACCTGGCCGTGCCCGCCCGCCCCATCGCCCTCATCGAGGAGCCGGAGGTCGCGCTCGTCTACGTCAACGACGCCGACGGCACCCCGCACTACGCCGGCTACACCTTCGCCAACGACCTGTGCGACATCGGCCTGCACCGCAAGGACCCCGGCTACAACCCGTACTGCAAGCTGTGCGACACCGCGCTCGCGCCCTGGCTGTTCCTCGGGGCGCCGCCGCGCTCGGCGACCGGCCGCGTCACCATCGTCCGGGACGGCGCGACCGCCTGGGAGGGCAGCTTCGAGTGCGGTGGCGACGCGCTGTACTACCAGGTCCGGGACATGGCCGAGCACCTGTTCTCCTTCCCGGCGGTGCGGCGGCCCGGCCTGGTCAACTACGTCCTGCTGGGCGCCGACGAAGCCAGCTTCCACGACGGGTTCCGGATCGCCGACGGCGACCGCATCGCGATCGACGTCAAGAGCCACGGCATCGGCTTCGAGAACACCGTGCGCTACGTCTCCCCGGCCCCCGCGGCCGTGCTCCCCGCCGAATGAGCGGCCCCGGGACCACGGGCCGCAAGCAGGTCCACCTCGCCGCCCAGCTGCCCGGCATCCACAACGTGACCGTCTGGTCCGACCCGCGCTCGCGCAGCCAGATCGCCTTCGAGTCCTTCCACCACCTCGCGCGGACCGCCGAACGCGGCCGGTTCGACTTCTTCTTCCTGGCCGAGGGACTCAGGCTGCGCGAGCACAAGGGGCAGCTGTACGACCTGGACGTGGTGGGCCGTCCGGAGAACCTCACCCAGCTCAGCGCCCTGGCCGCGGTCACCACCCGGCTGGGGCTGGCCGCCACCGTCAACGCCACCTTCAACGAGCCCTACGAGGTGGCGCGCCGGCTGGCCACCCTGGACCACCTCAGCGGCGGCCGCGCCGCCTGGAACGTGGTCACCAGCTTCGACGCGTTCACCGGCGAGAACTTCCGGCGGGGCGGCTTCCTCGCCGAGTCCGACCGCTACGCGCGCGCGGCGGAGTTCCTGGCCACCACGCGCGAGCTGTGGGACAGCTGGGCCGAGGGGGACGTGCGCGCCGACCGGGCGGCCGGCGCGTTCGTCCGGCCCGGCGCCGGGCGCTTCGCCCACCACGGTGAGCACTTCGCCGTCTCCGGCCGCTTCACCACCCCGCGCCCGCCCCAGGGGCACCCGGTGGTCATCCAGGCGGGCGAGTCCGGCCCGGGCCGGGAGTTCGCCGCCGCCGAGGCCGACGTCGTCTTCAGCAAGTACAACCGGCTCGACGAGGCCCGCGCCTTCTACCGGGACGTCAAGTCCCGCCTGGCCCGGTACGGCCGCACCCCGGACCGGCTGAAGATCCTGCCGACGGCCACCGTGGTGGTGGCCGACAGCGACGCCGAGGCCGCCGCCTACGCCGACGAGATCACCCGCGCCCAGGTGAGCCCGCAGACCGCGATCGCGCACCTGGAGGCCGTCTGGGGCCGCGACCTGTCCGGCTACGACCCCGACGGGCCGCTGCCGGACATCGACCCGGAGCCCGACGCGCAGATGCTCAAGGGCCACTCGCTCTTCCGCCGCGACCGCGACGCGATCGCCCGCGGCTGGCGGGCCCTCGCCGAGGAACGCGGACTGAGCATCCGCGAACTGGTCATCGAGGTCTCGGGCGGGCAGACCTTCGTCGGCGCCCCGGCAACCGTCGCCGACGCCATCGACCACTTCGTGCAGAGCGACGGCGCCGACGGCTTCGTCCTGGTCCCGCACCTGACCCCCGGCGGCCTGGACGACTTCGTGGACCGGGTGGTGCCGCTGCTCCAGGAGAAGGGCGTCTTCCGGCGCGACTACACGGGCCCGACCCTGCGCGACCACCTGGGCCTGCGCCACGACGCGCCGCGCACCCCCGTACCGAAGGAGACCCCGTGACCGCGCCCCCGCTGCACCTCGCCGTCGCCCTGGACGCCGCCGGCTGGCACCCGGCGGCCTGGCGCGCCGAGGACGCCCGCCCCGCCGAGCTGTTCCGCGCGGACTACTGGGCGGACCTGGTCACCGAGGCCGAGCGCGGCCTGCTGGACTTCGTCACCATCGAGGACGCGCTCGGCGTGCAGTCGGCCGCCTTCCACCGGCCCGACGACCGCGTGGACCAGGTCCGCGGCAGCCTGGACGCGGTCCTGGTCGCGGCCCGGGTGGCGCCCCTGACCTCGCACATCGGCCTGGTCCCGACCGCGAACGTCACCCACACCGAACCGTTCCACGTCTCCACCGGCATCGCCACCCTCGACCACGCGAGCACCGGCCGGGCCGGCCTGCGCCCGCAGATCGCCTCGCGCGCCGCCGACGCCACCCACTTCGGGCGCCGTACGACCCCGCGGCTCACCGACGAGGACGTGCGCGACCCGGAGCGGATCGGCCGCCGCCTGAGCCCGCTGTTCGACGAGGCCGCCGACGCGGTGGAGGTCGTGCGGCGGCTGTGGGACAGCTGGGAGGACGACGCGGAGATCCGGGATGCCGCCACCGGCCGGTTCATCGACCGGGACAGGATCCACCACATCGGCTTCGAGGGCGAGCACTTCAGCGTCCGGGGCCCGGCGATCACCCCGCGCCCGCCGCAGGGGCAGCCGCCGGTGATGAGCCTGGCGCACGCCAGCGTGCCGTACGAGTTCGCGGCGCGCGCCGCCGACGCCGTGTGGATCACCCCGCACGACCGGGCGGGGGCGAAGGCGGTCCTCGCCCAGGTGGACACGGCCGTCCGGCGCACCGGCCGGGACACCCGGGCGAGGCCGCTGCTGCGGTTCGCGGAGGTCCTGGTCTTCCTGGAGACCGAGCCGGGCGCCGCCGCCCGCCGCAAGGCCCGCCTGGACGACCTGGACGGCGCCCTGCTCGCCTCCGACGCCGAGGTGTTCACCGGCACCCCCGGTGAACTCGCCGACCTGCTGCTGGACTGGCGCGAGGCCGGGCTGGACGGCTTCCGGCTGCGCCCGGGCACGCTGCCGCACGACCTCGTGGAGATCACCCGCGGTCTGGTGCCGGAGCTCCAGCGGCGCGGGGCGTTCCGCACGGCGTACGACGCGACGACCCTGCGCGGCCACCTGCGTCTGCCGCGCCCCGCCAGCCGTTACGCGCACGCGAGCTGAGGAGCCCCCGCCGGTCCGGCGGGGGCTCCTTCGGGGGCGCGGGGCTCAGGGCCGGTCGTCCTGGTCCGTGGCGTCCTCCGCGTCCGTGTCGTCCTGCTTGGCCCGCACCTCGGGGTCCGGTCCGGCCGGTCCGGTGCCGTCCACGGAGGTGAGGCGGGGCGAGTCGGGGACCTCCGTCGCGGCGGGCGGCTCGACCAGCCAGTCGGGGTTGGCCTGCTTGTCCCACCACTTCCAGGCGGCGAAGGCGCCGCCCGCCAGGACGGTCAGCACCGCGCACACCTTCACGGTGCGCCCGGTCCGGGACCGCCGCTCCTGGCGGGCGATCAGCTTCTGGATGTCCTCGGCCGAGACCTGACCGCGCAGCGCGGCCATCGCGGCGGCGCCGCGCGCGGCGGCCTCGCCGCGCACCGGGGCGGCCGCGGCCAAGGCCTGCTCGAACTTCGGACGCGAGTACAGGGCGGCCTGCCGGGCCGCGTTGCGGGTGCGGAGGGCGGCTTCCTGGGCGGCCAGGTCCACCTTCGGCGGCACATGGGCGAGCGCCTGCTCGAGGCGCGGGGCGAACCGGGCGTCGTACTGCACGCGGGCCTGCTCCGCGGCCTGCGACACCACGGGCGCCAGCCGTACGCGTGCCTCCTGCGCGTAGTACGCGGCACGCTCCTTGGCCGTGTCGGCGTAGGGCGCCACCACTTCCGCGGCGTGCAGCACGCTGTCCTTCGCCGAGCCGGTCGCGGCGCGCACGCTGTCAATGCGGGTCACGGGTTCCTCCTCCTCGGTGGCGTACGGTATTTCGACTTTCCACCCTTTTACGGATCATGCCTGCCGAGGGCCGGTGCGGCACGCGCGGGCGGGCATATGGGTGGCGCCCGCCGTTTTCGGCTCGATCCGAGCGGTCGCCGTCGGGCGTCGGCGGGTCGGGGGCGTGGAAGGATCGGAGGACCGCGGCGGAACGACGACGGAAGGCGGACCGTGGCCGAGCAGCTCTACGCCACCCTGAAGACCACCCTCGGCGACATCGAGATCCGCCTCTTTCCGCTGTACGCGCCCGTCACGGTCAGAAACTTCGTGGAACTGGCGCGCGGCGAACGCGAGTGGGTCCATCCCCGCACCGGCGTGCGCAGCCGGGACCGGCTCTACGACGGCACTGTCTTCCACGCGGTGATCGGCGGCTTCATGATCCAGGGCGGCGACCCCATGGGCAACGGCCTCGGCGGCCCCGGCTACGGCTTCGAGGACGAGTGCCACCCCGACCTGGCCTTCGACACGCCGTACCTGATGGCGATGGCCAGCGCCGGCCCGGGCACCAACGGCTCGCAGTTCTTCATCACGGTGACCCCGAGCACCTGGCTGAACGGCAAGCGCACCATCTTCGGCGAGGTCAGCACCCCGGCCGGGCGCAAGGTCGTGGACGCCATCGCGCGCGTGCCGACGGGACGCAACGACCGGCCGCTGGCCGACGTCGTGCTCGAGACGGTGCTCGTCGAGGCCCGCGAGGGCTGATCCGGCGCACCGCGCCCTCCCCGCGCCGGGAACCCGGCACCGCGCTCGTCCGTAAGGATGAAGGGGGCAGGATAGTGCCGTCAGCCACGGACACGACGAGCAAGGGGATCCGATGGAGCAGTCCGCAGGGAGCGCGCAGGACGCCCACAGCGTGCCCGTGTGCTACCGGCACCCGGACCGGGAGACCGGCGTGCGCTGCACCCGCTGTGAACGGCCCATCTGCCCGGAGTGCATGGTCAGCGCCTCGGTCGGGTTCCAGTGCCCGGACTGCGTCCGCGGCACGGCCGCCGGGGGACCCGCCCCGCAGGCGTCCCGGCCGCGCACGCTCGCCGGCGGCACGGTCACGGCGGACCCCCGGCTGATCACCAAGATCCTGATCGGGATCAACCTCGCGATGTTCGTCGCGATCAAGGCCGACCCCTCGTTCCTGTACGACGTGGTGCTCTACGGCGGTCTGCCCGAGAAGCCGTTCACGCCCACCTCGGGCGTGGCGGGCGGCGAGTGGTACCGCTTCGTGTCGTCGATGTTCGCCCACCAGGAGTACTGGCACATCGGCTTCAACATGCTCAGCCTGTGGTGGGTCGGCGGCCCGCTGGAGGCGGCCCTCGGCCGGTCGCGCTATCTGGCGGTGTACTTCGTCTCCGGGCTGGCGGGCGGCGCGCTGACCTATCTGCTCGTCGCTCCGACGGTTCCCTCGCTCGGCGCCTCGGGCGCGCTGTACGGCCTCTTCGGCGCCACCGCCGTGCTGATGCGCCGGCTCAACTACGACATGCGGCCGGTCCTCGCGCTGCTGGTGATCAACCTGATCTTCACCTTCAACGGGTCCTTGCACATCGCCTGGCAGGCGCACATCGGCGGGCTCGTCGCCGGTGTCGTCACCGGCTACGCGATGGTGCACGCCCCGCGCGAGCGGCGGGCGCTGGTGCAGTACGGCACCTGTGCCGTGGTCCTCGCGCTGGCCTTGGCCCTCGCGTTGATCAGAACCGCCCAGCTCACCTGACCGGCTGGGGAACACGCTGTCCCCGAACCGTTGTCCACAGCATGTGCCCGATCTTGTGCATACGGTGCGGGCACAGCTGTGCCCCCTGTCGCTCGGATGTGTTTCCGCAGGTCGGACAGGGGGCGAACGGGTGTCTGAGGCGTGTTGGACCAGTCACACCGGCGTCAACACCCGACAAGTTATCCACAGATCGTCGTTCTTTTTCCCCACTGTGGACAACGGCTGTGGATAACTCAGTGGATAGCCCTGGGCAGAGATGTGGGCAGAGGGGTGCGCGGGGCTATTTCCACTGCGTGGAGACACCGAACCCGGCGGCGATGAAGCCGAAGCCGACCACGATGTTCCAGTTGTCCAGGCTGTCGACGGGCAGCGAGCCGTCCGTCACATAGAAGACGACGATCCAGGCCAGACCGATCAGGAACATGGCCAGCATGACCGGTGCGACCCAGGCCCGGTTGGTCAGCCTGATGGCCTGCGCCTGCCTCGCCGGCGGCGGCGTGAAGTCGGCCTTCTTGCGGATACGTGACTTCGGCACGAGGGTCTCTCCTGTCGATGCGCTGCGTGGCCGCGCAGGGAACTGGGTCGGGCTCGGGGCAGCGTACAAGGGGCCAGCACGACGACTCTGTGTGCTCCCCCGGGCGTCCGTTAGCGTAGTGCTTCCGTGGCGCCGAAGGAGATAAGGGTACGTTGAGCAATTCTGCCGACTCTCCCGGGACGGGAGCAACGGGCTCCCGCCCCGCCCGCCGGCCGCGCCTGCGCCCGGTGCGGATCCTGACGGCGGCCGTCTTCGCCCTGGCCGGTCTGATCTTCTTCACCAGCTTCGACACGGCCAAGGGCACCGACATCCGCCAGGACGGCTCCCTGCTGAAGCTGTCCGACCTGATCCAGCAGCGCAGCCGCAAGAACAAGGGGCTGGACGAGTCCAACGCGACCCTGCGCGACAGCGTGGAGTCGCTGGCCGAGAACGACGACGGCAGCACCAAGGCCGAGGACGAGAAGCTCAGCGGGCTGGAGAGGAGCGCGGGCACCGACGAGCTGACCGGCCGGGCGGTCACCGTCACCCTGAACGACGCCCCGCCCGACGCCACCGCCAAGCTCCCCGGCTATCCCGAGCCGCAGCCGGACTACCTGGTCATCCACCAGCAGGACCTCCAGGCCGTGGTGAACGCGCTGTGGCAGGGCGGCGCCAAGGGCATCAAGGTCATGGACCAGCGGCTGATCTCCACCAGCGCGGTGCGCTGCGTCGGCAACACCCTGATCCTCCAGGGCCGCGTCTACTCGCCCCCGTACAAGATCACGGCGGTCGGCGACCCGGACCGGCTCAAGCAGGCCCTCGCGGACAGCAAGGCGATCCAGACCTACATGGTCTACGTCAACGTCTACGGCCTCGGCTGGAACGTCACCGACAACGGCACGGTCACCCTTCCCGGCTACTCCGGCACAGTGGATCTGCATTACGCGAAGCCGGTGGGATAGCCCGTGGAGTCAGGCCATCCGAAGGCCCCGCGCCGCTAGTCTGGTGACGTACGGCGTGGGTCTGGTGCCGTAGGGGATACGGAAGGGACGGCAAGGGACGGCATGTACGGCTGGATCTGGCGGCATCTGCCGGGCAACGCGTGGGTGAGGGCACTGATCTCGCTCGTCCTGATCCTGGCCGTGGTCTACGTCCTCTTCCAGTACGTCTTCCCGTGGGCCGAACCACTGCTGCCCTTCAACGATGTGACGGTGGACAACCAGTGAGTGCGCGGATTCTCGTCGTCGACAACTACGACAGCTTCGTCTTCAACCTCGTGCAGTACCTGTACCAGCTGGGCGCGGAGTGCGAGGTGCTGCGCAACGACGAGGTGACGACCTCGCACGCCGAGGACGGCTTCGACGGCGTGCTGCTCTCCCCCGGGCCCGGGACGCCGGAGGAGGCGGGCGTGTGCGTGGACATGGTCCGGCACTGCGCGGCCACCGGGGTGCCGGTCTTCGGGGTGTGCCTCGGCATGCAGTCGATGCAGGTGGCGTACGGCGGTGTGGTCGACCGGGCGCCCGAACTGCTGCACGGCAAGACCTCGCCGGTCGAGCACGAGGGCAGGGGCGTCTTCGCCGGCCTGCCCTCCCCCTTCACCGCGACCCGCTACCACTCCCTGGCCGCCGAACCGGCCACGGTCCCGGCCGAGCTGGAGGTGACCGCCCGCACCCAGGACGGCATCATCATGGGCCTGCGGCACCGGGAGCACCGCGTCGAGGGCGTGCAGTTCCACCCCGAGTCGGTGCTGACCGAGCACGGCCACCGGATGCTGGCCAACTGGCTCGTGGAGTGCGGCGACCAGGATGCCGTGGCGCGGTCGGCGGGGCTCGCCCCGGTGGTGGGCAGGGCCACGGCGTGACCGCGCTGCGCCCCGAGCGCGAGGACTTGTACGGCGCCCAGAGCCCGTACGAGCCCTCCGCCGGCGTGCGCCCCCGCCCCACCGCCCCACCACCGGCCGGCCCCCGGACGCCCGACCGCCCCCCGGCGACCACGGCCGAGGGGAGCCCGCCGCCCGCCCGGACAACGGACGATCCCCTGACGACCCCGCTGCCCCGGGTGCCGGGGGAGCCCCGGCAGGCGCCGCAGCCCCCGGTGAGTGGGGTCCGGGGGGGCGGGCCGGTTGCCCGCGGGACGGACGACCCCCTGACCACCCCGCTACCCCGGGTGGCGGGGGAGCCCCGGCAGGCGCCGCAGCCCCCGGTGAGTGGGGTCCGGGGGGGCGGGCCGGTTGCCCGTGGGACGGACGACCCCCTGACCACCCCGCTACCCCGGGTGGCGGGGGAGCCCCGGCAGGCGCCGCAGCCTCCGGCGAGTGGGGTCCGGGGGGGCGGGCCGGTTGCCCGTGGGACGGACGACCCCCTGACGACTCCGCTGCCCCGGGTGACCGGGGAGCCTTTGACCGGGCGTTCGTCCCGGGTGCCGGGGGAGCCCCGGCGGGCGCCGCAGCCTCCGGCGAGCGGGACCCGGGGGGGCGGGCCGGTCTCCCGGGGGACGGACGATCCCCTGACCACCCCGCTGCCCCGGGTGACCGGGGAGCCTTTGACCGCCCGTTCGTCCCGGGTGCCGGGGGAGCCCCGGCGGGGGCCGCAGCCTCCGGTGAGCGGGGTCCGGGGGGGCGGGCCGGTTGCCCGGGGGACGGACGACCCCCTGACGACTCCGTTGCCCCGGGTCGTGGGCGAGTCCCGTTCCGCGCGGTCGCCGCGGATCGGTGACGATCCCCCGACGGCTCCGTTGCCGCCCGTCGATGACGAGACGATGGCACTGCGGGTGGTGCGGGGGCGGGCCGGTGAGCCCGTGGGGGCCGCTGGGGCCTCCCCGGCCGCCGGGGCCACCCCCGCCGCGACCGGCGGCCGTGCGGCCCGCAGGAAGGCCGCCAAGCGGCGCGGAGGGCGCCGGACCGGCGGCGCGTCCCGGACGGCGCCGACGGCCCCGGCGGAACACGACCCGCGGCGCCCCCTGACCCGGGTGGAGGCCCGGCGTCAGGCGCGACTGCGCAAGCCCGGCGCGGCGACCCTGGCGAGCCGGGCCGTCGGCGAGGTCTTCATCACCGCCGGCGTGCTGATGCTGCTGTTCGTCACCTACCAGCTGTGGTGGACCAACGTCCGCGCGCACGCCCAGGCCGGCAGCGCCACGCACCGGCTCCAGGACGACTGGGCCAGCGGCAGGCGCAGCCCGGGCGTCTTCGAGCCGGGACAGGGCTTCGCCATCCTGCACATCCCCAAGCTGGACGTCGTCGCGCCCATCGCGGAGGGCATCAGCAACAAGAGGGTCCTCGACAAGGGCATGGTCGGGCACTACGGCGAGGCCCCGCTGAAGACGGCGATGCCCCAGGACAGGACCGGCAACTTCGGCCTCGCCGCGCACCGCAACACGCACGGCGAGCCGTTCCGCTACATCAACCGCCTCACGCCCGGCGACCCCGTCGTGGTCGAGACGCAGGACACGTACTTCGTGTACAAGGTCACCTCGACGCTCCCGGTGACCCCGCCGTCCAACACCAGCGTGCTGGACCCCGTCCCGCCGGGCTCCGGTCTCACCGGCCCCGGCCGCTACATCACGCTCACCACCTGCACACCGGAGTTCACCAGCAAGTACCGGCTGATCGTCTGGGGCAAGATGGTCCAGGAACGCCCGCGCAGCAAGGGCAAGCCGGACGCGCTCATCGAGTAGAGCTCACCGAGTCAAGGGCAGAGGAACTGTGGCAGCGACCGCCGACGAGACCGAAGAGACCACGGACGCGCCCGAACCGGCTCCCGCCCCGCGCCGCCGGCGCCCCGGCCGGATCGCGCTGGCGGTCAGCGTCTTCGGGGAACTCCTCATCACGGCGGGCGTGCTGCTCGGCCTGTTCGTCGTCTACTCGCTGTGGTGGACGAACGTCATAGCGGACCGCAAGGCCGACCGGAAGGCCGACGAGGTGCGCGAGCACTGGGCGCGGCAGAAGGACTCCGGACCCGGCGCGCTCGACACCAAGGACGGCATCGGGTTCCTGCACGTGCCGGCGATGCGCAACGGCGAGGTGCTGGTCGAGAAGGGCACCGGCACCGGCATCCTCAACGACGGCGTGGCCGGCTACTACACCGACCCGGTCAAGGCCACGCTGCCCACCTCGGGCAAGGACGGCAACTTCGCCGTCGCCGCCCACCGGGACGGCCACGGCGCGAAGTTCCACAACATCGACAAGCTGGAGAAGGGCGACCCGATCGTCTTCGAAACCCGGGACGCCTGGTACGTCTACAAGGTCTACTCGATCCTCCCCGAGACCTCGAAGTACGACGTCAAGGTCCTCTCCGCGGTCCCCAGGGCATCCGGCAGGAGCAAGCCCGGCCGCTACATCACCCTGACGACCTGCACCCCCGTCTACACCTCGCGCTACCGCTACATCGTCTGGGGCGAGCTGGTGCGCGTGCAGAAGGTCGACGCCGACCGCACCCCGCCGAAGGAACTACGGGGCTGACAGCCGGCCGGAAACGGCGCGTGGGCCCGGTCGGCCCGCCAGAAGCGGCTGAAGACCCGGGTGGCCTCGCCCGGCTTCAGAC
>NZ_JBVHXT010000023.1:126279-146382 GCF_055569255.1 Streptomyces sp. NPDC029296
CCCCTCACCGCCCCGCCCCCCCCCCCCCCCCTCCACCCCCCCCCCCCCCCCCCCCCCCCCCCCCCCCCCCCCCCCCCACGCGGCGGACGGAGGCGTCAGCCGCCCAGGCCGCCGAAGAAGTTCGTCTCCCCGCCGTTGTCGTTGTCGCCGTTCCCGTTCCCGTTCCCGTTGCCGTTCCCGTGACCGCCGTCGAAGGAGATCGTGGTCAGCGTGACCGTCGTCGCGTTCGGGTCCGCCGTGCTGTCCGGCTGCGGATCCTGCTGGGTGACGAACGCGTTGTCGTCACCGGAACTGCCGTCCGCGAACCGGATGTTGTTGAAGCCCGCCTGCTGAAGCAGCTTCTTGGCGTCCTTCACCCGCTGGCCCACCACGCGCGGCACCGAGGACTGCTGCTGCTGGGCCTTGCCGACGTTGATCACCACGTTGGTGTTCTTGACGACCTGCTGGCCCGCCGTCGGGTTGGTGTTCTGCACCTTGCCGTCCTGGGCCGGGTCGGTGACCGGGGTCTCGTTGCAGGACGGCACCAGGCCCTGGGCCTGGAGCGTGGCCTTCGCCTCGTCACACGACTTGCCGGTGACGTCGGGGACCGCGATCTTCTCCTCGGGCTTGGCGACCGTGAGGGTGATCGTGGTGCCCTTCTCCTTGTTCAGCCCGGGCTCCGGGTTCTGGTCGATCACGACACCCGGCGTGCGGTCCGAGACCTCCAGCTTCTTCTCGACGTCGAAGCCCTTCTCCTTGAGCTGGGTCTCCGCCTGCTCGAACTGGGCCCCGCGCACGTCCGGCACCTGGACCTTGGGCGCGCCGCTGGAGACCACCAGGGTGATCGTGTCACCCTTCTCGACCTCCGTGCCGGACGCCGGGTCCTGGGTGCAGACCTTGCCCTTGGGCTGGTCCTCGCACTCCTTGCGGGTGGGCGGGGCCAGCTTCAGGTCGGAGTTCACCGCCATCTTCTGCGCCTCGGCGTAGGTGCGGCCCACGAAGTTCGGCGCCGGCAGGGGCGCGTCGTCGGCCTTGCCGGGGAACGCCCACTTGCCGATCAGGATCGCGCCGACCAGGACCAGCACGCCCGCGACCACCAGCAGCACCGTGCCGGTGCCGGACTTCTTCTTCTGCTGCCGGCGGCGGTCCGGGCGGTCGTCGTAGCCGTAGCCGCCGTCGTCGGGACCCATCGGCGGCAGCACGGTGGTCGCGCCCGCGTCCGCGCCGAGGGCGGTCGTCGCCTGGTCGTCGGGGTAGCCGCCGTAGCCCACCGCGCCCAGCGCGGCCGTGGCCGCGACCGGCTGGCCGTCCAGGCACGCCTCGATGTCGGCGCGCATCTCGTCGGCCGACTGGTAGCGGTAGTTCGGGTCCTTGACCAGCGCCTTGAGGACGATCGCGTCCATCTCGGGCGTGATCTCGGGGTCGAAGACCGACGGGGGCTGGGGCTCCTCACGGACGTGCTGGTAGGCCACGGCCACCGGGGAGTCGCCCACGAACGGCGGCCGTACCGTCAGCAGTTCGTAGAGGAGACAGCCGGTCGAGTACAGGTCCGAGCGGGCGTCGACCTGCTCGCCCTTGGCCTGCTCCGGGGAGAGGTACTGGGCGGTGCCGATGACCGCCGCCGTCTGGGTCATGGTCATGCCGGCGTCGCCCATGGCGCGGGCGATGCCGAAGTCCATCACCTTGACCTGGCCGTTGCGCGTCAGCATGACGTTGGCCGGCTTGATGTCCCGGTGGACGATGCCGCTGCGGTGCGCGTACTCCAGGCCCTGGAGGATGCCGATGGTCATCTCCATCGCCCGCTCGGGCAGCAGCTTGCGGCCGGAGTGCAGCAGCTCGCGCAGCGTGGAGCCGTCGACGTACTCCATCACGATGTACGGGATGGAGACCCCGTCGATGTAGTCCTCGCCCGTGTCGTAGACCGCGACGATCGCGGGATGGTTGAGCGAGGCGGCCGACTGGGCCTCCCGGCGGAACCGGGCCTGGAAGGACGGGTCGCGCGCGAGGTCCGCGCGCAGCGTCTTCACCGCCACGGTGCGGCCGAGCCGGGTGTCGTGCGCGAGGTAGACCTCGGCCATGCCACCGCGGCCGAGCACCTGGCCCAGCTCGTACCGGCCGCCGAGGCGACGCGGCTCTTCCATAGCTACCTACCAGCCCTCTCCGTCGGTCTCGGCCGCGCCCCTGTGCGCGGCCGGAGGCGCTGCCGTCCGGGCCTACCGTACCCGGCTCGCTCTGTGTGACCTGGCCAAGCCCGTAACCCGATACAGGACCGGTATCGCTACGTGCGACGATGTGAAAAGGGTGTGAGCGGCGTCACCTACCCGGCCCTCGGCGGTCACTTCTTGGAGTTGACGACCGCCTTCATGACGTTCCTCGCGATCGGGGCGGCCAGGCCGCCACCGGAGATGTCGTCGCGGTTGGCGCCCTCGTCCTCGATCACCACGGCCACCGCCACCGGCGAGCTGCCGTCGGGCAGCTTGGCGTAGGAGATGAACCACGCGTACGGGTTCTCGCTGTTCTCCACGCCGTGCTGGGCGGTACCGGTCTTGCCACCGACCGTGACGCCGTCGATCTTCGCGTTCGTGCCGGTGCCCTTCTCGACCACCGTCTGCATCATGTCCTGGAGGATCTGCGCGTTCTTCGGCGACAGCGGCCGGCTCAGCTCCTCCGGCTCGGTCTTGGCGACCGGGTCCAGGTTGGGGGACTGGAGCGCGTCGACCATGTACGGCTTCATCAGCTTGCCGTCGTTGGCGACCGCCGAGGCCACCATCGCCATCTGCAGCGGGGTGGCGGCGGTGTTGTACTGGCCGATGGAGGACAGCGCGGTCTGCGACTGGTTCATGTCGTCGGAGAACACCGAGGCGGTCGCGCGGACCGGGGTGAACTGCTCCGAGTCGAACCCGAACTTCTTCGCCTCCTCCAGCATCTTGTCGTTGCCGAGGTCGGAGCCGATCTTGCCGAAGACGGTGTTGCAGGAGTACTGGAGCGCGACCCGCATGGTCGCGTTCTCGCACGGGATGTTGCCCTCGTTCTTCAGCTCGGTCGTGGTGCCCGGCATGGTCCACGGCAGCGGCGTCTCGGTCCGCTGGTCGGCCGAGGTGTACTTGCCGTTCTCCAGCGCCGCCGCCGCCGTGACCACCTTGAAGGTCGAGCCCGGCGGATAGGTCTCGCGCAGCGCCCGGTTCAGCATCGGGTCGGCGGGGTTGTACTTCTTCTGGAGCTTCTTCCAGGCCGCCGCGTCGTCGTCGGTGTTGCCCGCGAAGGACGAGGGGTCGTACGACGGGTAGGAGGCCAGCGCCAGGATCTTGCCGGTGGAGGGCTCCAGGGCGACCACCGCGCCCTTGCCGCCCTGCTTCCTCAGGCCCTCGAACGCGGCCTTCTGCGCACCCGCGTTGAGCGTGGTGACGACGTTGCCGCCCTGCTGCTCCTTGCCGGTGATCATGTCCAGGGTCTTGCGGAAGAACAGCCGGTCGTCGTTGCCGGTGAGGATGCCGTCCTCGAGGGACTCCAGCTGGGTGGCGCCGAAGGCCTGCGAGGCGTACCCGGTGACCGGCGCCCACATGGGACCGTTCTTGTAGGTCCGCTTGTACTTCAGGTCGTTCAGGCCGCTCTTGCTGGACTCGGACGATCCGGTGATCGGGTCGCCGCCGACGATGATGTCGCCGCGCGGGGTGGCGTAGCGGGCGATCGTGACACGACGGTTCTTCGGATCGTCCTTGAGGCCGTCGGCCCTGACGTACTGGAGCCAGTTGTCCCGCAGCAGCAGGGTCAGCACCAGCAGGCCGCAGAAGATCGCGATCCGGCGCAGGGGCTTGTTCATGACGGGCGGACCACCTGGGTCATCTCGGCGTCGGGGTTGGTCGCGGGGGTCGGGGCCGGGCGGCGGGCGGTGTCGCTGATCCTGATCAGGATGGCGATCAGGGCCCAGTTGGCCAGCACGGAGGAACCGCCGGAGGCCAGGAACGGCATGGTCATACCGGTCAGCGGGATGAGACCCATGACACCGCCGGCCACCACGAAGACCTGGAGGGCGAAGGCGCCGGACAGGCCGATGGCGAGCAGCTTGCCGAACGGGTCGCGGGCGGCGAGGGCGGTGCGCACGCCGCGCTCCACGATCAGGCCGTAGATCAGCAGGATCGCCATGACGCCGGCCAGGCCCAGCTCCTCGCCGAACGTGGCGAGGACGAAGTCGGAGTTGGCGGCGAACTTGATCAGGTCCGAATGCCCCTGGCCCCAGCCGGTGCCGAGGGTGCCGCCGGAGCCGAACGCCCACAGGGACTGCTGGAGCTGGTCGGAGTGGAGGATGCCGTCATGGGTGATCTGGCGGCTCAGCTCGTACTCGCGCATCGGGTCGAGCCAGGCGCGCACACGCGTCTGGATGTGCGGCTCGAAGCTCGCCACGCCGACGGCGCCGGCCGCGGACATCAGCAGACCGAAGACGATCCAGCTGGTCCGCTCGGTGGCGACGTACAGCATGATGACGAACATTCCGAAGAACAGCAGCGAGGTGCCGAGGTCCGTCTCGAAGACCAGGATGAGGATCGAGATCGCCCAGACGACCAGGATCGGCCCGAGGTCTCGGCCGCGCGGCAGGTACAGGCCCATGAAGCGGCGGCTGGCCAGGGCCAGCGCGTCCCGCTTCACCATCAGGTACCCGGCGAAGAAGACGGCGAGGACGATCTTGGCGAACTCGCCGGGCTGGAGGGAGCCCAGTCCGGGGATCCGGATCCAGATCTTCGCGCCGTAGATGTTGGCCCCGAGGCCCGGCACCAGCGGCAGGATGAGCAGCACCAGGGCGCAGAACATCGAGATGTAGGTGTAGCGCTGCAGGACCCGGTGGTCCTTCAGGAAGATCAGCACGACGGCGAACACGGCGATGGCCAGCGCGGTGTACAGCAGCTGGCGCGGCGCGGCCGGGGAGAACCCTCTGAGCGACTGCAGCAGCTTGGACTGGTCGAGCCGCCAGATCACGACCAGCCCCAGCCCGTTGAGGAGGGTGGCCAGCGGTAGCAGCAGCGGATCCGCGTACGGCGCGAACTTCCGTACGACGAGATGGGCGACGCCGGCCAGCAGACCGAGGCCCAGGCCGTAGCTGAGCAGCCCGGACGGGACCTGGTCGCTGATGGCCAGGCCCACGTTGGCGTAGGCGAACACCGGGATGGCCACGGCGAAGACCAGCAGGGCCAGCTCGGTGTTGCGGCGGCTCGGCGCGCCGATGGCGCCGATCGTGGACGTGTGATGCGTCGGCGTATTCGTAGAACTGCTCATCGTGTGACGGGGCCTCTCACGGCTTGCCTACTGCTTACCGCACAGCGAGACGACCTTCTGCTCATCCTCCGAGAGAGTGGGGCCGGGGCTGGGGGTCGCGGACGGGGTCGTGGACGGAGACTTCGAAGAGGACGCCGAGGGCGTCTTCGAGGCCGACGGGTTCGGGGTCGGGGACGCCTTCGTGACGAGGGACGCCTGGACGACGAAGGCGGTGACCGGGCCGGCGGGGTCCGCGGAGAACGCGGTCTGCGTGCCCGTGCCCGCGGTGGTGCCGGTGCCGTCGCCGGCACCCGTGGTGCCACCGGTGCCTTCCGGGCTCCCGGCCTTGTCCTTGCCGTTCTTGGCGTTGCGCGCGGCCTCGTCCGCCGCCTTGCGCTCGGCCTGCTTGCGGCAGGCGGAGGCCTGTACGGCCAGCTCGTCGACCTTCGTCCGGGCCGCCTGGAGGCCGCCCTCGGCGATCGTGGCCTTCACCTGCTTCTGCTGGTACGGCGGCAGGTACTTGAGTTCGATCTCGGGATGGTCCTTCTCCACCTTCGACAGCGACACCCAGGCCAGGTCCTGGCTGATCCCGCGGTAGAGCGCGACGTGCTCCCCTTTGGCGCCGACGTAGTACTGCGTCTGCGTCCAGCGGTAGCCGCCGTACAGACCGCCGCCGACCACCGCCAGGGCGAGGGCGCCGTAGAGCGAGGTCTTCAGCCATCTGCGCTGCTTGCGCGGCTTGGTGAAGTCGTCGTCGGCGTACTCGCCGAAGCCGTCGGCCGGGGCGTAGCCGGGGTCGCCGGAGCCGGGCGGGCCGAACTCGCCGCCGCCGTGCCCCTGGCGCCCCAGGTGGGCGGCGCGGCCGGCCGGGGTCTGCATGATGCCGTTGTCCTGCGGGTGGTGCTGGTTCTCGGCGACCGCGCCGACCACCACCGGCTGGTCCGACAGCTGGCCGGCGAGGGTGTCGCCCTGGTCCAGGTCCAGCACGTCGGCGACGATGACGGTGATGTTGTCGGGGCCGCCGCCGCGCAGCGCGAGCTGGATCAGCTCCTGCACGGTCTCCTGCGGGCCCTGGTAGCTGGCGAGGGTCTCCTCCATCGTCTGGTGGGAGACCACCCCGGACAGGCCGTCGGAACAGATCAGATAGCGGTCGCCGGCGCGGACCTCGCGGATGGAGAGGTCGGGCTCGACGTGCTCGCTGCTGCCGAGGGCGCGCATCAGCAGGGAGCGCTGCGGGTGGGTGGTGGCCTCTTCCTCGGTGATGCGGCCCTCGTCGACGAGCCGCTGCACCCAGGTGTGGTCCTGGGTGATCTGGGTGAGGACGCCGTCCCGCAGCAGATAGGCGCGCGAGTCGCCGACGTGGACCAGGCCGAGCCGCTGGCCGGTCCACAGCAGGGCGGTGAGGGTGGTGCCCATGCCCTCCAGCTGGGGGTCCTCCTGGACCATCGCGCGCAGCTGGTCGTTGGCGCGCTGCACGGCGACGCCGAGGGAGGTGAGGATGTCGGAGCCGGGCACGTCGTCGTCGAGCGGGACGATGGTGGAGATCACCTCGGAGGAGGCGACCTCGCCGGCCGCCTGGCCGCCCATGCCGTCGGCGATCGCCAGCAGGCGCGGGCCGGCGTAGCCGGAGTCCTCGTTGTGGCCGCGGATCATGCCCTCGTGCGATCCGGCGGCGAAGCGCAGTGACAGACTCATGCGCACCTCGCCCGTCGGCTCCGAATGCAGCCGGTCGTGTCGAGCCACACTGCCCACCCTCCGGTCGGGAGCGCGCCGGAGACCGGGTGGCGGCCTGCCGCGGCGTGCTCGCTCCGCTCGCGCTTATTCATGACGTAGCACTACTTCCGCAGCTCGATTGCGGTCTTGCCGATGCGGATCGGCGCGCCCAGCGGGATCGGTGTGGGGGTCGTCAGCCGGGTCCGGTCCAGGTACGTGCCGTTCGTGGAACCGAGGTCCTCGATGATCCACTGGCCGTTCTGGTCCGGGTAGATCCTGGCATGGCGGCTGGAGGCGTAGTCGTCGTCCAGCACGATCGTGGAGTCGTGTGCCCGGCCCAGGGTGATGGTCTGGCCCTGGAGCGCGACGGTGGTGCCGGTGAGCGTGCCCTCGGTCACGACCAGCTTGGAGGGGGCGTTGCGGCCGCGCCGGCCGCCGCCGCCCTGCTGGCCGCGCTGCGGCGGCGGCGCGGCCTGCTGCCGCGCCTGCTGCCGGGCCTGCTGGCGGCCGCCCTGCTGCGGCCGGGCCGCCTCCCTACGCGATCCGCGCTGGGTGACGCGCGTACCGAACAGGTCGCTCCGGATGACCTGCACGGCCACGATCACGAACAGCCACAGTACGGCCAGGAAACCCAGCCGCATGACCGTGAGGGTCAGCTCTGACATTGCCCCCGCTTCACCCTTCGGCTTGCCTATAGATAACGGTGGTGCTGCCCACGACGATCCGCGAGCCGTCGCGGAGCGTAGCGCGGGTGGTGTGCTGCCCGTCCACCACGATGCCGTTGGTGGAGCCGAGATCCTGGATCGTCGAGGGCGTTCCGGTCCGGATCTCGCAGTGCCGGCGGGAGACGCCGGGGTCGTCGATCCGCACGTCGGCGTCGGTGCTGCGTCCCAGCACCAGCGTCGGGCGGGAGATCTGGTGGCGGGTGCCGTTGATCTCGATCCAGTAGCGGGTGCGCGCGCCGCCCATCGGGGCCGCGGCGGGTCGCTGGGTGGCGGGCTGCGGATAGCCGTACCCGCCGGGGCGGGCGCCGGGCGGCGGCGTGGCCGGCATCGGGGGGGCGCCGGCGGGCGGGGCGGGCTGCGGATAGCCGTAGCCGCCGGGAGCGCCGGCCGCGGGCCGGCCGGCCGCCGGGGCGGACGGGGCCTGCTGGCCCTGCTGGTCACTGGAGGAGGCGAGGGTGCGCGAGCGCACCCGGTACAGCCCGGTGTCCAGGTCGTCGGCCTTCTCCAGGTTGACCTTGATCGGGCCCATGAAGGTGTAGCGCTGCTGCTTGGCGTAGTCGCGCACCATGCCGGCCAGCTCGTCGCCGAGCTGCCCGGAGTAGGGGCTGAGGCGCTCGTAGTCCGGCGCGCTCAGCTCCACGATGAAGTCGTTGGGTACAACGGTGCGGTCGCGGTTCCAGATGGTGGCGTTGTTGTCGCATTCCCGCTGGAGCGCACCGGCGATCTCCACGGGCTGGACCTCGGACTTGAAGACCTTGGCGAAGGTGCCGTTCACCAGACCTTCGAGACGCTGCTCGAACTTCTTCAGGACTCCCATGGGGCACCTCCTCCGTCCCTGCCGTCGTCTTGCCTTGCTGTGTGCCGCTGCCTTGCCGGGGTACTGCCGGGTACTGCTCACTGATCGTATCTACGCGCCCGCCAATCAGCCGGTTCCCCCAGCGCCTCCCCTTCGAACTCCTGCCGCGTGTCCTGCTGCCATGGATCGTAGAGGCGGGCGAAGACCAGTGTCCCGCACCCGGCTGTGCGCCCGGCCCGCCTTCCGGGGAGACGGCCGGGACCGGTACGAGGTTGATACGTGAACCGAGTCTCCCCGAGACGGACGGGACGGGCGGGGGACGCGGGGGACGGGCGGGCGCGTCCACCGGCCGTCCGGCGGGCCCCGGACCGGGGGAAGGCGGCTCCGGGGGCCGCCGGGAAGGGATGTGAATCCACCCCGGACGTCGTGCTAATGTTCTCGATGTCGGAAGGGGCCAGCCCGAAAGGGAAGGAACCGGAAGACACACCCAATGCGCGGGTGGCGGAATAGGCAGACGCGCTGGATTCAGGTTCCAGTGCCCGCAAGGGCGTGGGGGTTCAACTCCCCCCTCGCGCACCATGCGAAAGTGGGCAGTCTCTCAGAGACTGCCCACTTTCGTTTTTCCAGTGTGGTGTTCCTGTGAGGAAGCTCTCAAGGGCCGCCGGGGTCGGCCCGATTGGTGGGCCGGGTCACAGGCGGAGGTCGCCGAGGTGCTCCCGCGCCCGGGTGACGAGGGTCGTCAGATCGGGCTCGCCGTTCCGTTCCGCCCAGTACATGAGGGTCTCGGTGGTCACCGCGGTGAGGACGGCCGCGATCAGCCGCACCTCGTACGCGTCCTCGTCCCTGCCGGTGCGCCGGGCGAGCAGCGCCGCCGCGTGCGCCACCTGTGCCTCCTGCCGCTGCCACAGCCGCGCACGCAGGGGCCGGACCCGTGCGGCCAGCCCGAGCCGGGCCAGCAGGGTGTCCCGGTCCCGGCCGGTGCTGCGGGCGAGCAGATCGTGGAGCGTCGCCCGCACCGCGTCGCCCGCCGGCGGCTCCGCCGGTCCGGATGCGGCGGGCATTTCCCGCGTGAGCGGATCGGGGGCGTCGAGGTCGTCGGGCTCGTCGGGATCGTCGGTGAGGACCACGTCCTCCTTCGTCGGGAAGTAACGGAAGAACGTGCTCGGCGAGATGTCGGCCGCGTCGCAGATCTGTTCGACGGTGGTGTTGTCGTATCCCTGCTCGACGAAAAGGCGGAGGGCTTCCTGACGGAGAAGGCGGCGGGTCTTGGCCTTCTTCCGCTCCCGCAGACCGGGTCGGGTGGTCATGGGCCTACACCTTCCTGACGCATGAGGCCGCCGCCCATTGTCCCACCGCGGTTTCCGGAGAGCCGGGGCCGGGCCGGGAGCCGGCCGGGACGGTGCCGGGCGGGGTGCCGGGGGCCGGGCCGGCGGGCAGGGCGGTATCGGGGGCCGGCCGCGCGGGGCTGATGCGTTCCGCCACCGGTTGTACCGTCTCTCCGAGCTGATGTTCGTACCGGCACTCGGCCGAGGGTGCGCGGGCAGTGTGGGGGAGGCGGTCGCGGTGACCGGAAGCGGTGCGGGGACGGCGGACGCGGCGGACCGGGGCGCGCGTCGGCTGCCCCGGGTGCGGGGGTTCGCCCCCTGGCCGCCGCAGGGGTCGCCGGGCGGGCCGGGGGCGCCGGACTCACCGGGTTCATCGGATGCGCCGGGGTCGCCGGGGTCGCCGGGTTCGCCAAAGGAGGAGGGCAAGGCGCTGCGGCGGAGCGTGCCGCGGTCCGCCCACCACGCGTTCGAGCCGGACACCGGCCGCCCGGACGCGGTCGGCGCGGTACGCGAGTCCGGTGCCGGCCGCATCCCCGAGCTGACCCCGCTGCGCGTGGGCCGGATGGCGGCCGGGCCGTTCGCCTTCCTGCGCGGATCGGCCGGACTCATGGCGTACGACCTGGCCCGCACCCCCGTCACCGGGATCGGCACCCAGATATGCGGGGACGCGCACGCGGCCAACTTCGGCCTGTACGGCGACGCCCGCGGCGACCTCGTCATCGACCTCAACGACTTCGACGAGACCGTGCACGGCCCCTGGGAGTGGGACCTGAAGCGGCTCGCGGCCTCCCTGGTGCTGGCCGGGCGGGAGACGGGCGCCGACGAGGACACCTGCCGCGCGGCGGCCCACGACGCGGCCGGCGCCTACCGCCGCACCATGCGGCTGCTCGCCAGGATGCCCGTGCTCGACGCCTGGAACGCCATCGCGGACGAGGAACTGGTCTCCCACACCGACGCCCACGACCTGCTCGGCACCCTCCAGCGGGTCTCGGAGAAAGCCCGGTCCAACACCAGCGGCCGGTTCGCGGCGAAGTCGACGGAGCCCGTCGCGGACGGCGGTCGCCGGTTCGTGCCCGCCCCGCCGGTACTGCGCCCGCTCCCGGACGCCGAGGCCGCCGCGGTCGCCCTCGCCCTGGAGGAGTACGCCGGCACGATCGGCGAGGACCTGCGTCCCCTGCTCGCCCGGTACGCCGTGCACGACGTGGCCTTCCGGGTGGTCGGCACCGGCAGCGTCGGCACCCGCTCCTACGTCGTCCTGCTGCTCGACCACCGTGAGGAGCCGCTCATCCTTCAGGTGAAGGAGGCCCGCCCCTCCGCGCTGGTCCCGCACCTGGCCACGGCCGGTTTCCCGGTGGCGCCGGTGGCGCACGAGGGCCGCCGGGTGGTCCTCGGCCAGCGGCGGATGCAGGTCGTCAGCGACATCCTGCTCGGCTGGACCACCGTCGAGGGCCGCCCGTTCCAGGTGCGCCAGTTCCGCAACCGCAAGGGCAGCGTCGACCCGGCCGCCCTTCCCGCCGACCAGCTCGACGACTACGGCCGGATGACCGGCGCCCTGCTGGCCCGCGCCCACTCGCACAGCGCCGACCCGCGGCTGATCGCCGGGTACTGCGGCAAGAACGAGGAGCTGGACGAGGCCGTCGCCGCGTTCGCCGTCGCCTACGCCGACCGCACCGAATCCGACCACGCCGACCTCCTCGCGGGCATCCGGGCGGGCCGGATCGAGGCGGAGACGGGGGTGTGAGCCACTTTCCGGGGTGCGGTGCTTCCCGGGCGCGGGCTGGGACGCCCGGGGCGCGGGTCGCCGCGCGCCCGGCCCCGACGCGTCCGCGCCGGGCGGCACACCCCCGCCACCGCGGCGGCACAGCGCCCGTCCGCTCCCGGAAGGCGGCGCACCGGAGCCCCGGCCCGGGACCGGCGCAGCGCCCCACGGCGCTACGCTGAGCGGGTGACCACCCCCGAAGCCGGCCAGTCGTCCGAGGAGCCGCGCCCCGAGGAGCGGCTGGAGCAGGCCGTCCGGGCCGCCGAGCAGGCGCTGATCGAGTACGAGATCGCCGTGGAGACGTTCCGCGTCGAGGTCGAGAACTTCTCCCGCCTGCACGACCAGCGGCTCGGCCCGCTCTACGCCCGGATCGAGGAGCTGGACGCGCGGATCGCCGAGGCGCGGGCCGCCCGCACCGGCGACCCCGAGGACATCCGCCGCGCCGACGAGGCCCGTGCCCGGGTGCTGCCGCTGCCGGGCGTGGAGGAGCTGCTGCACGGCTGGATGGACGGCGACGGCCTGTTCCCGGAGGCCACCGCCATGCTCACCGGCCAGGCGGTACGGCCCCCGCAGCGGGTGCGGCCCGGTGAGCGGGTCCGCAAGCTCTACCGCGACCTCGCCCGCAAGGCCCACCCCGACCTGGCCCAGGAGGAGGACGAGCGCAAGCGGCGCGAGGAGTTCCTCAGCCGGGTCAACGACGCCTACGCCCGCGGTGACGAGACCCTTCTCACGGAGCTGGCCGCCGAGTGGGCCGCCGGACCGGTGCCGCCCGAGCGCCGCCCGAGCCCGGCGGAGGAGCTGTACGCCCGCCTCGAATGGCTCGCCCAGCGCAAGGAGCTGATCACCCTGGTCGCCCGTGAGCTGGAGGAGGGCGCGATCGCCGGGCTGCTCCGGCTCGCCCCGGACGACCCCGACGCTCTGCTCGACGAGATCGCCGGCCGGCTGCACGCCGACATCGCCCAGCGGGAGACGGAGCTGGCGGGGCTGCTGGGACAGGGCTGAGCCGGGCGTCGGGTAGCGTCGGAGCCATGAATTTCGGAGCTGGTGTGCCCACGGTCCAGGTCACGGATCTCGAGGACGGCGCGTTTCTGCTGGATGTCCGCGAGGACGACGAGTGGCAGGCGGGCCACGCCGAGGGAGCGCTGCACATCCCCCTCAGCGAGTTCGCGGCCCGCTATGACGAGCTGGCCGAGGCCGCCCCGCAGGAGGGCCGCGTCCATGTCATCTGCCGCTCGGGCGGCCGCTCGGCCCAGGTCACCATGTACCTGGTCCAGCAGGGCATCGACGCGGTGAACGTCGACGGCGGCATGCAGGACTGGCAGCAGGCCGGCCGCCCGGTCGTCACCGACGACGGCACCCCGGGCTTCGTCGCCTGACCGTCCTGTGGCGGGACACCCCTTCCCAGGGGAAGGGGGCGGACGGCGTCTCAGCGGTCGAAGTCCAGCTCCACCCTTTCGGTCAGTGGACGCGACTGGCAGGCCAGCACATACCCGGCCGCCGTCTCCTCCGTCTCCAGCGCGAAGTTGCGGTCCATGCGCACCTCGCCCTCGACCAGGAAGGCCCGGCACGTCCCGCACACCCCGCCCTTGCAGGCGTAGGGCGCGTCGGGCCGGTTGCGCAGCACCGCCTCCAGCAGCGACTCGCCCTCCCGCACCGGCCAGGTGCCGCCACGGCCGTCGAGACGCGCGGTGACGGTGCTGTGCGCGGGAGCCGCCGCCGTCGCCACCGGGGCCGAGCCCGCGTTCACGTGGAAGATCTCCTGGTGGATCCGGTCACGCGCCACCCCCAGGTCGCGCAGCGCCCCCTCGGCGCCCCGCACCAGCCCGTACGGCCCGCACAGGAACCAGCCCGCCACCTCGCCCACCGGCAGCAGCGCGGGCAGCAGCCCCGCGAGCCGTTCCCGGCCGAGCCGGCCCGACGGCAGGCCCGCCTGCTGCTCCTCCCGGGAGAGCACGGTCACCAGCTGGAGCCGCTCGGGGTAGCGGTCCTTCAGGTCGGCGACCTCCTCCAGGAACATCGTCGAGGCGGCCGTCCGGTCGCCGCGTATCAGGCAGAACCGGGCCGCCGGTTCCCGGGCCAGCAGCGTGGCGACGATGGACAGCACCGGGGTGATGCCGCTGCCGCCGACCACCGCCGCGTACAGCCCGGGTGCCGGTTCCAGGGTGAAGCGGCCCGCCGGGGTCATCACGTCCAGTTCGTCCCCGACGTTGATCTCCTTCAGCGCGTACGTCGAGAAGGCGCCGCCCTCCACCAGCCGCACCCCCACCCGCAGGGCGGCCGGGCCCTCGCCGGCCGGGTCGGGGGCGGGGGAGCAGATCGAGTAGGTGCGCCGGACCTCCGCGCCGTCGACCCGGCGGCGCAGGGCGAGGTGCTGGCCGGGCGCGTGCCGGTACTCCTCGCGCAGTTCGGGCGGGACCGAGAGGGTGAGGGCGACGGAGTCGTCCGTGAGCCGGTCGACCGCGGCCACCGGGAGCGGGTGGAAGCGTGCCATCACAACTCCTTGAAGTGGTCGAACGGTTCACGGCAGGCCAGGCACCGGCGCAGCGCCTTGCACGCGGTCGAGGAGAACCGGCTCAGCAGCTCGGTGCCGGCCGATCCGCAGTGCGGGCAGCGGACCGGTTCCGTCCCGGCCTCCGGGCGGGTGTTCCCGTCGGTGTGGGCGGACTCGGTGAGGGTCGGGCCCAGGGTGAGCGGCACCGGGCCGGCCGCGCGGTGCGTGCGGGGCGGGGCGATGCCGGACTCCCGCAGTTTCTCGCGCCCTTCGGGGGTGATGTCGTCGGTCGACCAGGCGGGGGCCAGCACCGTGCGGACCGTGACCTCGCGCATGCCGTGGGCGCGCAGCACCCGCTCTATGTCGGCGCTCATCGCCTCGATGGCGGGGCAGCCGGTGTAGGTGGGGGTGAGATCGACCTCCACCGTGCCCGCGCCGTGAACATGGACCGCGCGGAGCACGCCCAGCTCCCGCAGCGTGAGCACGGGCAGCTCGGGGTCGGGCACCGACCCGGCCAGCTCCAGCAGTTCCGCTTCCAGGGCGGTGGAGGTCACCATGACGCCCCCGGGTGGCTGCGGTGCAGGTGCTGCATCTCGGCGAGCATCCGGCCGAACGGCTCGGTGTGCAGGCCCTGCCGGCCGGCGCCGGCCGACCAGGCCCCCGTGCGCGGCCCCTCGGGCAGGGCGAGGGTGGCACGGGCGAGCACGCCCCCGACGGACTCCAGCCAGCGTTCCTCCAGCAGCGCCCAGTCGGCGGCCAGGCCCTCCACCGGCTGGAACATCTCCCCGGTGTACCGCCACAGCGCGGCGCAGGCGCGGGTCATCCGTTCACGGCTGGTCTCCGTGCCGTCGCCGAGCCGCAGGGTCCACTGCTCGGCGTGGTCGCGGTGGTAGGCGACCTCCTTCACGGCCTTCGAGGCCAGCGGGGCGAACGGGCCGTCACCCGCGGCCAGTTCGGCGTAGAGGAGGTGTTGGTAGGTGGAGAAGTACAGCTGGCGGGTGATGGTGTGCGCGAAGTCGCCGTTCGGCTGCTCGACCAGCTGGAGGTTGCGGAAGGCGCGTTCCTCGCGCAGGTAGGCCAGTTCGTCCTCGTCGCCGGCCAGTGACAGCAGCACCCGGGCCTGGCCGAGCAGGTCCAGGGCGATGTTGGCGAGGGCGACCTCCTCCTCCAGGACGGGGGCGTGACCGGCCCACTCCCCGAGGCGGTGGGAGAGCACCAGGGCGTCGTCGCCGAGGGCGAGCGCGGCGGTCACCGGGACGGTGGCGGGGCCGGTGGCGGTCACAGGTGCTTCACCCCTTCCGGGATCTCGTAGAAGGTCGGGTGCCGGTAGGGCTTGTCGGCGGCCGGCTCGAAGAAGGGATCCTTCTCGTCCGGCGAGGAGGCGGTGACGGCGGCGGCCGGGACGACCCAGATGGAGACGCCCTCGCCGCGCCGGGTGTACAGATCGCGGGCGTTGCGCAGGGCCAGCTCGGCGTCGGGCGCGTGCAGGCTGCCGGCGTGGGTGTGGGACAGGCCGCGCCGGGAGCGCACGAAGACCTCCCACAGGGGCCAGTCGGTGGTGCTCATGCTCGCGTCGCTCCCGTCCCACCGGTGTCGCCGGTGTGCTTGGCCGCGTAGGCCGCGGCGGCTTCCCGTACCCACGCGCCCTCGTCGTGGGCGCGCCTGCGCTGGGTGAGGCGCTGGTCGTTGCAGGGGCCGTTGCCCTTGAGCACCTCCCAGAACTCCGTCCAGTCGATCGGACCGAAGTCGTAGTGCCCCCGCTCCTCGTTCCACCGCAGGTGCGGGTCGGGGAGGGTGAGGCCCAGGGACTCGGCCTGCGGGACGCAGATGTCCACGAAGCGCTGGCGCAGCTCGTCGTTGGAGTGGCGCTTGATCTTCCACTCCATCGACTGCGCGGAGTGCCGGGACTCGTCGTCGGGCGGGCCGAACATCATCAGCGACGGCCACCACCAGCGGTCCACGGCGTCCTGTGCCATGGCGTGCTGCTCCGGTGTGCCCTTGCTGAGGGCCAGCAGCAGTTCGTAGCCCTGGCGCTGGTGGAAGGACTCCTCCTTGCAGATCCGGACCATCGCGCGGGCGTACGGGCCGTAGGAGCAGCGGCACAGAGGGACCTGGTTGGTGATCGCGGCGCCGTCCACCAGCCAGCCGATCGCGCCGACGTCGGCCCAGGTCAGGGTCGGGTAGTTGAAGATCGAGGAGTACTTCTGGCGGCCGGTGTGCAGCTTGTCCAGCAGCTCGTCGCGGCTGGTGCCGAGCGTCTCCGCCGCGCTGTACAGGTACAGGCCGTGGCCCGCCTCGTCCTGGACCTTGGCCATCAGGATGGCCTTGCGGCGCAGGGAGGGCGCGCGGGTGATCCAGTTGGCCTCCGGCTGCATGCCGATGATCTCGGAGTGCGCGTGCTGGGCGATCTGCCGGACCAGGGTCGCGCGGTAGGCGTCGGGCATCCAGTCGCGCGGTTCGATGCGTTCGTCCGCGGCCACGGCCGCGTCGAAAGCGTGCTGGCAGGCCGTCGTGCCGGCGGTGTCCGGCGCGCCGTCCGCCCCGGTGCGGGCCGTGCGCTGCGCGGCTGCTGTGGCCATGCGGTCCCCCTGACCTCGGCTGTGCGGTGAACACTGTCCGTCTGCTCCGGCCCGACCGATCGTTCGGTCCGTGCGCAACCATGGTGTGCCGGGCCGCCACGGGGTGTCAACCGCTGTGGAAAACTCCCGCCCCGGCCTGTGGACAACCAGTGGGGGCGGGGCTCCGGGGCTGGTGCCGAGGGGGATGACGGCGGTGGCCGGGGCCGGTGTGGAGGGGGACGGCCGCAGCCGGGGCCCGGCCCGTGGCCGCGTGGCAGGAGAGGGGCGGGGCCCGGAAGGGGGTGGGCCGGGAGAGGGGCCGTGTCCGCGTCACCGGCGTCGGTCGGGGCGTCGGGGGCCGTGCGGCCTAGCCTTGGGGTACCGCCGTGCGTTCCGGTCCGCGCGCTCGGTTCGTACCCGGGGCTGCGCCCGGTGCCCCCGGCTGAGTACCGTTCCGTGCGGGCGCCGAGACGTGGTGCTCGTGCAGCATGTGGCGCCTGTGACGAAGCCTGCGCCGCCGGGCTGCCCCGCCGGGCCGGATGCCGGGCGGACGACACCGGGCGGAACGACCGGGCCGGACGAGAACGCACCGAGACGGGGGACGGGACGGAATGGACGCGTACGACAAGGACTCGCGGGAACCGCAGGCTCCCGACGGGCCGGCCGGGACGCGTCTCCCGGAACAGCCGTCACAGCCCCCGCGGTCACCACAGCCGCCCCCACCGTGGGCCGCGGCCCCCGGCGCTCGTACCGGCCCCACCCCGCCCGAGCCCCGTACCGACGCCGCCGGCCCCCGCGCCGGCGCCCCCCGGCCTCCTGCCGGAGTGGCCGCGCTGTCCCTCCCCTACCAGGTCGGTGCCGCGCTGGCGCTCGCGGTGGTGGGGGTGGCCGCCTGTGCGCATCTGCTGATGGTGTTCCTCAGCCTCGCGCCCTCCAACACCGTGACGAAGCAGCACGGCGAGGCGATAGAGGAATGGGTGTACCCCGAGTTCGAGCAGAACTGGAAGCTGTTCGCCCCCAACCCGCTGCAGCAGAACATCGCCGTACAGGTCCGCGCCGAGGTGCGGACGCGGGACGGCGGGCTGCGCACCACCGGGTGGACCGACCTGTCCGCCCAGGACGGTGCCGCCATCGACGGCAACCCGGTGCCCAGTCACACCCAGCAGAACGAGCTGCGCCGCGCCTGGGACTTCTTCTCCGCCACGCACGGCACCGACAACCGTGCCGTGGGCCTGCGCGGCTCGCTGTCCGAGCAGTACCTGCGCCGGCTCGTGGTGATGCGCCTGTACCGGAGCGATCCGACGAGCCGGGACGGCGTGATCCGGCGCGTGCAGGTCCGTTCCAGCACCCTCAATGTGCAACCGCCGCCCTGGAGTCGTGAGCGCGTGCCCGACAAGCCCGTCCACCGCCTGCTGCCCTGGTGGCCCGTGACGTCCGACGAGGCCGCGGGAGGCGTGCGGTGAACCAGCTCTCCCCGACGCTGTCGCGCGGTATCGCCCGGGTCACCGGCGCGGCCCTCGGCCCGTACCAGAGCGCCGTGATCCGGATCGGGTTCGCCGGGACCTGGCTGCTGTTCCTGCTGCGCGAGTTCCCGCACCGCCAGGAGCTGTACGGCCCCTCCGGGCCCTGGGGCTGGAACCTCGCCAGGCAGCTGACCGACGACAACCAGGCCTTCTCGGCGCTGCTGTGGTCCGACGGACGCCTGTGGTTCGAGCTCTGCTACGCGCTGGCCGTCCTCGCCGCCGCCGCCCTGGCGCTCGGCTGGCGCACCCGCACCTCCTCCGTGCTGTTCATGGTGGGCGTGCTGTCGCTGCAGAACCGCAGCGTCTTCGTGGGCGACGGCGGCGACAACGTGCTGCACCTGATGTCGATCTACCTGGTGTTCACGCGCTGCGGACAGGTGTGGTCCCTGGACGCCCGCCGCGCGGCGCGCGAGGCGGCGGCACGCGCGCGGGGGGAGCGGGTGCCCGCCGACCGGGTGGGGCCGGTGCTGTGGGCGGTGCTCGGTATGGCACTCGGCGCGGCAGCGCTGACCGGGCGGTTCCATGCCACCGAATGGCTGATCCCGGCGCTGCTGTGGACGGCCTGGGCGGGACTCGGCCTGTGGTGGGCCGCCGCGCGCCGGGCGGCCTGGCGGGAGCCGCGGACCCTGCTGGACGTCGTCGCCAACGTCCTGCACAACGGCGCCCTGGTCGTGATCATGGCGGAGGCGTGCCTGATCTACGCCACGGCCGGCTGGTACAAGGTCCAGGGCTCGCGCTGGCAGGACGGCACCGCCGTCTACTACCCGCTCCACCTGGACTACTTCTCGCCCTGGCCCGGGCTCGCCGACCTGATGTCCTCCAGCGGCACGATCATGATGGTCGTGGCCTACGGGACGGTCATGGTGCAGGTCGCCTTCCCGTTCAGCCTCTTCAACCGGCGGGTCAAGAACGTCCTGCTGGTGGTGATGATGGCCGAGCACCTGGTGATCGCGGTCGTCCTCGGCCTGCCCTTCTTCTCGCTGGCGATGATCGCCGCCGACTCGGTGTTCCTGCCGACGTCCTTCCTGCGCCGGCTCGGCGGCCTGGCGGCACGCGCGCGGGGGCGGCTCGCCCGCCGCACGGTGCCGGCGCCGCGCTCCGCGGAGGAGGGCACGCCCGACCACGTAGGGTTCACCGCATGACCGACCCGCTGAGCCGCTGGCGTGCGCACGAGGAGGGCGCCGTCCTGCTCGACGGCTTCCACGCCCTCAAGCACGCGCTGCGCTTCGGCGCCGAGGTGCCGGTCGCCGTCACCACCGACCGCGAGGCCGCCCTCGGGCTCGCCGGGGAACTGGCCGGGGACGTCCGTGACACGCTGGACGCCCTGCTGACGGAGGTGACCGGGCAGGCGTACGCCTCCCTCGTCCCGCGCCCGCACCCGACCGGAGTGGCCGCCCTCGCGGTACGGCCCTCCCGGGAGGCCGGTCTGCGGGCGCTCGCCCGTACGCCCCGCACCGCCCCCGTCGTGGTCCTCGACAACCCGCGCAATCTGGGCAACGCCGGTGCCGTGATCCGGCTGGCCGCCGGGTTCGGGGCGACCGGGGTGGTCACCACGGGCACGCTCGACCCCTGGCATCCCACCGTGGTGCGCGGCGGCGCGGGCCTGCACTTCGCGACCGTCGTGGAGCGCCTGGACCCGGCCGGCCTGCCCGCCGGGCCGTTGTTCGCGCTGGACCCGGAGGGCGAGGACATCCGGGGCACCCGGCTGCCGGACGACGCCGTGCTGGCCTTCGGCTCGGAACGCACCGGTCTCTCGGCGGAGCTGCGCGCCCGCGCCGACCACCTGCTGCGCCTGCCGATGCGCCCCCAGGTCTCCAGCTACAACCTCGCCACCAGCGTGGCGATGACGCTGTACCACTGGAGCGCGACCGGGGGCGCGCCCGTCGCCTAGGTGTACTGACCCGTGAGGTTGGGGACGCGGCTGGCGGGTGGTTGCCCTTTCAGCGCGGTGTGTCCGCGGTGGTGATTGTAGGTGTGCAGCCACTGC